>JABTUA010000002.1:2573174-2896732 GCA_015075635.1 Polyangiaceae bacterium
GTGTCGTCGTAGGGGACGTCGCGAATCACCTCGACGTCGTGGCGCTCCGGCTTGGCCTGCGGATGGAGCTTCCCGACGCGGGAGAGCCCGCGGAAGAAGTTGTCCACGAGGAATGCGCCGGCGTTGCGGCGCAGGCGGGTCGGCAGGCGTTGCGGCGGGCGCTTGGGTCGCACGGCGCGGGAGTCTACGTCAGCCGCTGACCCGCGACCACACCGCGCTCTGGTCGCCGGTGTAACAGACGTCGCCGTCGTGCACGAATTCGAACAGGTAGCGCACGATGTGGCGCGAGCGCCCGAGGCGGACCTTCGTGGCGGTGCAGGAGCACTCGATGGGAGCGCCTGGCGGGACCAGCTTGCGGAAGGTCGCGCCGTGGATGTGGGTGCCATAGCCGATCCAGCCCTCCCGGTGCCGGAGGCCGAGCAGGTAGTAGGCGTGTACGAAGCCCAGCATGCCCGTGGCATGGATCATCGCCGCGCCCGCCACGTGACGCGGGTGTCTCTCGGGGTGGGCGCGCTGGTCGACCATGAACGGGATCGGCCGATCCGTCGGCATGCGGCAGATCACTCGATTCTGCTCGGCGTCCACCGCCAAGAGCCGATCGAACAGCAGCACCGTCGGGTCGTAGGGGAGGTCCGCCAGGAACTCGGGCTCGAAGGCAGCAGGGGTCGGAGGTGTCTGCATCACTCCCCCGCGACGTGGACTACGAGGCGCCGCGTGTGGGGACGGGAGCGGTGTTCCCACAGGTAGAGCGCTTGCCAGGTGCCGAAGGCCAGCCGGCCATCGCGCACCGGGATGCTCTCCGAGGTCTTGGTGACGGCGGAGCGCGCGTGAGCCGGCATGTCATCCGAGCCCTCGGCGTCGTGGACCCAGCGGCGCGACTCCGGCGCGAGCTCGCTCAGCCACGCCCCGAGGTCCACGAGCACGTCGGGGTCGGCGTTCTCCTGGATCACCAGGCTGGCCGAGGTGTGCTGCACGAACACCGTGCACAACCCCAGCTGGACCTTGCTGGCATCCACGACCGCCTGCACCGAGCGGGTCAGGTCGGAAAAGCCGCGGCCAGTCGTGCGAACCTCGATCGTCTCCTGATGTACCGCCACGGGGGCTTCGTATGCGATGATTCCCGACCGAGCAAGCCCCGAGCCATGAAACGCCTGAGCTCGAAGACCGACGAACTGGTGCGGCGCGCCGAGCAAGCCGTGGTCGATTTCTGCGACCGGGGGCCGGCGCGACGTGGGCTGTATTCGCTCTGGAAGGGCATGGCGCGCCACAGCGCCGGGCGCGTCGCCAGCGCGATGGCGTTCAACCTGTTCCTGGCCGCCATCCCCATGCTGGCGCTGGCGGGGTGGCTCGCGGCCAACCTTCTGGGCCAGAGCCGAGACGCCCTGGACATCATGTCCTTGTACATGAACCTGACTCCGCTGGAGATCCACGAGATCGTGCAGAAGAACTTCCAACGCTTCTCCGGCGGGGCCGTGGCCCCGTTCGCCGTGCTGGGCTCGCTGTGGATGGCCTCGAACGCCTTCTACATGCTGATGAGCGTGTTCGAGCGCGCGGTGCGCGCGAAGCGCCGCGCGTGGTGGAAGAAGCGACTGATCGCCGTCGCCTGCGTGCTGGTGACCAATCTCTTGTTCGCCGGGATCACCGTGCTGGCCGTGGCCATCGCCGGAGGCCCCTCCAAGATGCTCGGCTTCTTGCGCACCGGCGAGCAGCTGGTGGGGCCGGCGGAGCGGCTCGTGAGCATCGTGGTGGCGCTGCTCGGCGCCACCTTGGCACTCGCCGCGTTCTTCCGCATCGCGGTCGATCGTCCGGGGCTGAATCGGCGCATCTGGCCCGGTACGGTGGTGACCGTGGCCATCGGTGGCCTGGCGTCGAGCGCATTCGGCTACTACGCGCGGACCCTGCAGAGCTTCGCGGTCTTCTACGGCAGCCTCGCGGCGGTGGCCATCGCGCTGGCCTGGCTCTGGATCTGGTGCGCCGCGCTGCTCTTGGGAGCGGAGCTGAACGCGCAGCTCGAAGGCGGCGAGCGCATCGCACCGCCCAGCACCGTGCGACTGGCCGTGAGGGCGGCGAAGCGGGCGAGCCAGGTCTGACTGAGCTCAGCCGCCGTCGAGGCTGCCCAGCCCGCACACGCCGAACCCAGTCGGTAGCCCCGCCACGCTGAGGCACTTGCCGGTGCCGCACTCGGTCTTGACCGCGGTGGTCGAGCACAGCTTGAGGCAGGTGTTGGTGGACTTGGAGCACACGTAGCCGGCGGCGCAGGGGCAGGCTTCGCCGGCGCGTCCGGCGCCCGGCACGACGCAGCTGGTGGTGCCGTCTTCCTTGACGATGGCGCAGGCCGTCCCACTCTTGCACTTGCACTGCTTGCCCGTCGGACAGGGATAGGGCTCGTCCAGGCTGCAATCGTCCGCAGGCACACACACCGGAACTGACAGCGCCGGCTGCCCCGCCGTAGCGGCCAGCGGGCGCTCGGCACAGAAGGCCCCAGTCGCGCAGGTCGTCGTCTGCTCGCAGCAATACTGACGGCATGCGGCCGTGGTGCCGTCGCTGACGCAGGCGAGGCCAGGAGCGCAGCTCTCCTCGGTCACGCACGGGGCTCCGTTCTCGCCGCTTCCGGCGAGCGCGCACTCGGCGCTCGGCTTGCCGTTCACGCTCTTCACGACGCAGGCGTATTTCGCCGGCGGAGTCAGCGCGGCGTCGGGGTCGCTGGGGTCGGCGTCGCCCGCGTCGTCGCCGCTCGGAGGCTCCTCACCGGGGCTCGCGGCGCACTCCGGAGCATCCGCGTCGTCGGGCAGGCACCCGCTTCCGCACAGCGGGCTCACGCTCGAAGGCTTGGCGTCTGGAGCGCTGTCCGGCACCGGCACGTCGGCGACGATCTGGTCGCGGCCCGCGTCCTCGGGGTTGCAGGACGGCCCCACGCAGCTGCCCCCAGCTCCCCCGGCGGCCTGCTCGTCCACGGCCGTGCAGCTCACGACCGAAAGGGCGGCGAGCGAGCCGAGCGCGGCGATGACCAGCAAGGAGCGAAGGAGGTGACCCATCGAGGGACGCCCTGGGAATGTAGCAGGACCGCGTGGAGCATGCCGCGTGCCGCACGGAAAAAGCTGCGGCGGCAGCTGCGCCTCTTTCCCTACCCCATGACAGCGGTGTCACGGGACCGCCGGCGGCGGCCTACTTGAGCGAGACGCTGCGGACGACGAAGTTGCTGGCCTGATCGTAGACGCGGACGCTGACCAACGCTGCCCCCTGCGGCGCGAAGCTCGAGATGTCCGCCTCGAAGTCCTCGCTCTGCTCGTCGAAGATGCCGTCCTTCGGCTCGAAGGGGTACCACTCGTCGGACCCGGCCACGCTGATCTCGATGCGCTTGATGGGACCGACGCCGTCGATGGCGCGACCCTTGACCCGCCGTCCGGTGACGGCCAGACCTTCGATGCGCGGCGGAGTGTTGTCCACCAAGACGACGCCGCTCTCCAGCGTGTGCTTGCGCACGCGCCCGGGCGGGTTCGACAGCTCGTCGCTGGCGGTGACCCGCACGCGATACTCGCCTTCCGGCAGATCCGACGTTTCCCACGAGTAGCTCTCGCTGGTGAGCTTCTCCTTGGGTTTGAGCAGGTCGTACCAGGTCGTGGTCCCGACGAGCCGGTACTCGACCTTGTAGCGCAGCTTGTCCTTGTCCGGGTTGTCCACCTTCCAGGACAGCGAAACCTTGCTGCTGGCGCTGCCGTCCACCGGACCGCCGGACTGCGGCACGCTCTCGCCGCCTTTGTCCGACGACTTGGTGCCGGCGTCCACGCTGGTGATGACGGCACGCAGGTTGTCGGTGACGAACGGGATGCTCAGCTCCGACAGCACCGCACCGGCGTCCTTGTTCCAGCGGGCGCGCACCTGGAGGTAGCGCGCGGTGGGCGCGTCCACCGGCCCGGGCGCTCCGAGGCCCTTGCCCCAGGCGCTCCAGGTGTCGTCCGGCTCCTTGGTGTTCCCGCTGCGGGTGGAGACCTCGATCGCCCCGGTGGTGACCCAGCTCATCCTGCCCCACTTGGCGCGGATCCCGGCGTCGAGCACCTTGCTGGTCCAGACGCTGTCGGTGCCGCCGACGCCGCGCACCGGGTGAAACACGGCCGGATCGCTCGCAGCCACGAACTTGTTCTTACCGGAGAGCGCCAGCGCGCCGATCATCCGCTCCTCGGTGTCGGCGACCAGCACCGAGTTGTGGGCGTCGTCCACGGTGTAGACGCGCCCCTCGGCGCCCGTGCCGACGTAGGGCTTGCCGTCGTCGCCCAGCGCCAGGCTGGTGAAGTGCTCTTCCTTCTCGTCGAGCAGGATGTCCGGGGTGCCGTCGGCCTCGAAGCTCACCAGCACGCCCTTGCCGCGAGTCTTCGGCGGCTTGGCGGTGGGCCCGGCCGCCTCGGGGGTCGGCTGTGAGCGCCGCGGAGGCGCGTAAGCGCCCGACTGGATCTCGTTCGCGATGGCGTAGACCTCGCCCTTCGCGCTCACGCTGATCGCCCTGACCTCCGTGCGTCCGAAGTCGTGCATGACGCTGCCGCGGCCGGGCCCGGTGATCTTGTAGAGCTTCGCCTTGTCGCTGGCGCCGGCGTAGACCGTGCCGTCCGGGGCCACCGCAACGCTCATCAAGTGCTGCTCGGCCGCGTCGAAGTAGACCTGCGCCGTGCCGGTCTGATCGACGCGGTAGAGCTTGCCCTCGGGGCCGGTGGCGGCGAAGACGCTGTTCGACTTCTTGTCGAAGGCCACGCTCCAGATGTGCTCCACGCCCTTGATGCTGACCAGGTCGGTGACCTTGCCGCGGTCGAGCTTCATCAGCTTGCCGTCGGGCATCGTGCCCATGACCACCGTGCCGCCCCAGGCCTCCACCAGCGAGGTGATGACCAAGGCCTTGGTCTCGGCCACGGTGCTGACCTTGCCGGCCTTGAGGCGGAGCAGCTTGCCCTCGTTGCCGGTGCCGAGCAGGAAGCCGCCGTCTTTCTCGGGCAGCACCGCCCAGATCGCCGAGGCCTCCGTCACGGCGCTCGCGCCCAGGGAGAGACCCGCGCGGACCTTGCCGCTCGAGTCGATGGCAACTCCCTTCAGGTCCCCGCCCTTGAAATCCTCGCCCTTGTCGAGCTGGAAGGTGCGCGTTCCCACGGCAGCGGCGCCTGACGCCGACAGCAGCGCGCCGGCGCACATGCAAAACGCCGTGAGTCGGCGAGCGGTGTTCTTTGCCCAAGGATTCATCTGAAAAGCCACGGCCGTGTCCTTACCTTCCATCGTGTTTCACGGGTCTTCGGAGCAGCAATCTCAGCGCAAGATCGGTTTGACGACGACGTCCACGCGGTCCTGCCCGACCATGAACTCGCCCAGCGGAATCACCGTCCGGGTCTCGGAGCGGAACGAGTCGGGAGCGACCGAGGTGGTCGTGGGCCGGATGGCGTCCAGCGCGCCGGGGGGCAGGTGCTTGGCGACGCGACCCCTGTAAGCGACCGCGCCGTCCTGATCCTGGTACGAGACCACGATGCTCTTCACCGGGAAGAGCGGGTTCTGGAGGTTGCTCACCAGCTCCGGGACGTTCTCCGGATCCGCGAGCTCCTTGCGCTGGAGGTAGCCGGGCCCGATCTCCAGCGAGACGGTCCGACCGGCCAGGTGCTTGCCGAGCGGCACGCTGACGACCTTCGTGATCGGCTTGCCCGTGTAGGGGACGAGGGTCAGCTTGATGCGCGCGCTCTCGCCGGCGTCCACCTCGGGATCGAGGAGCTCGGCGCCGCGCAAGCGCAGGATCTCGCGCGCGTACTTGAGCTCGATCTCCATCTCCGCGCCTTCGATGATCACCGGCTCCCAGGTGTTGTTGAGCAAGCTGCCCACCGCGCGGGACAGGTTCGAGCGGATGAACTCGCCGGGGTCGGGCGTGCCGCCGATGCTCACGCCGAAGTCTTCGAGGGCGATGGTCCCGTGACCCTTCACGCGGAGCTTGCTCTTCGCGGTCCAGCTCACGTCCTGCTTCTCGTTCGCCGTCGCTTGCAGCGCGCTGCCGAGCGAGATGGCCAGGAACGCCGGGGTCATGAACTTCTCGTGCGCGACCTCGAAATTCCACTCCTGGTCGGGCGCGCCGGGGACGCCCTTGATCTTCATCTTGACCGGGATGACCGGGGCCTTGGCCGAGTGCGAGACCACGATGCTGGCCTGGCGGTCGGCGACCAGCGCCCCCACTGGCCGCACCGGCATGCCGATCTTGAACGAGCGCATGTCGCTGGCGAGGAACCACAGCACGCGGCCGATGGCGGTGGGCAGCGCGGTAACCCCGGACTCCATCATCGGGTGCCCGAACGCCACGAGCTTGTCGCCCTCGACGCGCGTCACCGTGCCGAGCCCCTGCGCGCTCATGTCGCCGCGGATCAGCTCGACGCCGATGGCACCGCCGTCCACGTATTTGGTCGGCGCGTCCTTCTCGATCTCACCCCCGCCGCCGGCTTGCAGCGGCTCGAGCCCCAGCGGCGAGAGCAGCTCCTTGGCGAGCTCGACGGCTCCGCTGGTCATGCCGCCGATCATGATCGGCGTCGAGACCGGCGTGGCCGAGCCCGAGCCACCGTGGGCCTTCTGCTGGCGCTTCGCCATCTGCTTGGCGTGCGCGCCCACGTCGTAGTCGGCGAGGCTGCCGGCAAAGCGGTTCTGGCTCGACCCGCGGGAGGCGTGCTTCTGCTTGGCTTTGTCGGCGCGCGGCAGCGCGTGGATCGGCCAGCCGTCGATGGTCTTCGGCAGCGGTCGCTCCATCTCGTCGAGCATGTTGCGGATCGGCGTCACGCCGGCGACCGGCTCCTTGCCGAAGGTCCAGCCGTAGGCGTAGGCGCCGATCATTTTGCCGTTGACGTAGATGGGGCTGCCGCTCATGCCGGCGACGACCTTGACCACCTCGAGGCGGGGGTGCTTGGTCTTGACCAGGATCAGCTCCTGCCGGGGCCGGAAGTTCTTCAGCACGTCGATCACCTCGACGTCGAACTTCTCGGGCTTGGTGCCCTCGAACACGGTGAGGCCGTAGCCCTTCATGCCGGGCTTGATGTCCTTCACCGGCATCACGTCGGCACGGGTCGCGGTGCCCTCGGCCTGGGCGCTCCTGAGGACCGGGAGCGGTGCCAGGAGCCCGAACAGCGCCGAACAAGCTAGCAAGGTGGTGAAACGCACGGTGGGGCAGTCTAGCAGGGGACCGAGCGGGGGTTCCGAAAAGACGCGCCCCGGAAAATCTCGGGAAACATGGGGCCGCGGGGGATTTCGGCTAGGCTCGAAAGGGTCGTGGACGCCGTGGTCCTGATCGCGCTCGTGGTCTCCTTCGCCGCCCTGGTGACGGCGCACGTCGCCCTGGCGTTCGGGCTGGCGCTCGCCCGGCCGCGCTGGCGGGGCCCGGTCGCGTTCCTGGTCCCGCCGCTGGCGCCCTACTGGGGAATGGAGGCCGGGATGAAGCGCCGGGCCGCGATCTGGGTCACCGCGCTGGTGATCTACGCGCTGGCGCGCATCGTCGCGGAGCTGTGATGGAAGCGCTGGTCGCGGAGTTCGTCGCCTTCGTCCGCTCGCGCGCCATGCCGGAGCCCTTCGTGGCGGCCTACCAGCAGATCGCACGGCAGTTCTTGGCCGCCTTCCCAGGGGTTCCGCCCGAGCACTTCGGCGTCGAAGAGGTGGACGCTTTCTTGCGCCGCGCCGAGCAGACCGGCGCCAGCGAGCAGCAGCTCAAGAACGCCCGCACCGCCACCGAGGCCCTGGTCTGGTACATGAAGAACCGAGCGCGGCCGTCGCTCCAGCCGCCGCCGGCGGCTGGCCCGCCGACGCGAACCGAGGAGCGCGTGTCGTTCATCCGCGACGTCCAGGTCGCGGACCTGGGCGCCTGCCGCAGCTCCGATCTGAGCTCCCGCGGCATCTTCATCGAGACGCTGGCGACCCTGAACGTCGGCGACGAGCTCGAGCTGTCGTTTCGCCTGGAGCACGAGGACCCTCCGGTCACGCTCTCGGCCCGCGTCGTGTACGCGCACCCGATGGGCGCGGGGCTGGCGTTTCGGCAGGTCGAGCCGCAGGTCCAGAGCCGCATCGACCGCTACCTGGCCATGGCGCGGGGCGGCGACTGAGCCGGTGCCGGCGGCGCGCATTGCCGTGCAGTCTCGGCGCGAGCTAGCCTCCGGCCGCATGCCAGAGGGTCCCGAGGGGAATCGCCGGGCGCTCGCCCCGGCGGACGTCGCGCGCACGCTGCTCCGCGATCGGGTGGCGACCTTGCCGGCCGGCGACGCGGTCACCCTCGACGCCGGAGCCGAGAGCGGACCGCGCCCTTCGGTGCACCAGGTGCTGACCGTGGACGCCTCGTCGGCGCCGCCCGCGGCTCTGCCGAAGTCTGCCGGAACGGTGCGCTACGAGCTGCTCGGCGAGCTCGGCAAAGGCGGCATGGGCCGCGTGGACGAGGTCTTCGACCGCGTGCTCGGGCGGCCGGTGGCGCAGAAGCGTCTCTTGCGCGTGGCGGACTCGGATCACGCGACGATGCTGGTGTCGGAGGCGCAGACCTGCGCGCAGCTCGAGCACCCGTCGATCGTGCCGGTGTACGACCTGGACGCCGCGGACGACGGCCGCCCCTTCTACACCATGCGCGTGGTGCGCGGCCGCTCGCTGCGCGAGGTTCTCGAAGACAACAACGGCACGAACCGCGATCGCGTCCCGCTGGCGCAGCTGCTCGGCATCTTTCGCCAGGTGTGCCTGGCGGTGGACTACGCCCACAGCCGCGGCGTGGTGCACCGCGATCTGAAGCCCGACAACATCGCGGTCGGCGAGTTCGGCGAGGTCTACGTGGTGGACTGGGGCATCGCCCACCTGATCGAGGGCAGCGACGTGCGCCGCAGCGGTTACGGGCCCAACATCGCCGGAACGCCGGCGTACATGCCGCCGGAGCAGCTGCTGGGCGAGGAGCTCGACGCGCGCACCGACGTGTTCGCGCTCGGGGTGATCCTGTACGAGATCCTGTGCGGCCAGCGGCCCTTCCACGACGAGAGCATCCGCGGCGTGATGAGCCGCCGCCAGAAGCAGCTGGAAAAGCCGCCCAGCCAGGTCGAGCCGGGCTCCGGCGTGACGAGCTTCTTCGATGACCTCACGCTGGCCTGCCTGGCGCCGACGCGCACCGGCCGGCCCGGGCGGGCGCGCGTGCTGGCGAACGCCGTGGACGACTACCTGGACGCCGAGCGCACCCGCGTCGAGCGCGAGCGCGAGGCCCAGGCGTACGCCGAGGAGGGCAACGCCGCCCGGGCGCGGTTCGAGGCCCTGAGCCGGGAAGCGCGGGAGCTCGAGGAGCGGGCCGAGGCGCTCCTGGCAGACGCCAAGCCCTGGCACGACGCCGAGACGAAGCAGCCGGCGTGGGATCTCGCCACCCGGGCGCGCGAGCTGCGCGCCGAAGCGGCGCGGGAGCGCGCGCGCACCAGCGCCGCGTTCACCAGCGCGCTCGGGCGAGTGAGCGATCACGGGCCGGCCCGTCTCGGCCTCTCCCAGCTCTACTGGCATCAGTTCCTCGAGGCCGAGGAGGCCGGCGACGAGCAACGCATGGCGCAGTACCTGGATCTCGCGCGCGCCTACGACGACGGCGAGCTGGCCGCCCAGCTCGCGAACCAGGGTGAGCTCGAGATCGTGTCGCGGCCCGCGGGGGCGGAGCTCAGCATCGCGCGCTACACGCGGCGCGGCCCGCTGCTGGTGCTCACCGACGGGCGCGAGCTCGGCTGCGCACCGGTGAACGCAGGCCTGTTTCCCGCTGGGTCGTACCTGGTCACGGCTACCCTCGGCGGGCGAGAGGTCCGGTACCCGCTGCTCATCCGGCGCGCAGAGCGCCACCTGCTCGACCTGCGCGTGCCCGAGCCGGGAGAGATCCCGGAGGGGATGGTGCTGGTGCCGGGGGGGCCGTTTCTGGGTGGCACCGGCGCGAAGCTCGAGCAGCTGGAGCTGCCGGACTTCGCCATCGGGCGCTTCCCGGTGACGCTGCGGGAGTACGGGGAGTACTTGAACGAGCTCGACGCGGAGGAGCGGAAGCTGCGCGTGCCGATCATCGACGGCATCGAGGCGTGGTCGGCGGAGACGCGGAGCTGGAACACGGAGCTCTGGGTGTCGGGAGACGCGCGCAGGTACCTGCCGCCAGGCCGGGAGCTCGACCTTCCGGTGGTGGGGATCCGCTGGAACGCGGCGCGCGCGTACGCGACCTGGTTGGCGAGGCGCACGGGCCGGCCGTATCGGCTGCCAACCGACAGCGAGTGGGAGAAGGCCATGCGGGGTGCGGACGGCCGGCCGTTCTCGATGGGCATGAAGCTGGACACGGCGTTCGCGAAATTGAGGGAGTCGAGGAACGGACCGCCGCACCCAGAGCCGGTGGGCGCGTTCTTGCGGGACGAGTCGCCGTGCGGCGTGCGCGACCTGTGCGGCGGCGTCGGCGACTGGACCGAGACGGCCGCGGACGGGCTTCCGCCGCCGGGTTTGACCGAAGCAGACAGTGGCAACGTGGACTACCGCGTGGTGGTCTGGCGGGGGGGAAGCTGGTCCACCGCGACCGCAACCTCACCCATGCGCTACACCCAGGCCGTTCGGCAACACGGCGCCTGGATCGGGCTGCGACTGGTGCTGACTCTCGCGCCCGAGTCGAGCTCGAGGATGGCGACCGAGCGGTCGTGACGCTTCTCACTTGCGTTTCGCTCCGCCTCCGGCTCGACTTGCGGCCCGTCCAGCTCAACGAGGGAGCACCGGCGCCCGCGAGGACGGCGCGTGGCCGGTGCGAGAGGAAGCGAGCATGCCCACCGACGTAGACATCGACGACCGCGACGAGACCGCCACCGACGGCCCCGGGATCATCCGCCGTCTGAACAAGGTGCTGGCCATCCAGCAGAAAGTGACCGCCCGGCTCGAGCGCATCAAGCCCAACATCCCGAACCCCGGCCCGCCGGAGCTGCCCACGGTGGTCAATTCGATCATCACCGAGGCGCAGAAGTCGATCAGCATCGCGCAGTCGATGCTGACCCGCGACGGCTGAACGTCAGCGCGCCCATCTTCCGAGCCCGCGGCGCCGAGCGTCGCGGGCTCGAGTCTTTTCGGCGGTCAGCCCACGCCGAACAGCTCGACTGTACCCGCTACGATGTCCGCGGACCGTCGTTTCCGCGAGCGCAGGCGCGGGGATTGGGTCGCACACTGACGGGCTCTGGCTCGACGCGCCGGGCTTCGCAGCTCAGCGCGCACGTGGCAGAGGTGCGCCTTACTTCCGCACGGCCTTCGCGGGCGTGAGCGGGTTCACCCGCTCGAAGGCCTCGGTCAAGAAGCGATCGCGCACCTTGCGGGCCTGCTCCGGCTGATCGCGCCAGGGCACGGCGACGGCGTAGATCAGGCAGGCGTCCGGGTAGGCCGGATAGGCCGCCCAGGCGGCGGAGAACTCCCGGCGCGAGAAGCCCACGTCGGCGTAGCCGTCCACGAAATGGATGCTCAGAGGCTTGTCGCGCCACTTGGCGCTGCGCTCGCCGATGGCGTCGAGCTTGGGCTCGAAGGACTTCGACTGGGTGCGGGCCCAGGACTCGAAGCGCCGGATGCAGGTCTTGCTGTCGGTCGGCACGCCCGGCTCGACGTCGTGCACGAAGGCCAGCGCGATCACGTGGTGATCGTCGCCGTAGCGGAAGCCCAGGAAGTGATCCACGCCCCAGTAGCGCACGCGCTTCCACTTGGGCGTGTCGGGCAGCGGCACCAGGAGCTGGTTGTCCTTGTCGTCGCGCTCGCCCCAGGGCTCCGTCACCTGACGCTCGAGGGCGGCCCAGTGCGGGTCGTGGGCGTCACCGCCGGGCTCGGCGACGGTCACCGTGTTCGGCCGCGGCGGGACGCCCGGGGGCTGGCTGGGCGCGCCCGTGGACCCGCAGCCGACGCCGAGGAGCGCAGCGACGAAGACGAGCGCGCGGGCCATGCGGGTTGGACGGGCCACCAGAGACAATGATGGACCGGCCGCCGGCGGGCGCCAACTACGGCCCGGCCTGGCACAGCTTGTCCAGCGGCCAGCGCTCCTTCTGGGCCATCTTCCTGAGCTCCGGCTCGGCTTCCGCCAGGGTCTTGCCGCTCTTCCAGAGCGCGATGCACTTGGCCTCGACGTGGTTCAGGTTCGGCCCGCGATCGGCGACGTAACCGGTGGCGTAGGGGCCGAAGCGCGAGCAGCAGGTCTTCAGGCGCGCGTCGCGCGCGCCCGCGTCGTCGGGCGGCGCCGCGTCCTCGGGGCTCGCCGCCTCCTCCTCGGCCGGGGCGGCGTCGACGGGCGGCGCGTTCGTCAGGGCCGGCGCGCTCGACACGATGGGCGCGGCGCTCGCCTCGACCGGCTCCGGCTTCGCAGCAGGTGGGCCCTGACAGGCGACCGCGAGGAGCACGACCCAGAGCCGCATGGGACGAAGGATCGCGCGAACCGGCCCGAGCCGTCCAGCCCGGTCAGACCTCGAAGGTCTTGAGGCGGATTGCGTTCGGATCGGCCACGCCGAGCCCGAGCTCACCCGCCGTGCGGATGTAGCGGGGCTCGCGCTTGCTGTCCTTCAGGCTCTTCAGGTTCTTTTCCTTGCGCAGCGCGTCCACGAGCTGCCAGCCCACGGTGTCCATCGCCACCGGATCGGTCGCCACGTAGACCGAGCCCTGGAGCAGCCGGGTGTTCGGATCCTTGTCCAGCGGGCCCTTGTCGTAGGTGACCTTGAAGGCGTCGGTGATGTGCAGCCGCACGCGGCTGGTCACGATCGGATGGTTGTAGAGCATCGCGATCTGGGGGCTCGCCTGGTGGGCGTGGTGATGGTGGGGGTTGTTGATGGTGCCGTGGGTGATGTTCTTGAGCGTGCCGGTGTAGCCGCAGATCGAGTGATCTTTGATCTGAGTCATGTCGATGACGGCCGTGGCCTCGAGCAGCTGCTTGCAGTATTTCGTGCCGACGCCCTGGTAGACCTTGATCTCCGGCATCGGGTGGTCGTTGTTGTTGTGCGTCGCGGTGCGCACGCCTGCGGGGAGCTTGAACTGCCGCACGTTGACCCGACAGCCCGACAAGTAAGACGGGTACTGCTCGAAGACCATCACCTTGTCCGGCGGCACACCCAGGGCGATGACGGCCTCGACCACCGGCAAGATGAGCTCGAAGTTCACCGCCATGGTCGCGCCCTTCTGACCGGCGATGCCGTTGGGCTTGATGGCGACGACGTCGTCCTTGCTGATGAACTTCTTCATCGCCTCGACCAGGTTCGAGGCGCCGGTGAGCTCCATCATCGCCTTCTCGAGCAGGCGCTTGGCGACGTCGGCCTTCGGCCAGAGCAGGTTCGGCTGCATGGTCGCCTTGAAGTCGCCCTTGGCGCTGACCTTCACGACCTTGCCGGGCACGTCGAGGGCCACGAAGCTCTTCGGCGTCTTGGCGACCAGCGGCGAGGGCTCCTGGGCGAAGGCGACCTTGCCCAGCGTCGTGGTGGCGGCAGCGGCAGCGGCCGCGCCGGCGAGCAGAGAGCGGCGGGATACCGAGGTCATGCCTTCTCGGGTAACACGCGGTTCGAGGTCCCGCAAACTAGCGACCGTCGTCTTCGGGGCTCGTCTCGGACACGGGCTCATCGACGTCGCGGCGATCCTTCTCGAGCGCCGGCCGCGGCGCCGCGGCGGCACGCCAGATCAGCGTCGCCGCGAGGCCGCTCACGAGCAGCCAGCCCAGCGCCCCCCAAAGCACGCGCCGGCGGTCGTCGGGGAAGCGCGTGCCGATCTGCACGATGCCGTCGCTGAACTCGCCCCGCGGTGCGTTGATGCCGTGCTGGTCGCGGCGCTCGGCGGCGAGAGTGCAAGGCTCGCCGGTGGGCAAGCGCGGTCCGTCGTAGGGGCCGCGATAGATGCTCTCCACGTTCGGCAGGTTGCCCTCGACGTCGAGCCCGGTCTCGCACACGGGCCACGAGTCCACCTGGTGCGAGCGCCAGAGCGCGGCGTCGTACGCGCGCGGCGCCGCGTAGGCAAACGCGACGAGCAGCGCGAGCGCGAACACGCCCCGGGCGCCGTAGGGTGAGGTGGCGACGAGCTTGCGCACCAGCAGCGCGGCGAACACGGCGCCCGCGCCGAACAGCAGCGTCGTGCTCGGGGTCTCGGTGCCCGGCGCGCCGCGCACCGCGTCGGTGAGCGCGCCGACGGACTGGGCCTGCGTCACGGCGTCCCAGAGTGGAAACAGCGCCAGCATCGAGAAGACCAGGAGCGCCACCAGGTTCTGCGCGACGCCCGACGGCGGCGGCGCCGCCTGGGGCGCGGCCTTTCGCTCGCTGGGCGGGGGCTCGTCTTCGGCTTCCTCCTCGTCGTCCTCGTCCTCCGGCTCGGGCTCGGGTGGCGCCTCGAGCTCGGCGCTCGCCAAGCTGGCGGCTGCGCGGCGGACCCGGCGAGAGAAGTCGATCACCAGCGCGGCCAGCGCGATCTGGATGACCAGGAGGAAGGCTCGCTGGCCCGAGGGCTGCGCGTCCGCCGCGGAGGCGAGCAGCCGGTAGAGCGGGACGCCGGTGTCGACGGCAACGAAAGCGAAGGCGGCGCCGGTCACGGCCTGCGGGACGCGCGCGCCGAGGAAGCTCGACATGCGCGTGAGCGCCAAGATCAACGCCGTGAGCCCGGCGGCGCGCGCTGCCGCGACCAGCACCCACATCTGCTTGCCGGAGATCCCCTCGGAGGAGCCGCCGCCCAGGCCGAACAGCAGCGCGAAGCTCAGCAGGCCGACCAGCACGAACGACGCCGTGGCCACCAGCGCCGGGGTGACGGCGCCCGTCGCCGGCGGCACGCGCGTCACGCGCAGGAGCGCCACCACCAACCCGAGGGAGACCAGGAAGTAGAAGGCCTGGTAGCCCATCGAGACCATCGTCATCACGACCAGGGCGCCGGGGTCCTTCGCGGCGACCGCCGGCGCGAGCCGCATCGACTGGAGCTGCACGCCGACGCCGGCGAGGGTCAGCACCAGCCACAGACCGATGAGCCAGCCGAGCCCGGAGCGCACGGAGCGCCAGCTCGCCGTGCGCTCGAGCTCTCGCTGTCCGCGCGGCGTCACCATCGGGCCGGCATCATGGCACATGGCGATCGCCACTGGCGAAGCGGCGCTTCGCCAGCCTGCGCTGCGCGTTTCTCCCGGTTTTTCCGGGTGTCCGACGCTGGCACGGCGCTCGCAATCCCCCCGCGCGTGGGCGCACGGCACGTCGCCGCGGCCCCGGAGGATAGCCCCATGAACGAGTCCAAGATGAAGGTCGCCTATGTCATCACGCAGCGCAACGGCAAGAACCACTGGACGCGCATCGGCGTCGGGTTCGTCAACCGCGACGGGTCCATCAACATCAAGCTGGAAGCGGTGCCCGTCACCGGGGAGCTGCAGATCCGCGATCAGGTCCCGCGCGACGGCAACCTGACGCTGCTCAGCGGCCGGAACGGTCAGCCGGCGCCCGACGCCGTCGCCGAGATCGGGTGAACGCCATGACGACCCCGGAAACAGGAGCAGAGCCGAGCGCGCGGAGCCCCTGGTTGCCGGTCGTGCTCAAGGTCGCCGGCATCGCGGCCTTGCTCACCGGGCTCGCCGGCATCGGTGCAGCGTCGATGGTGCTGGGCAACGGCGGGGTGGCCGTCGCCCGCGGCGCCGCGCCGGAGCCCAGCGGCGCTTGGCTCGGCAGCGAGGAGCAAGCGCCGCCGGAGCGAGCGAGCACCGGCGGCGCGGCGGCGCGAGACGGCGGCCGCGGCCCGAGCCAGGCGCTCACGGCCGACGGCAAGGTGATCCTGAACCTGGCGGAGGTCGAGGATCTGCGCCGCCTGCCGGGGGTCGGCAAGCGGCGCGCCGGGGCCATCGTCGAGCTGCGGGGGCGGCTGAAGCGCTTCCGGCGCGTGAGCGATCTCTTGCGCGTGCGCGGTCTGGGCGTGCGCGGCCTCAAGCGCATCACCCCGCTGGTGGTGCTCGACGCGCCGAAGGCGGAGGGCGCAACAGACGGCGGCGCGGGCGACGCGAAGGTTTTGGACTAGGCTCCGCGGCGTGCTCCGCACGGCTTCCCTGGCGCTCCTCGGCCTCGCCTGTTGGGCCTGCGCGACGGCTCACCCGCCGCCGAGCGAGCCCGAGCCGGCGCTGGTCGGACCCGGCGCTCCGCCGCCGCCACCGGACGCGTCCGCGCCAACCGCGACGGCGGACGCATCGGTCCCCGATTCGTCCACTGCCGCGACCACGCGCTGCCCCGCCGACATGCAACACGTCGCGCAGAGCTTCTGCACCAAGGTCGAGCGGCGCTGCCTGAAGAGCGAATACGACAAAGCGAACCACATCACGCTCTGCCATCGCTTCGAGCCCGGCAGCACCGAGTGTCGAGGCCCCCGGCTCGCCCTCGACTTCTGCATCGACCGCTACGAGTACCCGAACGAGAAGGACGCGCACCCGCCGGTGATGGTCAGCTTCTACGACGCGAGCGGGCTGTGCGCCGCGAAGGGCAAGCGCCTGTGTTACGAGAGCGAGTGGACGGCGGCCTGCGAGGGCCCCGGCGAGAAGCCCTTCCCCTACGGCTGGGAGCGCTCGGCGGAGAAATGCAACATCGACAACCCCTGGGTGAACCCCAGCCTGAAGAAGATCTACTCCGCCGATCCCGGCGTGCGTGACGCCGAGCTCGCGCGCCTCGACCAGAGCGTGCCCAGCGGGTCGAAGCCCGGCTGCGTCAGCGACTTCGGCGTCTTCGACCTGACCGGCAACGTGGACGAGTGGGTGCTCGCCGACCGCGACCGACCCGAAGAGAAGGGCCGCTTCTCCGCGCTCAAGGGCGGCGCCTGGGGCCACGTACGCAACGCTTGCCGGCCGGTGACGACCAGCCACGAGCCGGAGTTCACTTATTACTTCGTCAGCTTTCGCTGCTGCAAGGACCCGAGCTGAAGCCGGGTTGCCGGGGCAACGCGTTCGTCCTATCGATGCGCCGCCCGCTCGTTCGTGAGGGGCTGCCGCGCGCTGGCTCAGGTCCCGTCGGGCAAGCCGGGCGGCTTGGCGACGTACACGCATCCTGGCGTGGCCTTCACCAGACGGACGTGGATCGCGTACGAGGCCTGGTGGTAGGCGAGCCAGATCTCGCCGTTCCAGCGGACGGCGGCCATCTGGCGGATGTCGATGTCACCCTGGTCGGCGCCTCCGAGTAGTCCAACGGGTTTGCCGACGCCCGATCCGTCGAAGTCGAAGCGATGGATGTCGACCTGTGTCGCCATGAAAACCGTCAGCGCATCGCCGAGAGGCAGGAGGGCCATGCCCATGACGCTCTCGGTGGGGTTCGGTTTCGCAGGAATCACGAGGGCGGGGCCCGCCGGGTTCCCATCCAAATCGAGGGGCTGCACCGGTACGAATGGAGACAGAGCCCCAGGTGACACGAACCACGACGCCCACCCCCCGGCAGCGTGCGCAGCGACGGCCAGCGCTTCTGAAGGCGGCCATGTGACGTTCGCGGCAACGATGGCCTTCGGGCCGCCGTCGGTCCCGGGGATCCGTGCCCCGTCTCGCAGGTGTCCACTCAGGAGCGCGAAGTCATCGAAGACGAATGTGCGCCCGCTCTCCGGGCTGGTGGCCGTCTTGTGCCCCAGCGGGCCGTAGCCGACGTTGACGGTCTCGCCGTAGCGCGTGAACGGCAGGAGCAGCTCTCCTTCGGCGCTGACCCTCGCCACGAACAGGCTGAACTGCGGCGGGATGCCGTAGGCGTGCATCGCGAACGCTTCGCCATCCCAGGCGGCGTGCGTTTGGAAGCCCACGTCGTCTGCCGCGCTTGCGGTCGGGAGTTTCACGCGCGCGAAGGGCTCGCCCTCACCAGCTCGAAGCAAGGCTACCTCTTGACGCCAGATCCCTGCCTCTCGGAACCCGTATCCCACCGCGAGTGTTCCGTCGGGACTCGCGGCGACCGAGCTGATCTCGCCCTCGGGGAACAGGGCGCTGTCAGGCAGCAGCGCGTAGGTCTCATGCGATACGGCACCGTCGGGAGCGACGGTCGTGAGTACGAGTTGCTCCGTCGCTTCCGAGGTATACTTGCCTGTCTTCCCTTCCGGCTGGAAGCGATACGCGACCCATGCGACGCTCAGGCCGCCGGGGCTGGAGAAGAGCGCGGCAGGGAGCGCGTCCGAAACCCAGTGCCAACGGCCAGGCTCACCCAGCACCGCCGGTGTCAACACCAGATCGAAGCAACTCGGCGGCGCGCCGCCGGTTCCGCCATCGCCGTTACTGTCGGCCGATTCGCCGCAGCTCAGGCACGCGAGCGCGGTTGCGGTGCCGAGACACGCCCAACGTCTCACAGCGGCAGCCCCCGCTCCTCGGCAAACTCGGCGAGCTCGAGCTCGAGGGCGAGCGCCTCCTGGAGTCGCTGGTTGGCGAGGTGAAGGGTCTTTGCCTTCAGCAGCGCGACACAGGTCAGCTTCAGCGTCTTCACCTTCACCAGTCTCGTGAGCACGTGCACCTCGTCCAGGTTCGCGCCTTTCGACTGGGACAGCCGCGCGAGGGAGGCCAACACGGCTTCGTCGAGCTTCAGCAGCGAGGCCACGATCTCTGCCTTGGCTGCAGCAAGATCGCCGGCATCGAGCTGGTCTTCGGCGCGTTCCTCGTCGGCGATCGCCCGATCGACGCGGCTGTCGAGCAAGCGGCGGAACCCGATCCTCACTACCTTGCTGACGTTTCCGGCGAGGTCGCGCGCTTGCACGTGGATCTCTCCTGCCGGGACGTCTGGTAGGCGGAGGTCCAAGTGGGCTACCGCCGGTTGCCACGCCACGCTGTCGATGGGCGTGCCGGCGAACGAGTAGCGCAGCTCGACCACGCCGGAGACCACGGTTCCGAGCTCGACGGTCGGGTGGACGTGGGTAGCCGAGCTGGGATCCTCGAGCTCGAGCTCCAGGCTCACGTCGCGGGTTCGAGACACTACCCGGCCGCTCGTGACGCGCACGACCGGCGGGACCGGATCGACGTTGGGCGTCGCGCACTCGACGTCCGACCAGCCGCTGATCACGGGTCCACGCTCGGCGCGCATGCGATAGCAGACGCGCTGACCGTTCGGCGCGGGGACCACCACGAACGGCGACTCTCCATCTCGAGCGCCAAGGACCGGAACGAAGGGGCCACGCTCGTCCCCGGCACGCTCGACGGTCAGGGCGGTCTCCGCCGCGCCCATGCCCGCGGGAAGGAACACCACCCCGTTCCCTGCTCGTGGGTCAACGACCGGCGAGTCAATCGCGTCGTCGGACGGATCGCGCGGATCCCTGCCCGCTGCGACCTCGGACCCATCCGCTTCACCGCCGCCGTCAGTGTCGCTGAGGAGCGGGTTCGTTGCGGCCTGGAACTCGCCGGCCGCTGTCAGGCCATCCCGGTCCACGTCCGAGTCCGCTTCCACCGCTGGCCCGTAGCGGAGCTGCCAGCGATCCGGGAGGCCGTCGGCGTCGAGATCCGGCAGCCGCGCCAGCACGAACGCCTGCTGCCGCTCTCGAACGACTCGAGCGTCGCCCGGCTCCACTGCGCAGGTGGCGAAGAGCCGAACCGCGTACATGCCCGGGAGGCTGGTCTGGTGGAACGGCACCCCGAAGATGCCGTCTCCGGCGCGGCCATCTTCGTGCTTGCCGTCGTCGTGGAGACGCAGCGCGACACGCGTCACCTCGTCGGGGAGCGTCACCGTCGCGTCGACGACACAGCGAGTGAGGGGCGCTTGGTCGATGACCACGGCGCGCAGCGCCACGTCCAAGCCCACCCATGCGGTGAGCTCACCCGCGCCGCCCGCGTCACCAAGAGGCAAGACGTCTGCCACGTCCACGGTCGCGAACATCTGCGCCTCGGAGTCGAGGCTGGCTTCGACCAGCACGTTCGGCTCCGACGTCTCCGCCCCCGGTCGAGTGAAGGCCATCCACGACCCTGCTTCCGGATCTGGGACACGGTAGGTCGCCGTGGATTCGGCGGCGTTCACCAGCAGTGGCACGTACTCGTTGCCTGACGGCGAGACGAGCTTGCCTTTTGCGACCTCGGCCTCCGTCGAGACGACGGTCACCCGCAGCTCGTGCGCGCCAGCATCGACGGGAAAGACAACGGGAGCCGCCCCGCCAACCGCGCGCCGCGACACGACCCGCTCGAAACGGGAGCTGGTTCCGTAGGCCGAGAGCATCGCGTCGGAGACATCGAGGGTCGCGAGCGCGAGCGACGTCGGCGGATTCGGCGCGTACACCAGGGTACCGTCGGTGAGCCGCGCCAGGTGATCGAGCTCCGAGAGGTCGGCGTCCTGTCCGAAGGCGATGCTCGAAACGACGGGGAGCCGGAGGCCGGGCACTCCGCCGCGCGGCTTCCTGCCCAGGGGGAGACTCGGCCACGGACCGTTGCCGTCGCCCGCGGGTGGTTGGGCTGCGAGGTAGTATGCAGCTGGATCGGCGGCGGCGGAGTTCTTGCCGTCAGACAGCACGACGATCAGATGGCGGTCCGCGGTCAGCGTCGCGGGCGGGTCGTAGCGGAGCGCCAACAGGGACTGCGCCTCGAGCAGCCCGTCGCCGATGCTGGTCGCGCCAAATGCGGAGACCTTCCCGATCTCCGACTTGATCGCGGCCACGTTGCCGACCCCGACGAACTCCATGCCACTCGGCCCGATCGGCAGCGTGGTGGCGTCGTTCCCGTACGTGACGACGCCCGCGGAAGTGGTCGGGAATCCGCTCGCAGGGGCGAAGGAGTCGACCAGAACCTGTGCAGCGACCTTGGCCGCTTCGAGTCGATCGCCCAGCATGCTGCCGCTCCGGTCGAGGGCCAACACGACGGCCTCCGACCCGAGCCCGATCTTGATCGCTCCGGGCGCCGACGCCTTGGTGCCGTTGATGGATACCTGGAGGTCCAGATCGCTCGCGACTGCCGGGTAGAACGCCGCCGGCAGCGACGTGACCATCAGCACGTTCCCGCCCGTCAGCGGAAACGGGTAGAAGTCCACCCACGGCTCCAGCTTGCAGCCCGTCGTGCCAGCCGCCGCGCAGTTGGGCACGCTGACGTCATAGTCCTCGGGGGACACGTTCTGCAGCGGGATGGGGTGGTTCTCCGCATCGCGGTAGCTCAGCTTCACCAGGAACTTCTTGCGCGCGAACTTGTTGCCCGCGAACGCCGGAGTCGCCTGAACGGGATCGACGATGGCGAGCTGCTCCGAGACCGGGCCGAACGACCAGGTGAAGTTCGACGGACCCCAGCCGCCGCTGACCACCACGACGACTTCCTCCGTGCTCGCCCCGACCGTCACCGGGACGCCGAAGAAGAGCGAGCCGGTCGAGAGCTGCACCCCTGGACACTCGCCGTCCGATCCGAGCTGACAAACCGGCTTGGGGACGAGCTGGGTGGACGACTGGCGGTCGATTCGAAACACCCGGATGCGAGGCCCGTTGGACTCCGGGAGCACCTCCGCCCGGAAGTAGAGCTTCTTGCCGACCCAACCCGGCGCAGGTCGCACCGACAGGAACGCGGCACCGCGCGCTCCGACGCCGGCCGGCTGAACGCTCGAGACGCCGGCACCCGCCGGGAGCTCCTTCTTCGTCGGCCCGGGCTGCCAGGTGTCGATGATTCGGAACGCTCGCGGCAAATTGTCGCAGGGGTCGTTGAGGGCAACGTCGCAGGTGTTGTTGGTGAGCTGCGGACCGATCACGAACGGCTTGCCGTCCGAGAGCGGGATGGCGCTGTGGAACCCGTAGCCGTGCGTCCACTCGAAGCGCCAGCGCGGGTCGGTGTCCGTGTACTCCTTGAGCACCAGCGCGGTGTGGAAGTCGAACATGGCATCGCCCAGGCTCCGGCCCAGGAGACTGGTGAGCACCTTGTTGATGGCCGTGGGGGTCGAGAGCTTGGCGGAGACCGACTCCGCGAACCCGAGGAACATCTGGCCGACCAGATCGATACCTTCGTCAGATGAGCGCTGGTCGAGCGTCGAGGTCTTGCGCTCGATTCCAGAGGGGGGTCCCGACGGATGAGGAGGCTGCCCCACCGTGTATGAGAACTGTTCCTGCAAGTACCGCCAGAACAGCGCCGACTCGTACTCGCGTTTCAGCACGTCCAGCGCGGGGATCGTGAACAGCTCGTCGCTGGTGTAAGGCCCCCGGGTTTTCGGCTTCGTCTCCAGTTTCCCCGCCGAGACACAGGTACGGCGGACGTCCGTCGCCGGGTAGCCACTCGCGCCGGGGAAGCCGGCGAGGCAGAGGTTGTGCTCGACGGACGAGGTGAGCCCCTCGCTGATGAAGCCGTTGATGTGGACGTTGCTGGTCGGGACCTCTCGCCCCCACGCGACCTGCAGGGCGTGGAAGTACTCGTGGGTGCTGAGGTCCAGCGCGTCAATCGCCGCTCCCGTGAGGGACTGGTGCGGCAAGAGCCCCGGCTGGATGTTGCGGATGGCATCGACATTGATGCGGAGCGCGCCCCAATCGAACTGTCCACCCGCCGGGTTCGGTCCGAGCAGCAATCGCGTAGGCAACGCCACGCCAGCAGCGTCGCGGCCGTTGAACCAGGCGGCCTTGGCGGCGGTGGGGAGCGGTGCCACTGGCGAGCTCAGATCGGGTACGAGTAGCCCACGCTGGATCTGGGTCCGTTGTGCGTCATCAATGGCACGGAATGCAAGTCGCACGTAGTCAGCTACCTCCGGCGACAAGCACGCGTTGCGCTGCGGAACGTGTCCCAGGAGCCCTCCCCTCCAATCGAGCTTCGACCCCTCCGTGCAGGCGTGGAGAAAGGGCAGAGTCGTCGGGCTCACGCCGAATACGTGGAACCTGCCGCCCGGTGGGTCGGCGGCGAGCTGCCTCCAGCTCGCGCACACTCCGTGAGCCCCGACGTCGCCAAGGACGGTGCCACCGCTATTCACTCTCACCATCAGGTGAGTCTCCGCCTCGGCCGGGCTCGCCCAGTCGATGGGGATCAGACGAGCCGGCTGAGGCCCCGCGAGCGTGAAGCCCTGGGCTACGGTGTTCGGATTGATGCTCGTCCCCGGCACGTTCTTGTCGTAGACGAGCCAAGGCACCACCCCCGGACACTCGACCTCGTTGATCGACTTGACGCGGCAGATCTCGATTCGATCGGTCCCCGCGATTTCCGCGGCCTTGTTCGCGGTCGCGCCGACGTAGTACGCGAGGACGACCCTGAGCTTGCGCGCGCTCGGGCTGTTCGCCGTGCCGGTGCCCTTGTAGCCCTTGAGCAACTGCGGGCAGTTGCTGGGACTCTGGCCGTCGCAGCCGTGGCCGAGATCAGGCGCGCAGTAACTCAGCGCGACGTTGATCTGGCCGAGAGCACGAGAAGGCGCGAGCGCCACCATCAGAACGATGACGGCGGCGAGGATCCATCGTCCATGCTGCGGCTCTGCGGCTCTGCGGCTCTGCGGCTCTGCGGCTCTGCGGCTCTGCGGCTCTGCGGCTCTGCGGCTCTGCGGCTCATGCATGGCTCCCTCCAACGGAAGCGCAAGCGCGCCCCCATCGTTGTCGATTCTCCACGAAGTTAGCCCTCGGTCAATGTAGGTGTTCTCGGCATCAACGACGCCGCTTCAGGTCACCACTGAGTGTCGGCAATCGGTCCAGTCGCTGCCCGTCGAGCCAACCCCGGGTGTGACTTCGCCCTGCAAATGACGAAGATCCACTTCGCCAACTCCGGCCGACTCCGGCCTACAGGACTGAAGCCGGGTTGCCTGGGCAACGCGTTCGTCCTATCGATGCGCCCCGGAGATCCGACGCATGAGCACGCTGTACGACGAAGCCAAAGACGCCCTCGACGCCCTCGCCGCCGCGAACCAGCGCTTCGCGCACGACTACCCGGGGGACCGCCCCGACCGCCAGCCCATCCACACCGTGTACGGCGGCGCTCATCTGTTCAAGGCGGACACCACCAAGAAGCTGGGCGAGCTCGCGGTGCGCGCGCTCGACACCTACGCCAAGGACGGCCCAGCGCTGACGCGCGCGCTGGGGCTCACCGCCAGCGACGACTTCGCGAACACCATCCACCGGCGCGTGAGGAAGAAGCTCGAGACCGAGGCCGTCGAGGACTTCCGCATCGACTTCGAGGACGGCTACGGCAACCGGCCCGAGGCCGAGGAGGACGCGACCGCGGTCGGCGCCGCGACGGAGCTGGCGCGGGGCATGAAGGCGGGCACGTTGCCCCCGTTCATCGGCGTGCGCGTCAAGCCGCTCAACGACGAGCTCAAGCGCCGCTCGGTCCGCACCCTCGATCTGTTCATCTCCACCCTGGTGAAGGAAGCGGGCGGACTCCCCGACGGCTTCGTGGTCACGCTGCCGAAGGTGCCGATCCCCGAGCAGGTCACGACGCTGGTGCGCCTGCTCGAGCGGATCGAGAAGCGCACCGGGCTCGCGCCGGGGTCGCTCCAGATCGAGCTGATGGTCGAGCTCACCCAGTCGCTGCTCGACCGCGAGGGGCGCTCGACCCTGCCGCTCTTGCACCACGCGGCGGAAGGCCGGCTGCGCAGCGCGCACTTCGGCACCTACGACTACACCGCGAGCTGCAACATCACCGCGGCCTACCAGGCCATCACCCACCCCGCCTGCGACTTCGCGCTGCACCTGATGAAGGTCGCCTTCGCCAACACCGGGGTCTGGCTCTCGGACGGCGCGACCACGGTCATGCCCATCGCGCCGCACCGCGCGGCCAAGGGTGAGACCCTGAGCGAGGCCCAGCTCCGCGACAACGAGCGGAGCGTCCACGCCGCCTGGAAGCTCGCCGGCGACAACATCCGGCACGCGCTCGAGAACGGCTTCTACCAGGGCTGGGATCTTCACCCCGCTCAGCTCCCGGTCCGCTACGCCGCCACCTACGCCTTCTTCCTGGAGGGCTTCGACGCGGCGGCCAACCGCCTGAAGAACTTCATCGACAAGGCGGCGCAGGCCACGCTGGTCGGCGACATGTTCGACGACGCCGCCACCGGTCAGGGCCTGATCAACTACTTCCTTCGCGGCCTCAGCTCGGGCGCCGTCTCCCTCGACGAGCTCGGCTCCACCGGCCTCACGCACGACGAGATCGCCACGCGCTCGTTCGTGAAGATCTTGGCGGGGCGGAGCAAACGCTAGGAAGCTCAGTCAAAGGCACTTCCCCGGCGAGTCCATCACCCCGCAGAGCGCCCCGCACGGGCAGATGGACGCGCCGGTGCACTTCGTCCCCTTGGGGCACTCGACGTCGGACCAGCACGCGCCGGCGATTGACAGCTTGCACACGCCTTCGGCGCACACGCCGCCGGGCCCGCACTCGAACTGCGAGCTGCAGCACAACGACGGCGGCGGGGGCGGTGGGCCTTCGCACCAGCCCATCTGACCGCCGCACGCGCAGACGGCTCCGCAAGGGCAGACGCAGGCGCCGCCGCAGCTCGTGCCCTTGCCGCAGTCCGCGTCGCTCCAGCACTGCCCCGGCGGGGGCTTCATCTCGCAGTTCCCGCCGACGCACACCATCGGCGCGTTGGGCTTCTGGGGGCAGTCGCTGGCCGTCGAGCAGCAGCCGGGCACGACCGAGCACTTGCCCAGCTGATCGGCAGCGGCGCAGTCCGCGTTGCACGGGCAGACGAAGCCGCCCTGGCAGATCGAGCCGAAGCCGCCGCAGTCCTGGTCCGACCAGCAGAGACCGGGAGGCGGCGGCTCCTTGCACACGCCCTTCACGCACATCAGCGAGTCGCCATAGGTCTCGCAGTCGTACTTCGCCCCGGGGTCGCAGCAGCCGGGCGCCCCCGCCGAGCCGGCGCTGCCGGCGCTGCCCGCCGACCCCCCGAAGCCGGACGAGCCACCTCCGCTCCAGCCGCCGCTGCCCCCGGCGCCGCTGCCCCCGGCGCCGGCGTTGCTCCCGCCGCTGCCGCCGCTGCCGCCGTCCTGCGTGGTGGAACCGCCGCAGCCAAAGAGAGCGAGACCCGAGAGCACGAGACAGGGAGTCAGCCAGCGCATGGCCCGGCGATTGAGCAGGGGACGTGCCAAGCGAAGATCCCGGCGGATCTCCCGCGGCGTCTCATCATCGGCCCGCGGCAAACGCGGCCGGCTTTGTGCCACGCGGGTGTGCCACGGGCACTCGACGGGGAAGCCGACACGCACTAAGTCCGGGCGCATGTCGAAGTCCATCCTGGTTTCCGCGGGCTGCGTCCTGTTTGCCGCGTGCGGCCCGGCCAAAGAGCCCAGCGTCGCGCCCATCGAGCCGGTGGTGGCGCCCACCGCTCAGAACGAGGAGCTCGCCGCCGACAAGCCGGCGCCCGAGCCGAGCGCCGAGGAAAAGAAGAAGGCGGAGGAGAAGCAGAAGCTCGAGGCCGACCGCGAGAAGATGCTGGCCGACCACAAGGCGGAGCTCGCGCGCTGGACCCCGGAGCTCACCGCCGAGGCCCGGGCGCTGGCCGAGAAGAGCTACCCGACCGGCAAGGCGGCGATCCTGGCGGCGCTCGCCGGCAAGCACCGTCGGCCCGAGAGCGCGGCGCGCGATCGCCACCGGCATCCGCTCGAGACGCTCGAATTCATGGGCTTCGCCCCCACGATGACGGTGCTCGAATACGGCCCGGGCGAGGGCTGGTACACGGAGCTCCTGGCGCCCGCGCTGGCCAAGCGGGGCAAGCTCGTCATCACCAACGGCGATCCGAAGGGGCCGCCGGACCTGCGCGCCACGTTTTATGCCGAGCGCGTGCAGCTGTTCCTCGACAAGTCGCCGGAGCTCTTCGGCAAGGTCGAGCGCGTGACGGTGGACGGGAAGAACCCGAAGCTCCCGCAAGAGGGCACGCTGGACCTGGCGCTGGTGATCCGCGGCATGCACGGCATGCAGAACAACGGCACGCTGGACGCTTGGCTCGCGGAGCTCCGCCGCGCGCTCAAGCCCAAGGGCGTGCTCGGGGTGGTGCAGCACCGCGCGGCCCCCGACGCCGATCCGGCGGTCAGCTCCAAGCAGGGCTACCTGCCGGAGAAGTGGCTGATCGAGCGCATCGAGGCCGCGGGCTTCAAGTTGCAGAAGAAGAGCGAGATCAACGCCAACCCCAAGGACACCCGAGACCACCCCGACGGGGTGTGGTCACTGCCGCCCACGCTGCGCGGCGGGGACAAGGACCGGGAGAAGTTCGTCGCGATCGGTGAGAGCGACCGCATGACGCTCAGGTTCGGCAAGAAGGAGTAGCTCGGTTGTGACCGCCCCAGGCGCGCACTAGCCTGCCAGGGGCGTGGGGCAGCTCGAGCCGAAGCGGACACTCCCGGGAGTGCTGTTCGCGTTGGCCGCGGCCGCCCTGCTGCTCTGGGCGCTGAAGAGCCCGGCACGCGTCTACGGCGACGGCGGCGAGTACTTTCTGATGCTCGAGTCGATCGTCGAGCACGGGACGCCCGAGTACCGAGTGGGGCAAGCGCGCTGGACGGCCGACGCGTTCGGCTGGGAACACCCGGTGTCCGGACAGGGCGTGCCCGCCGGTTACGTGCCCGGCAAGAGCCCCGGCGAGAGTCACAGCATTCACTTCTGGGCCTACTCGCTGGCGGCAGCGCCGGTCCGGCTCGTCCTGGGCCTGCTCGGCCAGCGACAGAGCGCCAGCTTCCAGGTGCTGAACGCGCTCTTGCTGCTGGGCGCCGTCTTCGTGGTGGCCTTCAAGATGCGCGCGCCGCCCCGCTCGCGCCTGCTGTTCGCCGCCCTCGCGACCGCCACGCCGGTCCTTTGGTACCTGCCCTGGCCGCACCCCGAGGTGTACTCGTGGGCGTTCACGCTGCTGGCCCTGGTCGCGTTGCACGGACGCCTCTACCCGGCCGCAGCGGCAGCCGCGGCCGTGGCGGCGCTTCAGAATCCCCCGCTCGCGTTCCTCGCGCTCTGGGCGTGCGGCCGCGCGCTGCGCGAACGGTCGCTCGAAGAGACAGCGAAGACGCTAGGCGCCGGGGCGCTGGCGCTCCTGCCCCCCGCCTACTACCTGTTCAGCACCGGTCACGCGAATCCCATCGTCGCGACGGGGACCGCCGGTCTGTCCCAGGTGTCGTTGGCGCGTCTCTGGAGCTTCGTCACCGACCTGAACCAGGGGCTCCTGCCGTACGTCCCGCTGCTCCTGCTCCCGGCGCTCGTGAGCGTCGCCCACGCGCTCCGGCGTCGGGACATCGAGGCGCTCGGCCTCGCCGCCACGCTGCTCGCCATGATGGCCGCCGCGACGGCGACGGCGAACTGGAACGCCGGCTGCGCGGGGCTGCTCCGCTACGCCGTGTGGACGCTGCCGCTCTGGGCGTACCTGGCCGTGTTCCACGCGCCGCCCGTGCGCCGGCTGGCGCAGCTGACCTGGGCCGGGGTCGCGCTGCACGCGGCCATCGTCGTGCTCGACTGGCGGCGCGTGGCCCGGCGAGAGTCCTGGGTCGAGCAAGCGCCGCTCGCCGCGTTCGTGCTCGCCCGTGCTCCCCGCCTGTACGACCCGGATCCCGAAATCTTCGCGGAGCGTCAGCTCGGCTTCGGCTGGGCCGGCCTGACGCTGGCCAACGACCCGCGCCCGTCGTGCCCGATCACCTTCGAGGATCGGGACGGCGTCGTCACCAAGCTGCTCACCGACGCCGCGAGCCTGCCGCGACTGGTGGATTGCCACGCGGTCCAGCCGGGCGTGCTCGCGGAGCTCGTCCGCGCGCACGCCGCCCGACGGGGTCTCTTCTACCTGGAGCCTGCGCGGGGCAGCGTCGTCGCGAGCACGTCCCTGCCCGCGGACGTGCTCGGGCTGTGTCGCGAGAAGATCGTCAGGAACCGCGCCGTGTTCGTCTCCAAGCGCGGTGGCCCGGACGATCGCGGCCCCGTCGTGGTGCGCCTGCGGAACACGGGCACCTCGACCTGGTCTCCCGGACGTTTTCGCCTCGCGCCCCGCGATGGCGCAGGACTGCCGTTCGCCGAGCTCTCCGCGGCCGTGCCTCCGGGCCAGACGCATGCCTTCGAGCTGTCGCTGTCGGCCCGGCAAGCGGCCAGCGCCCCGAGCTTCCAGATGCAGGAGGTGGGCAGGGAACGCTTCGACGAGGCGACGCCACCGCTCGAGCTGTCGCGCACCGGGGAGGGCGGCATCGACCTCTTCGCCGACGCCGAAGCGCTCGAAGGCTTCCACGGTCTCGAGCGCGACGCCGGCGGCTCGTGGCGCTGGACCAGCGGCGAGGGTCTCGTGCACTTCTCCTCGCCCTCCCGCGCCGTGTGCCGGTTGTCTGCCGACCTCGACGCACCCCTCGGGGTGGAGCTCCTCCTCGACCAGCGGCTGCTCGGCCGTGAGCCCACGAGCGACGTCTATCCGCTCGGAGACGGCCTGCTCCGAGCCGGACGCCACACGCTCACGCTGCGCTCGGCGACATTCGTGCCGGCGCTGTCGGGGCAGTCGGCGGACGGGCGCCGGCTCGGCGTCGCGGTGCGGCGGCTCGAGGTCAGTTGTGGAGCTTCACCATGAGCGCGAAGGCGAGCTATGCTCCGGCCCGATGGCGGGGGAGTCGTTGTCTGCCGGGCGCATCCTCGACGCGGTGGGGCACCCCATCTTCGTGAAGGATCGCAGCTTCCGCTTCGTGCTGCTCAACCAGGCGCTGTGCGACATGGTCGGCTTCCCGCGCGAACGGATGCTCGGCAAGACGGACTACGATTTCTTTCCGCGGGCCGAGGCGGACTTCTTTCGCCAAAAGGACGAGGAGCTCTTCTCCGCAGGAGTCCCGGTGTCGATCGAGGAGGAGCCGATCACCGACGCAGCGGGCAAGCGCCACATCCTGGCCACGACCAAGGTGCCGCTCTTCGACGAGACCCACACGGTGACGCACGTGGTGGGGATCATCCACGACATCACCTCCCTCAAGGAGGCCGAGGAGAAGCTCCGGCTCGCCAACGAGGACCTGGAGCGCCGCGTGGCGGAGCGCACGGCGGCGCTGCTCAGCGCGCAGCAACGCCTGATGCGCCAGGAGCGCCTGGCGGCGCTCGGGCAGCTCGCCGGCGGGCTGGCGCACCAGATCCGCAACCCGCTGGGCGCGATCAGCAACGCCGCGTTCGTGCTCCGGCGCCTGCTCAGGGACGCGCCCAACCCGGACGCGCAGCGCGCCATCGAGATCCTGCTCGAGGAGGCCACGCAGGCAAACCGCATCGTCACCGATCTGGTCGAGTTCGCGCGGGTGCGCCCGCCCACGCCCGAGCAAGTGTCGCTGTCGGCGCTGTTTCGGGACGTGCTCCGGCGTACGCCGGCGCCAGACGGGGTGCAGCTCGAGCTCTCGCTCGAGGCTTTGCCGCAGGTCTCGGTGGATCCGGGACAGGTCGCCGACGCCGTGTCCAACCTGCTCGGGAACGCTTTCGATGCCGCACCCAAGCCCGGCGGTCGCGTGCTCTGCCACGGAGCGGACGAGGGCGATGCCGTCGTCGTGTGCGTGGAGGACAGCGGCGCCGGCGTCCCCGAGCAGGCGTTGCCCGGCTTGTTCGAGCCGCTGGTCACGACCAAGCCGAACGGGCTCGGGCTGGGCTTGGCTACCGCCCGAAGCCTGGTCGAAAACCAGCAGGGCTCGCTCCACTACCGAAGGAGTCAGCTCGGCGGCGCCTGCTTCGAAATCCGCTTGCCGACGGCAAGGGATTGAGCAGGTGCTCGTGCCTCACCCAAGCGCACCGCGGAGCGCCGCCAAGAGCGGCTCGATCTCCCGGCGCCGGAGCTTGAACTGCGCGCGGTTCGCCACCACCACGCTGGACACCTCCGCCACCAGCTCGCGCTCTTCGAGCTCGTTCTCCGCGAGGGTGGTGCCGGTCTCGACCAGATCGACGATCAGGTGGGCCAGGCCCACCAGCGGCGCCAGCTCCACCGACCCCTGCACGTAGATGATCTCCGCCTGCACGCCCTTCCGGGCGAAGTGCTCGGCGGCGATGTGGGCGTATTTGGTGGCGACGCGCGGCAGCGCCGGCACGCTGGCGCCCTTCTTGGCGGCGACGACCATGCGGCAGCGCCCGATGCCGAGGTCCAGCGGCTGGTAGAGGTCGTAGCGACGCTCGGCGAGCACGTCGCGCCCGCTCACCCCCAGATCGGCCGCGCCGTACTCGACGTAGGTCGGCACGTCGTCGGGCTTGAGCAAGAGGAAGCGCAAGGAGCCGTCGGCGCTCTCCCGAACCAAGCGCCGGTCGTCGGCGAGCAGGCAGCTGGCATCGACGCCGGCGCGCTCGAACAGGCCCGCCAGCTGCTTCATGACCCGACCCTTGGGGATGGCCAGGGTGAGCGGGCTCACGGCGTGCCTTCGAGGAGCACGCGCTCGATGTTGGCGCCGGCTCCGGCCAGCTTCTTCTCGATGTGCTCGTAGCCGCGATCCAGGTGGTAGACGCGCCGCACGATGGTGTCGCCCTCGGCGACCAGCCCGGCGATGACCAGGGAGGCGCTGGCGCGCAGATCCGTGGCCATCACGCTGGCGCCGGACAGGCCTTTGACTCCGGTCACGAACGCGGTGTGCCCCCGGGTCTCGATGTCCGCGCCCATGCGACACAGCTCCGGCACGTGCATGAAGCGGTTCTCGAAGATCGTCTCCGTGAGCACGCTCTGCCCCTCGGCGACGCACATCATCGCCATGAACTGCGCCTGCATGTCGGTGGGGAAGCCGGGGTGCGGCGCGGTCGTGACGTCCACGGCGCGGAGCGGCCGCTGGCGCCGCACTCGCATGTGCTCTCCCTCGCGCTCGATCTCGAGCCCGGCCTGGCGCATCTTGACGATGACGGGCTCCAGCTGATCGATGGGGGCGTGCTCCAAGAGCACGTCGCCGCCGGCGGCACCCACCGCGGCCATGAAGGTGCCCGCCTCGATGCGGTCGCTGATGATGGCGTGGTCGAAGGGGTCGAGCGCGTCGGCGCCGTGGATGTGGATGATGTCGGTGCCGGCGCCCTCCACCCGCGCGCCCATCTTGTTCAGCACGCGCCCGAGCTCCTCGACCTCCGGCTCGCGCGCGCAGTTGACCAGGGTGGTCTGGCCCTTGGCGAGGGCCGCGGCCATCATCAGGTTCTCCGTCCCGGTCACCGTGGGCAGGTCGAAGACGATCTCGGCGCCGCGCAGCCGGGGCGCCTCCGCCACCACGTAGCCGTGCTCGGTGTGGATGGTCGCGCCCAGCGCTTCGAGCCCCTTCAGGTGCTGATCGATGGGGCGGGCGCCGATGGCGCAGCCGCCCGGCAGCGACACCTTGGCGCGGCCGTAGCGCGCCACGAGCGGCCCGAGCACCAGCACGCTGGCGCGCATCTGCCGCACGAGCTCGTAGGGCGCCTCCGGCCGCACCGATCCCGAGGCCGCCGCAACTCGCACCTCCGGCGTCGCCACGGTCACGTCCCGGCCCAGGAATCGGAGCAGCGCCGAAGTGGTCTCGATGTCGCGGAGCCCGGGTACGTTGCGCAAGAGCGACGGGCCGTCCGAGAGCAGCGTCGCGCACAGGATCGGCAGCGCGGCGTTCTTGGCGCCGCCCACGACGATGCGGCCGGAGAGCGGCCCGTTGCCTCGAACTCGAATCGCGTCCATCGAGCGGCTCGCCTACGCTCGGCCGCGCTACGGGGCAAGGAAGAAAATCCCGCGTCCGATCGACGGGTCAGCGGCCCCGATCCGCGCTACGCTCCGCTGCCTCTCGCCATGAGCCAAGACGAGCCGCGCGACCCCGATGCCACCGTCGGCATGACGCCCTGGTCGGCCGCGTCCGAGTCGGGCGAGCGCGTGGTGCTCGGTGGACGCTACGAGATCCTGGGGTTGCTCGGCGCGGGCGGGATGGGCAGCGTGTACCGCGCGTTCGACCGGGAGCTCGAGGAGACGGTGGCGCTGAAGACGCTGCGCTCGGACGTGGTCGCCTCGCCGCGCCTGCTCGAGCGCTTCCGTCGCGAGGTGAAGCTCGCTCGCCGGGTCACTCACCCCAACGTGGCGCGGACCTTCGACATCGGCGAGCACGGCAGCGAGAGGTTTCTGACCATGGAGTACGTCGAGGGCGAGTCCCTCTCGGCGTTGCTCGGTCGGGAGGGACGCCTGGCGCCGGCGCGGGTCACCAGCATCGCGCTCGAGGTGTGTGCCGGGCTCGCGGCGGCCCACGCCGTCGGGGTGGTGCACCGTGATCTCAAGCCGGAGAACGTGCTCCTCGACAAGAAGGGGCGGGTCGTGCTCACCGACTTCGGCATCGCGTGCGCCCGCGAGGACGAGACCGACACGCAGAAGACCTTGGGCGGCGTGGTCGGCACTCCCGCGTACATGGCCCCCGAACAGGTCGAAGCGCTGCCGGACGTGGACGCGCGGGCCGACATCTACGCCCTGGGCGTGCTCCTCTTCGAGATGCTGACGGGAGCGATGCCGTTCAGCGGCAACTCCGCCTACGCCGTGGCCTCCGCGCGGCTCACGAGCGACGGTCCCGATCCGCGGCGCGAGCGCGCCGATCTGCCCGAGGCCCTGTGCCGCGTCGTGCGGCGCTGCATGGCCCGGCAGCGGGACGACCGTTACGGGAACGTCGCTCAGCTGACGGCGGAGCTGAGCTCCGCCGCGCCCACGCAGATCGACGAGCTCAGCGTCTCGCGTTCCTCCGGCGCGTGGCAGCCACCGAACCCGAGCACGCAGACCAGGCCGGGGGAGAAGACCCTGGCGGTGCTGCCGTTCCGCAACGCGGGCCCGACGGAGGACGACTACCTGGCCGACGGCCTGACCGAGGATCTGATCGACACGCTGAGCATGACTCCCGGCCTCAAGGTTCGGCCCCGCGCCAGCGTGCTGCCCTACAGGAACGCCGAGACCGACCCGCGCGAGGTGGGCCAGCGCTTGGGCGTCCAGGTCGTGGTGGACGGGTCGGTGCGGCGCGCCGGCGCCGCGCTGCGCGTGAGCACGCGCCTGATCGGCGTCTCGGACGGCTTTCAGCTCTGGGCCAAGCGCTTCGATCGGCCGCAAGCGGACGCCCTGGTGGTGAGCGACGAAGCCGCCCACGCCATCGCCGAGGCGCTGAGCGTCGATCCCGCGGCTCCGCTCCGGGCCGCGCCCAGCGACCCGAGCGCCATCGACCTGTATCTGCGGGGCAAGGGCGAGCTGCGCAAGATCTGGCGCGAGCCGGTGCGGCGTGCGGTCGAGCTGTTCGCCGAGGCTCACCAGCGCGCGCCGGGAGACGCCACGCTGCTGGCCGCCTACGCGCGGGCCCGGGCCCGGCTCTGGTACTACGACGGCGGCGCCGCCGAGGCGCACGGCGCGCGGGAGCTGGCGGAGCGCGCGCTCGGTGTGGCTCCGGAGCGCGGCGAGAGCTGGCTCGCCCTGGCCTCGGTCCGGTTCGTGGAGCAGGACTTGGCGGCCGCCTCCCGCCTGCTCGCCCAAGCGCTCGCGCGTGCGCCCCAGCTCGCCGAGGCCCACGAGCTCGGCGCGGAGATCTCCCTCGAGGTGCACGATCTGGAGCTCGCGCTCGAGCGTTACCGCGCCGCGCTGGCCCTCGACCCGGAGCTCAGGTGCCGCTTCCACATGGCGCGCATCCACGCCTACGCGGGAAGCTGGGACGAGGTCGACGCCCTCGAGCGCGTACCGGCGGAGGACGAGCAGACGCACAGCTTGAAGGCGGCGTCGCGCGCGCGCCTCGCGCTCTGGAGCCCGGACGCCAAACAGCGCGTACGCGGGCTCGTGGCCCCCGAGTCCGCCGAGGACCTGCTGCCGGTGCTCTACACGCGCGCCTGCCTCTCGGTCATCGAGTCGGGCACGCTCTCCGAGCAGGTGCTCGAGTTCATGAGCTCGCAGTTCATGCAGCGCGATCAGGCGCCGCGCTTCGCCGCTTTCAAGCACATGCTGGCGACCGAGATCACCTGCTTCGCCGGCGACCTGCCCCACGCGGTCCGGCAGCTCGAGTCCGCGGTGGCCGCCGGCCTCTCTGACCAGAACTGGATCGAGCGCTGCCCGGTCCTCGGCCCGCTCAGGCAGCTTGGCGAATTCGAGCGGCTTTCGGCCGTGGTTCGCGAGCGCGCGGAACACGTCCGCAAGGCGTGATTTTTTCCTTCGGTCTTCGGCGAGTGCCGAGACTACTCTTGGCGGCCATGCGACCGAGCCAGAGGCTCGCCCTCTCCGCGGGCGTTCTCGTCCTCTCGAGTGTGGCGGCTGCCGATCCGCAGCCGTCCCTCGATCTGCGCAACTTCCACCCGCCCGCCGATCCGCAGGGCTCACTCTACCTGGAACCCTCGTCCACGCCGAGCGCGGGCGACTGGAACGTGGGCGCGTGGCTCTCCTACACGCATCGGCCCGTGACCTTGGAGGACTCCTCCGGCACGCGCGTCGCCATCCCGCTGAAGAACCAGCTCTCGCTCGACTACGTCGCGGCGCTCGGCATCCTCGACCGGCTGGCCGTCAGCCTGACCTTGCCGACGGTGCTCTACCAGAACGGGGACGATGTGAGCGCCGAGCTCGGCGATGGCCGCCTGCCGCAGACGGCGGTGGGCGACGCGGCCTTCGGGCTCAAGGCCACGCTCGTGCCCACCAGCAGCATGGGCGGCTTCGGGCTGGCGGCGCTCGCCCGCGTGACGGCGCCGACCGGCGACAGCCGCAGCTACGTGTCGGACGGCGAGGTGACCGGTGAGCTCCGCCTGCTCGGTGAGCTCCGGCTGATCGCGCTGACGGTGCAGGGCACCGCGGGCGCCAAGATCCGCGGCGAGCAGCGGACCTACGTCGGAGAAGACTTCGGACACGAGCTGCCGTGGGGCGTCGCCATCGGGCTGCGCCCGCAGGCGCTCGGCCTCGACAAGCACGGGCGCTGGACCTGGACGGCCGAGGCGCGCGGTCAGGTCGCGCTCTCGCCCAAATTCGGCAGCGGAGCCGGGTCCCCCGTCCTCGCGGGAGTCTCGGCTCGGTACGGCCTGGGTGACGTCTCGCTGATCGCTGGCGCGGAGCTGCCGCTCAACGGCGCGGTCGGCAGCCCCCAGGTCCGCGGCGTGCTCGGCATCTCCTGGGCACCGCGCTTCTACGACCAAGACGGCGACGGCATCGCGGACGACCTGGACGAGTGCCCGGAGCTGGCGGAAGACAAGGACGGCTTCGAGGACCGCGACGGCTGCCCCGACTTCGACAACGACGACGACGGCGTCCCGGACGAAGAGGACAAGTGTCCCCTCGAGAAGGAAGACGAGGACGAGTTCCAGGACGACGACGGCTGCCCCGATCCCGACAACGACGCCGACGGCACGCCGGACGCCCAGGACGCCTGCCCGAACGAAGCCGGCCCGCCCGAAGGTTCCAAGCGCGGTCCGGGCTGCCCCGCCAAGGACGCCGACGACGACGGCGTGGACGACGCCGCAGACAAGTGCCCCGATCAACCCGAAGACAAGGACGGCTTCCAGGACGACGACGGCTGCCCCGACCCCGACAACGACGGCGATGGGGTGCTCGACGAGGAGGACGCCTGCCCGCTGCTGAAGGGCGAGGCCCGCTCCGATCCCAAGCTGAACGGCTGCCCGAGCCCCGACCGCGACGGCGACACCTTCGACGACGCGTCGGACAAGTGCCCGGACGCCGCGGAGGACTTCGACGGCGTGGACGACGACGACGGCTGCCCCGACGACGACGCCGACAAGCCGGCGGCTCAGCGCGCCAAGCCCCTCCTGGTCGTCGAGGAGAAGGGCGACCAGCGCACGCTGCGCTGGCGCGTGGCGCCGAAGCTCACCGGAAAGGCGGACGCGGTTCAGATCGACCCGAAGACCTTGCCTAGCGTTCGAGCGCTGGCAACCGAGCTGAACAAGAACCGCGCGTGGGTCGCGCTGGTCGGCGTGAAGCCCGCCGGCGGCACTCAGGAGGCCGAGCAGGAGGCGCTGAACAAGTCCTTCGCCCTGGTCAACACGCTGCGCGCGCTGACTCACCGGGACGACGCCGCCGAGAGCATCGGCTGGAGCGCCGTGAAGGCTCAGCCGGGCGCAGCGGCGCAGGGCTACGGCATCTTGATCCTGGGCTCGGGCGCACCCGGCGCGGCCAAGCCCGCAACGGCCCCCGCGCCGAGGCTGGCCATCCCGGCGAAGGCCGTCGCGCCCGCGGCGAAGCCGACCGCGCCCAAACCCACCACGCCGGCGGCGCCGCCGAAGGCTCCGCCGCCACCTGCTCCCAAGAAAGCACCGTGACGATCCAGCGCCGCGGCGTTTGGCTCTTGCTGGCGCTCTGCCTGAGCGCACCGTCGGTCGCCGAGGCACAGATCAGCCCGCGCCGCCCGCCCCCTCCGCCCCGCGTCGTCCCGAAGAGATCGGTCAAGCCGGCGCGCCCCCCGGGCTCGCCGAACGTCGCGCCGAGCAGCCTCAAGGCGCGGCAGGGCTACACCACGGCGGCCCGACTGATTCGCTCGATCGCACCGGCGGAGCGCGTGCGTGGCTTCGAGCGCCTGGGCGACGTGGGGACGCCGGCGGCGATGGAGCTGCTCGGCAAGAGCCTCGAGCCGGGCGGCGCCGCGAAGCGCTTCGAGGAACGGCTGACGGTCGTGCGAGCCCTGGCGATGCGGGCCAGCCAGGACGGCCCGCGCCAGGCGCTCGCACGCGCGATGGCGAGCTCGAGCACCGGGCGAGCCGACGACCCCGGTGAGGTGCTGGTCCGCGACACGGCGGCGCTCGCGCTGGCGCGCACCGGGGACGAGCGAGCGCTGGAGATCCTTGGCAAGGCGCTGCGGCAGGAGGGTCCGATCGCCGCCGCCGCCGCGCGGGCGATCCTGGCTCACCCGCCGAAGAACCTGGGCCCGGTCCTGACGGCGCGCGGCGCTCCCACGAGAACGCTCGTGGAGGTGCTCGACGCCTTGGGCGATCAGCGCGCGTTCGCCACGCTCCGGAGCTGGGTCAAGCACGGCTCACCGGAGCTCAAGGGCCGGGCGGCGGTCGCGTTGACCCGCCTGGGCGACTACGAGACGGTGGAGCTCGCGCGGCTCTGGCTGGCGAAGCACGCGAAAGAGGCTCCGCTGGCGGTCGCCGCGACGAGCATCCTCCTGTCGGCGGGCACGTCGGATGCCGGTCGCGCCCTGAGCGCGCTCCTGAAGAACGAAGAGACGTCGGATGCGGGCCTCGAGCTGTCGCGACAGAGTCGCAACGCCGAGCTCCTGCCGCTGCTGACCGAACGCCTGGCGAAGGCGGACGACACCGGGGCGCCGCTGCTCCTCGGTGCGATCGGCCGCGTGGGCACCCCGCGGGCGGCGGAGCGCTTGTTCCAGGAGCTCGGGAGCCCTCGGCACGGCGCCGCAGCCGCCTATGCGCTCGCCACCTGCCCCGGCAGCGACGCGCGGGCTCTGTTGGCGCGCGCGCTCGGCAAGACCACGACGCGCCGCAACGCCGCGCGCGCCGCGGTCGTCCGCGAGGCCGTGCTCGGCGAGCGCGTGCCCGATCTCGACGCGGCGCTCAGGGCGCTGATCGTCGCGGGCGACGCCGCTGACCGTGCCGCCGGCGCCTGGGGCATCGCCACGCGCAACGCCGACGACGCCCGCGCGCTGCTCGGGCGTGCGGATCCAGTGGTGGTGCGGGCGGCGGCCCGCGCGGCGTTGGACGAGCGCTCGGCGAACGTGGCCGCCGAGCGGCTGGCGAACGAGACTGATCCGCTGGTCCGCGTGGCGCTGGCGATCAGCTTGGTCAGGGAGTCGAGCGCGCGCCGGGTTCCGACGAGCGTGGTGATCGAGCTCGTCGAAGGCGGTGGAGGCGCCGCGGCCATCGCGGCCAAGGCGCTGGCGACCCGCGATGGCGAGAGCGAGCGCCCCCAGATCGAGCGCCTGGCCCAGAGCGGCGATCCGCTGATCCGCGCGCACGTCGCCCTGGGCCTGGGTGAGAGCAAGGAACCCTCGGCGGTGGGCTTGCTCGGAGAGATGTACCGCTTCGAGCAAGACGCCGACGTTCGCCACGCGGTGGTCGTGGCGCTCAGTCGTCGTACGGATCGCACGCGCCAGGCCACGTTGCGACTCGCGGCCGAGCTCGACGGTGACGAGCGCGCACGAAGCGCAGCGCGCCTCGCCCTCCGGGGCACTCGCCTCTCGGCGCTTCCGCGCGGTCGCTCCACGCTGTGGCTGTCGCTGGTCGACGGCGGCGCCAAGAGCGGAGCCCCACCCGAGGCCCGAATCGGCACCTCCAGCGGCGCCTCGCTGCCCGTCGTCGCGGATCCGGACGGCGCGATCGTGATGACCGGGCTTCCGGAGGGACCCCTGACGCTGCGGCTCGCCGCCGACGCGGGTGGGGGCAAACCCTAGCGTCGCGAAGCGCGTTCGCTGGCAGTTTCCACGGGTTTTCGCCACGCCTGGTGATCGTGATCCGGTCGTGGCAAGACTGCCGAAGTCGAGCCTGGAGCTCGGCGACCTTCTGCCCCGGGATGGCCGCGTGGAACCGAAGAGCCCCGACAACAAGAAGCGGCCGCGTGCATCCGCCGAGATCGAGCCGAGCTTCGAGGTCTCCCTCGCGCGCCTGGGCGAGATCGTCGAGCAGCTGGAGTCCGGCGAGCTGCCGCTCGAGCGCTCCCTCGAGCTGTTCGAAGAAGGCGTGCGCTTGTCGCGCGCGTCCCAGGCCAAGCTCGACCAGGCCGAACGCCGCGTCGAGGAGCTCTTGTCCATCGACGAGGCCGGCAACCCGGTGGTGCGCGAGCTTCCGACGGAGTGAGGGGCCCCGTGAAGAGTCTGATCGCCGAGAGCGCCGCGGCCGTCCTGATCGGAAACGAGCTCCTGAGCGGCAAGGTCCACGAGGCGAACCTGGTCGAGCTGGCCCGGACCTTGCGCGCGCTGGGCATCGCGCTCCGCCGCGTGGTGATGATCCCCGACGAGATGGATCTGATCGCGAGCGAGGTCGCCGCTTACAGTCGCTCCCATGACGTGGTGTTCACGAGCGGGGGCGTGGGACCGACCCACGACGACCTGACCCTCGACGCCGTCGCGAGGGCCTTCGGGGTCGAGGCTCGCGTCGACGAGTCCATGGCAGAGATGCTCCGCGCGGCGTATGGCGAACGCTGCACGGAACATCACCTGCGCATGGCCCGGGTGCCGGAGGGGGCGTTCCTCGCCACCACCAGCGCCGAACGCTGGCCGACCGTGGTCATGGGCAACGTCTGGGTCTTGCCCGGGGTGCCGCAGATCTTCCGCAGCAAGCTCTCCGTCGTGCGCGAGTGGGTGCGCGGACCGGTGCCGTTCCATTCCAAGGCGGTCCTCACGCGCCTCGACGAGGGCAGCCTGAAGCCGCTCTTGGACCGAGTCGTCGAGGCCCACCCCGGCGTGGACGTCGGCTCGTACCCCAAGTGGTTCGACGCGAGCTACAAGACCAAGATCACCTTCGACTCGCGGGACGCGGCGGCTGTGGAGGCGGCGCTCGCGGCGTTCGTGGCCGAGCTCGCCGAGGCCGACGTCTTCGCCGTCGAGTGACGGAGCGGCCAAGGGTGGCGAAGCCTCGCCACCCGAGAAGGCGCCCGAATGACGCCGAGTCATGGGCAGGCCGGTGGCGAAGCGCCGCCGGCCTCGCGCTCGACGCGGGGAATTCTTCTGGCTTCCGCCGCTGGCACGCGGCGTGCTGTCGGGACCGTCCATGCAACACCCCGCTTCGACGTCCGCCGACCCGTCCTCCGAGCACGCCGCAGCCGGCCCGAACGAGCTCGGCGACGTGGAGCTCTTGTCGCTGCTGGTCGGACCCGCCAGGCGCCGAGGCGCCCGCACCCCCGCAGCCCGCCTGCTCGACCACGCCGGCGGCCTCGCCGGCATCGCGCGCATGGGCGCGCGGGACATCGCCGTCTCGGCGCGAGTCCGCACCGACCGGGCGTTGCGGGTCAGCGCCGCCATCGAGCTCGGCCGGCGCGTCCACGCCGCCCTCGTCGAGCCGCGAGGAGAGACCATCGGATCCTTCCGCGAGGTCGAGCGTTGGGCGGCTCCGCGACTCGTCCACCTCGAGCACGAGGAGGTCTGGCTCTTGTGCCTGGACGGTCGCAACACGCTCAAATCGGCGCGTCGCGTGGCGCAGGGCGGCGCACACGGCTGTGCGCTGACGCCGCGTGACGTCTTGACTCCGGCGCTGCGCGAGGCCGCGAGCGCCATCGTGCTCGTCCACAACCACCCGAGCGGCGACCCGACGCCCAGCCCCGAGGACGTACACATGACCCGTGCCGTGGCCGGCGCTTGCGAGGTCGTCGGGGTGCCACTGCTGGACCACGTCGTGGTGGCCAAGGGCGGCGCATCCAGCGTTTTCGAAGCCCTGGAGCCGTGACCCGCTATGCCGCTGACGAATCGTTCGCTTTGATTTAGAGTCGCCGCCGTGACCGAGAGCGGCGTTGCCCAATTCGCCGCGTTGACCGACGTCGGACGTCAGCGCGACCACAACGAGGACAACTTCCTCGTCGACAAGAAGCTCGCGCTGTACGTGGTCTGCGACGGTATGGGCGGCCACGCCGCGGGCGAGGTGGCCAGCGCGGTGGCGGTCCGCACCGTGCACGAAGAGGTGAAGCGCGAGCTGGAACTGGTCACCGACTACATCGCCGGCAAGACGGGCGCCGACCGCGTCAGCAAGCGCGACGTGATCAACATGCTCGAGTTCGCCGTCAACCGCGCCTCGGGCCGGGTCCACGCCGAAGCGGTGAAGGACCCCAGCAAGCGCGGCATGGGGACCACGCTGGTCTCCATCTTGATGGCGGGCAACCAAGCCTTCGTCACCTACGTCGGCGACAGCCGCTGCTACCTGTTGCGCAACGGCTCCATCCAGCAGATCACCGAAGACCACAACGTCTACAACGAGCTGATCAAGAAGAAGAAGCTGCCGAAGGAGAAGGCGGACAAGCTCCTGTCGCAGAAGAACGCCGTGACGCGCGCGGTGGGCGTCTACGAGCACTGCGAGCCCGACACCATCGTGATCGACGTGGTCGCCGGCGATCGCTTCCTCTTGTGCAGCGACGGCCTCAGCATGTATTTCGAGGGCGACGAGGTCGCCGAGCTGGGCAAGCTGCTCAGCAACCGCGACGCCGAGGCCGCGGTCAAGTCGCTGATCGACGCGGCCAACACCCGAGGCGGCGGCGACAACATCACCGCCATCATCGTCACGGTGGGCGACGTCGAGGCGCGCGACGACGCGCGCGCCCAGAAGCTGCAGCTCAAGCGCGACATTTTGGCGCGCATGCCGCTGTTCCGCATGCTCGGTGAACGCGAGCTCCTGCGCGTGCAGGAGGTGACCGACGTGGTCGCCTACAAGAACGGCGACCGCGTGATCAAGGAGGGCGATCGCGGCGAGGAGCTGTTCATCGTACTGAACGGCCAGGTCAAGGTCTTGCGCGGCGGGACCCAGCTCGCGACGCTCAAGCAGGGCGAGCACTTCGGCGAGATGGCGCTGATCCGCGCCCAGCCGCGCTCGGCAACCGTGGTGAGCGAGGGCGACAGCGAGCTGATGATGATCCGGCGCGTGGACTTCTTCGACATCCTGCGCAAGGAGCACCAGCTCGCGGTCAAGCTGCTCTGGCAGTTCCTGGGCGTGCTCGCCGATCGCCTCGCCGACACGAGCCGGGAGCTCGATCAAGCGCGCGAAGAGATGGCCGAGGACATCACCTCCGAGATCTTCGACGACGACGAAGACGACAACCGGAAGACGCTGGTCATCCCGCCGCCCCCGCGCTCGCTCAGAAACCCGGGCGGCGCTTCGTGAGAGCCGGCGGCGGAGGCTGCCACTGGCTGGGCCTGGCCCTGGCCGTCGCCGCCTGCGACCCACCGCCCACGCCCGGGCCCCAGCTCGGCTCGAGCACCGCGAGCAGCACCGCGAGCAGCACCGCGAGCGTTCTGCCCTCGGCGAGCGCTCCACCGGTCCGCCCGCGCGTGCCGGCAGCGACGAGCTCGGGCTGCCGCATCCTGGGGCTCAGCGGCGAGGTGAAGCAGGGCGGCGAGCCGCTGGCGAACGGCGCGGTGGTCTACGGGACGGCCTGGCTCGAGCTGGGCAAGGACGCCTCGCTCACGCTGCGTCACACGGTCAGCACCCGCGAGGTGACGTTGAAGGGGCCCGGAGCGGCGCTGCCCTGCCTGGACGGTGAAGAGGACGTGCTGCTGGCGGCGGGCACTTTCGTGAGCACCGCCGGCCCGGGAGCGAGACCCGGCGCCGAGGTCGTCGTGTTCACACCGCTCGGGACGGTCAGCTACGGAGACGCCCAAATCACCGTTCGGGCGTCCAAGACCAAGGTGGACGTCAGTTCGACGAAGGGCGAGGCGTGGGTGTTGCCCGCCCAAGGCGCGACCCGGAAGGGGCCGGAGAAGGCTGGTGGGCCGAACGACAAGCCCGTCCTGACCGGTCCGGGCACGATCGAGCCCCTGGTCAAGGAGTGCGAGCGGGCCGCCGAGCAAGCCGAAGGCCTCGCTCGCGCCGTGCTCGGCCCCGCCACCGGCGACGGGGGTACGCTGGGGGAGCGCGCGGCGGCGCACCTCGGGGCCCGGAAGGCGGCGCGACGGGCCTGCGGCGCGGCGCGCGCCGGAGCGCGAACCGAGCCGGACACCGACAAACGGAGCGGATTCGAGCGGAGGGTGCAGGAGGCCAGCCGCCGCTGGCGGTCGCTCGGGGTCCCGGGCGAGCCGGCAGCAAAAAGCTCCGCAGAATGATGCGTCGTTGACAGTTTCGGCCCCACACCGCTAGCGTCCGCTACGGGCGACGTCGATGAGTCTTCGTAGGGATAGTCTCGACGCGATGCGGCTGGGAACGGGGCTCGCCATCGCGGTCTACCTGGTGGGTGCAGCCGATCCGGCCCGGGCGGACGAGCCGCGCAAGGTCACGGAACCCTCGGTCCTGCGCGAGCCGGCCGAGGTCACGCAGGTGGTCGACGCCTTCGACGACGACGACCCGTTCGACCTGCACCTGTCTCTCGGCTACCAGCACACCTGGAAGAGCGCGAAGATTCGCCGCGAGAGCTCGGTCATCCAGGCCGGGCTGACCACGGGCGGGTACGCCTCCGACGACATGAACGTCGCGGAGTACTCCGAGACGACCAGCCGCCTGAACACGCGCGCCGCCATCGGGGTCTACAAGGACATCCAGCTCGTCTTCCGTCTGCCCATCATCCTGAGCAACAAGCGCAAGCTCGAGGGGCTCGAAGGCAGCGAGGCCCAGCAGCGTGTGGTGCTCGCCGGTGCGCCGGGCGAGCAGCTCTTCTCCCTGCCCTTCGAGTCACCGACCCGCAGCGGCATCGAGTACCTGGCGGTCGGGCTCGACTTCGCGCTGATGAACCAGTTCCGCGACCTCACCAAGCCCACCTGGGTCATCGGCTTCGAGGGTCGCTTCAGCGTGTCGGAGCCGATGCACGCGTGCAGCAGCTCCACCGCCGGACTGAACCAGCCCGGGCCGCAGAAGAAGTGCGCGGCGCCGTCGGACATCAACCGCAACGGTATCCGCGACAACGCGGATCCGGTGACGGGAGACCAGCTCGAGGGCGAGGACCTGTCGGAGCGCAAACCCGGCGTCAGCCGCGGGACCACTGGGCTCGAGCTCCACACCTACCTGTCGAAGCGCATCAAGTACATCGAGCCCTACGGCGGCTTCAAAGCGCTGTTCGAGTTCCAGAACGAGGACAGCGACTACGGCTCCACGGACCTCAAGGGCTCGCTGGTCAACCACCCGCCGCTGGCAGGCTCGATCATCATGGGCCTGAACGTGATCCCTTGGGAGATCCGCGATCAGTACCAGCGGGTCACCATCGACTTCCGCTTCACCGGCACCTACAAGTCGGAGGGGCGCGACTACTCGGAGCTCTACGACGCCCTCGGCTCGAGCGACGCCCCCAGCCTGCGCAGGCCCACCTACGCTTCGTACCGCGAGAACCCGGCCTTCGATCCCACCGCCCCCGACGGCCCGGGTAACCCGCGCTCCGTCGTCGATCCGAACTCCCAGAAGGTCTACACCACCGGCCTGACCGACGTGCAGCAGCACGGCATCTACACCTTCAGCACCGAGCTGACGTGGCAGGCCGGGGAGTACGTGAAGTTCAGCCTCGGCGGCGGCTACACCTTGGTGCAGAGCCACCTCTTGACCTTCGACCAAGCCTGCAACCCCGACTTCTCGGACGACATCCGCAAGTCCGGGCCCTGCAAGAGCACGACCGCGACCGGTTACTCCGCCACCGGCATCCCGAACCCGAACTACCGGCCCGTCATCAACACGCCCGGGCGCCGCTTCAAGGTCGACGACTCCCACGCCTTCGACGCCTGGCTCAACGCGACCGTCATGTTCTGAGGGCCGCCATGGCCCGCGCGCGACCGGCCCTTCGGACCCTGGCCCTCTGCCTCTCGCTGGCGAGCTGGGTGGGGACGGCCCGCGCGGAGAACGACGACGTCGTCCTCTTGCCCACGGTCATCCCGGTGGCGTCGTCGCCGACGGAGCTGCCCGAGCTGCGCCGGCCGGACGCCGAGGACGCCTCCGCGCTGGCGCGTTGGGCCAGGCAGCTCGACGCCATCGTGACCGAGGCCATCCAGGATCTCGGCCTCCGGCTCGACGTGTCCGACCGCAGCACACCCACACCCCGAACGCTGACGGAAGACGCCTTGGTGGCGCGAGCCGAGTCGAGCTGGGTCATCTCCCCGCGCCTGGCGCTGGACGGCGACAAGCTGCGGCTGCACATCGTCGCGGTCGCGCCCGGCTCGAAGGTGCTGCTGGTCAGGACCCAGGAGGTCGCTCCCCGGGAGGTCGCGGTGCGCGCGCTGGTGATGACCCGGGACGTCGTCCAGGCGGGACGGGGCGTCGCGGACGACTCCCCGAAGGAGCAAGATCCGGACGCGGGACGGCCCGGCAAGCTGATCATGCCGGCGCGCTCGGCCGGGCGCGCGGTGCTGGCGCTGAACTCCGCCGCCTTCGGCGGTTACGTGGGCCTGTCTCTGCAGCGCGCGAGCGGCTCCGACGACGAGCGCCTCACCTATCCGCTCATCGCCCTGGGCACGGGCATCGGCCTCGGTGCCTCCATGATCGTCGCGGACGAGTGGGACGTGGGGCTCGGCGACGCTTGGTTCCTCTCTGCGGGGGCGTGGTGGCCGCTCGCCTCCGGCTTCTTGATCGCAGACGGCTACGACGTTTCGCCCGAAGACGACCGCTTCGTGTACGGGCTGGTGGGTGCCGCCGCCGGCATGACCCTGGCGACCACGGCGCTCACCTTCCGGGGCATGAGCGAAGGGGGCGCGACGCTGGCGCACTCCGGCGGCGCGTTCGGGATGACCTTGGGCGGGATGGCCCAGCTGGCCTTCGAAGGTCGCACCGACAAGACCCCCACCCGCGGCATGGGTTACGGCGCGGGCGCAGGCGTCTTGGTCGCCGGCGCGCTCGCGACGCAAGTCTCCGTTTCCTCGAACCGCGTGCTGCTCATCGACCTCGGAGTCGTGCTCGGCGGGCTGACTGGCGCCGCCGCTGCGAGCCCGCTGGTCTTCGGCGAAGAGCAGACGGAAGGCAAAGACCGCGCGTGGCTGAGCAGCGTCACCGCGGGGTTCGTCGCCGGCGGCCTCGTCGCCTATTTCATGACTGAACCGTCCGAACGCGAGCCCACTCGGAGCCACGGACCGCGGGTCGCACCGTACCTCGGCGTGGTCGCCGAGAGCCTCGGCCGTGACGGCCGCCGCGAACCGGTCTACGGTGGCGGCGTTCAGGGCATCTGGTGAGAACCCTCACGTTCACTGTGTCCCCGAGCGAGGCGGGGCAACGACTCGACAAGCTCGTCGTGGCGCGTTCGGAGCTCGGCCGCCGCCGGGTGGCGGAGCTCTTTCAGCAGGGTCAGGTGGTGGTGGGGGGCCGGCGCGTGCCGAAGGGCGAGCCGGCGCGGGAAGGAGACGAGGTCGTGGTGAGCCTGGACTTCGACGACCGTCCGTCGCCGGAGCCGGAAGCGCGACTCAGCGTGCGCCTCGAGACTCCCCACTTGGTCGTCGTCGCCAAGCCCGCCGGGCAGCCCAGCGCGCCGCTCCGAGGCGAGAGCGGGACGCTCGCCGGGGCGCTGCTCGGCCGCTATCCGGAGATGGCCAGCGTGGGTCACTCGCCGCGAGAGCCTGGCCTCTTGCACCGCCTGGATACGCAGACGTCCGGCCTGCTCGTCGCCGCGCGGAGCGCGGACGCCTTCAATCGCTTGCACGCGGCGCTTCGCGACGGCGCGATGACCAAGCGCTACCTGGCCGTCGTCGGGGCGGAGGGTCTGGATGATTCCGGCACCATCGACGCTCCCATCGCGCCGGACCGCAAGAACCCCAAACGCGTCTTGGTCGCGGACACCACCGCGCAGCGCACCGGCAAGAACCGCGCGCGTCCGGCGGTCACGCGCTGGAAGCTGCTCCGTCGCGCCGGCCCCTTCGCGCTGGTCGAGGTGACCGTCTCCCGGGCGCTGCGCCACCAGATCCGCGCGCACCTGGCGTCGATCGGACACCCCATCGCCGGCGACGCGGTGTACGGCGGTCCAGTCGCCCCGGCGCTCGGCGAGCGGCACGCGCTGCACGCGAGCTACATCGCCTGGGCGGGCGACGACACCATCGAGGGTTTTGCCCTCGAAGAGCCCCTGCCCGGGGACATGGCCAGCTTGATGGCCGACTGACCCGGCTTCTGCGCCGTGCCCCCGCGATCGCTCAGCGCGTGTGCGACCGAGCGCACCAGCGACAGGCACATCGCGCGGGTCGGCAGCTTCGGCCGCAGGACCGCGCTGCGCTCCTCCGCCTTGCGACCGCGGGACCAAGTGACGCTGCGGGGCAGCGCGCGGTGCGCCGGCGAGCCTTCGCTGGCCCGCACCATCACCCAGGGCAGCGCTACGCTGCCCCCGAGCGCGGTCTGGTATTCGATGCCGAGCTCGATGGCCCCGAGCCCAGCCTGCGCGCGCCGCGGCATCACCAGCAAGCGAAGCTCGTCGGGGTCGCTCTCTCCCTCGGGAATGCGCGCCCAGGCCACGACCTTCAGCTGGGCGTCCTGACGCAGGCGCTCGGCCAGCCAAGCGAACAGCGGCGCCGGCCGCCGGGCAGGGTGCGGCGGGAGCTCACCCGCCCGCCCCGTGCAGAAGATCGGGAGCAGGACCGCCGAGGCGAGCGCGAGCGAAATCCCCTGGTAAGGCGAGCGCAGGAACAAGAACACGCTGCCGGCGCCGAACGCCAAGAGCGCCGCCGAGAAGGTGGCGAAACCCGGCAGGGTCCCCGCGTCCAACCAGCGCCCGGGGAGCACCTCTTCGCTCGCTTGGAACGCGTCTTCGTCGCTCAGCGGAAGCCAGCGACCCGGGCGGCGCGGCACGGGCAGCGAGCGCGGGCTCACGTGCGCGGAGAGCAAGATCGCGCCGAGCAGCAGCACCCCCGCCAGCGTCGCCAGATCGGTCCGGACCACGAGCGCCGTGGCGCCCGCCAAGCAAGCGCCCGCGGCCACGGCGCGCGGCGCCGCCGGCAGCGGCACGAGCGCCTGCGGCTCGGCGTTCTTGGCCCGGCAGGCGCGACTGACCAGCCGCCACTTGGCGAACACGACCAGCGCGTGGACGAGGGCGATCCCGCACAGCGCGAGCAATCCGAACAAGCGTTGCTCGGGAAGCTCGGGCAGCTCGGAGCGGAGCGCGACGGGCGTCGCAGTCGCGGGCTCGTCGTGGCCGAAGGCGTCGAAGGCCTTCGGGCTCGCGAGCACGCGCCACACCACCGGCTCGCCTTTCGCGACGTGTGGCCGCACCAGCTCGAGCTCGTCCTTGTCCTCCGTGCGGCGTAGGTTCGACAGGAAAGTCCCACCCGACTCGTCGTCGCTCTCGGGCAGGCGCGGCGGAGCTGCGCCCGGTGGCAAGCGGAAGGTCACCCGCGCGGAGTCCACTCCGTCCGAGGCGCGCGGCGCGACCCAGCGCACCAGCACCATCGAGCCCTGCTGGCGGATCAGTCCGCGCTCCGTGAGTCGCGTGCGATAGCCGAGCTTGAAGACGAACTTCCCGCGGCTCACCCCCTTCGGGTGGTCCACCTCCGCGCGCAGCGTCCCGTCGTCGCGCTTCTCGAGCAACAGCGGCAGCGGCGCCGCCCCCGACGGGCCACCCTCCGCCACGGTCACCGTCGCGTCGGAGAGCGGCGTGGCGTCGGCGTCGATGCCATCGAGCTCGATGGCCAAAAGCGGACCTCCTTTCACCCGGATCACGATCTCGTGGGAGACGGTCGCGCTGCCGTCGCGCGCCACATCCAGGGTCACCGCGTGGGACTGGGTCGCGGTCTCGACCCAAGCCGCCGCCCAGGCGGGGAGGAGCGTCGCTGCCAGAAAGCAAACAGCGGCACTTACATGTCGGCGAAAGGCGTACATGGTACGACCTCAGCTCACATGGCGGCCGGGGATCGGCCAAGTTTCGCGGGCGTCGTTTCGGACGCCAGAGCTCAACCAGCTGAAATCGCTACTTCTTCTTGGCCGGCTTGGTCAGCGGCTTGGGGGGCAAGGGAGCAGGAGCCACGGCGGCAGGGCCGCCAACGGCCATCTCCTTCTTGCCGGCGGCGAGCGCCGGAGCCACCGCGGCGATGTCCTCGACCACCGCCTTCGGCACTCGCAGCGTCCAGACCAAGTTCGGGCCGTCGGAGCTGACCGTGGTCCACATCAGCATCGGGGTCTCTCCGTGGTTGGGCATCCGGGTCAGCGCACGGCTGACGTCCCCGAGCCCGGCCTGGCCCATGCCGGTCATCACGCCTCTGACCAGGTTACCGATGGTGAAGTAGCCGCCCGACACGCCCTTCGAGGTCTTGAGCGGCGCGATGCCCTCGCGCGAGGCGAGCGTGCTCTCGCCCTTCTTCACCTCCACGAGCTTGGCGCTGAGCGCCTTCTCGTCGGCGGACAGGCCCACCCAGCTGCGGTCGCCATCGGGAACCAGCACCATCACGATCGAGAGCGCCGCCACCGGCGTCTTCTTCGCGCCGGGCTCGGGCGGGTCCATCTTCTCCCAGAACGCGCCAGGCAGGAGCAGCTCGTACACGGTGGTGCCCGGCGGCATGCCGGCGGCGCGGGACGCGCGCGACGAGAGCTTGGGCAGATCCGCGGGCTTGACCTTCAGACGCCTGTCCATCACCTGTCGGAGCTGCGCGTCGTTGTAGAGCTTGACGATCTTGTCGAGGTAGCCCTTGTACTTGGCTGGCTTCTCCTCGAAGCCGACCACGTACCAGCCGAGCTGCGCACGCACGCGCTCGCGCGTCGCCGCGGCGGTGCCCGGGGTCGGCGGGGTCGCCGGCGCCGCCACCTCGCTGTGCGCGTAGACGACGTCGCCCTCGGTGGTCCAGCTCTCGAGCAGGAGCTCGGTGATCTGGTCCCGAACCTTGCGCGGGACCTTCTCCTTCTCCAGAGCGCCGTCGATCAGCTCCGCCAGCGTCTTCCGGATGGTCTCGTAGCGCTTGGCGTTGGCGCCGACGCCGAAGGTGGCCATCTCGCTGTCCTTCGGCAGCTTCCAGAACATCTCCGGCACGCCGCGCCCGCGCTTTCCGGCGTCCAGCATGGTCTGCACGATCCAGGAGCTCTGACCCTTGAACTTGAGGCTGGTGACCGCGTCTAGCATGCCGGCGCCGCGATCCACGGTGGCCTCGATGCGGATCTTCTCGACGTCCTCCGAGACCGCCAAGACCTCGTCCGCGAGACCATGCACGGCATCGGCCAAGGCCCGATCGAAGCGCGGGCTGTCGAGGGACAGCTCGCTCAAGACGAACGGCGTCGCCATGGTCTTGAGCTGCCGGAGCTCCCGGGAATAGCGCCGGCGTAGTGGCTCCGCGACGAGCTCGATGTGCAGATCCGCACGGCTCAGGCTCTCCGTGGGCAACCCGCGGGTCGCGTAGGGCAGGAGCGCGTCGACGTCTTCTTGTCGGTCGCCACACACCAGCCGCGCCGGCGCCTTGCCGGCAGCCGCTGCGACCGCACACACGGGGCTCTCGCCCTTCACGATCTGGTACACACCCGGTCGCAGCATCCGCACCGACTGGCCCTGGCGCTTTGCGAAGGCGACCGTCCCGTCCACGGAGCTCACGCCGACGGAGACCACCGCGAACGGCTGCGGGAAGTTGCCGAGGCCCTTGTCGTCGAGCGCCACGGCGAACTCCAGCGGCGCGTCGAACACCAAGAGCTGCGCCATTTCCGGCTCGTTCTTGGCGACCAGCGCCCGCACGTCGATGGGGAACTTCGCCCAGCCCGCGAGCGTGTCGATCACGTTGATGGGATTGCCGATGCGCCCCACCGCCACCAGGCTCTGTGGCGCGGCGACCGGGCTCAAGTCCGGCGCGGGCCCCGTCGCCACCGCGGGTCCGGGTTCGGTCGGCCTGGCTCCGGGCTGTTTGGCTGGCGCCTGCGGGCCCCCGCAGGCGAACAGGCCGAGGGAGCAGAGGACGAGCAGCGCGCTTCGATGTCGAGTCATGACGGGCGCGATCTATACACGCTCTTCCGTGCGCGGGAACACTCGGCGAAGATGCCGAGGATATTCGGGCGGTCGGCTCGCCAACCCACGCGACGCGCTTCGTGACACCCGGCGAGGTGGGCCGGCTTCGCCGGCGTTCACCGGTCACTCCGAACGCCTTCAGCCTGCCGATGTCGGCGGCTCGTCCGGCAGCTTCGGCGCGCTCCCGACGAGGTAGCGCGCCGTGTGCGCGAGGACTCTGGCGCCTGCCCTTGCCAGCGCCGCCTTGGACCAGGGCTTACCGCCGAAGTGCTGGCAGCCGAGCCGGATGAACTCCGGGGCAGCGTGCAAGAACGCCTCCACATTGGCGCGGGGCGCACCGTAGAACAGCGGCACACCGAGCGTTCGCACCATCAGGTCGCGGCCGATGGAGCTGCGGCGGATCTCCGACGGCCAGTCCTCGAAACCGAGATCGCGCGCTGCCAACTTCCGCGCCAGGTACTTGGCCGCGGACGAGCCGTAGTAGATGGCCTGAGCGATGCCTTCGCCGGTCACCGGGTCGATGCCGGCTGACTCTCCCACCAAGAGCACGTGGGGCCTCGACACGGGAACGTGGGGATCGAAGGCCAGCTCCGCGTAGCGCTTCTTCTTGAGCTTCCCGAGATCGAGCCCGCGTTGCTCGAGCTCCGCCGCGAGCAGGTCTTGGATTTCGACGACCGCCGGCGAGTCCGTCGGCCTGAGCAGGTACACGCCCCGCACGACCATCTCGCGCCCGTTCACCAGGGTCGGGAAATCCCAGTAGTACCCGGGCAACTCGCGGTGGCTCGCGTCGAACAGGATCACGTCGCGCGGCAGGTCGCTCTCGACCGGCTCCGTGTCCACCTCGATGGCCTGAGCACGGTACTTGGCCGACTCGAAGCCCAGAGCCCGCCTCACCACGCTCTGCACTCCGTCGGCCCCGACGACGACGCGCGCGCGAACGGGCCCCGCGCTGGTCTCTACCTCGTAGCCGTCGGCGCAGCGGGTGAGGCCGAGCACCCGGACGCCTTCGGCGAACGGCACGCCGCGACTCTGGGCGATGCGCGCGAGCTCGTGATCGAACTCCACGCGACGCACGACACGCCCGATCCCCTGCTCGCGCACCGTGGTGGTGCGCCCCATGGCCCGGAACGCGATGCCGTTCAGCCACACGCTCGGGACGTCCACCGTGACGCCGATGCTCCCGAGCAGCTTGTCGGCCCGCGCCCCGACTCCACCCGCGCAGAACTTCTCGCGCGGGAAGCGCTCCTTCTCGACCACCAAGACGCGGTCGGTGAGCGCCGGCGCGTGATGGGCCAGAAACAGCGCCGTCGCCGAGCCGGCGGGGCCACCGCCGATGATCAGGACTTCGACGCTGCGCGGGAGGGTCACGGAAGGGTCCTAGGGGGTGTCCCTAGTTTGGGTGGCGACCAAGCGGCTCGATTCGCGCCGCTCGGCGGTCAGCCGAGCCCTGGAATGCCCTGTGCCGTCTGGTCATGATCAGATCTCGATCCGCCACTGATGCCTGTGTGTGAAAACCGGCCGGGACCGGCGCCGGCCGTTTCGACCGAGCGGAAGCGTCGCGTGGCGTGTGCTGCCGCCAGCGGAGCTCGATATTGGGGACATCCCCTAGATACCAGATCCCTCGTCAGCTCACCTCCTACAATGCTGCGCCAGCCGGAGGCGAGCCCACGGCGAACGAAGCGAGGCGTGCAGGGGGTCCGGGGGTTCACCCCCGGGGACTTCGGCGGAGCTGGGTGGGCGGGACCGTCAATTGGTCTCTTCGAACTCGGCGTCGATGACGTCGCCCTTCTTCTTCTCGCCGCCCGGCGCGGGTCCCGGCTCCGAGGCTCCGGCGCCCGGAGCAGCGCCCGGAGCAGCGCCCGGCGCACCTCCGGCAGACTCGTAGAGCTTGCTGGCCATGGCGTACGCCTCCTTCTCGAGGCGCCCGAGCACGTCCTGCACCTTCTCGTCGTCCTGCTTCTCGATGGCCGCGCGCCCTTCCTTGATCAAGGACTCCAGGCTCGAGACGTCGGCGCCCTGGAGCTTCTCGCGGTTCTCGCTGATCTGCTTTTCCAGCGTGTAGCACAGGTTGTCGAGCTTGTTGCGCCGCTCGATCTCCTCTCGGCGCCGCTTGTCCTCGGCCTCGTGCTCGCCCGCTTCCTTCACCATGCGGTTGATGTCGTCGTCGCTGATGCCGCTGTTGGCGGTGATGGTGATGCGCTGATCCTTGCCAGTGGCCATGTCCTTGGCGGTGACCGCCAGGATGCCGTTCGCGTCGATGTCGAAGGTGACCTCGACCTTGGGGATGCCGCGCGGCGCGGGCGGCAGACCCTCGAGGTGGAACTTGCCCAACGTCCTGTTGTAGCGGGCTTCGGCGCGCTCACCCTGGAGCACGTGGATCTCCACGCTGGTCTGGCCGTCGCTGGCCGTCGAGTAGATCTCCTTCTTCTGCGTGGGGATGGTGGTGTTGCGCGGGATCATCACCGTCATCACACCGCCGAGCGTCTCGACGCCCAGGCTGAGCGGCGTGACGTCGAGGAGCACCACGTCCTGGACCTCGCCGCCCAGCACGCCGCCCTGAACGGCGGCGCCGACGGCGACGACCTCGTCCGGGTTCACGCCCTTGTGCGGCTCCTTGCCGAAGAACTTCTTGACGGTCTCCTGCACCAACGGGATGCGCGTCGAGCCACCGACCAGCACCACCTCGTCGATGTCGCCGGCCTTCTTCTTGGCGTCGTCGAGCGCCTTCTTCACCGGCTCCATCGAGCGATCCACGAGCGGCGCGATCATCTGCTCCAGGCGCGCGCGGGTCAGCTGCTTCTGCAGGTGCTTCGGGCCGCTCGCGTCGGCGGTGAGGAACGGCAGGTTGATGGTGGTCTCGACCTTGCTGGACAGCTCGATCTTGGCCTGCTCCGCCGCGTCCTTCAGCCGCTGGATCACCATCTTGTCGCTGGAGATGTCGATGCCCGTGTCCTTGCGGAACTCGGCCATCAGCCACTCCATGATCAGGTGGTCGATGTCGTCGCCACCGAGGTGGGTGTCGCCGTTGGTGGCGATGACCTGCACGACGTTGTCACCGACCTCGAGGATCGAGATGTCGAAGGTGCCTCCGCCGAAGTCGTAGACCGCGATGACCTCGTTGGTCTTGCGGTCGAGGCCGTAGGCCAGGGCGGCCGCCGTGGGCTCGTTGATGATGCGGCGCACCTCGAGACCGGCGATCTTGCCGGCGTCCTTGGTGGCCTGGCGCTGCGAGTCGTTGAAGTAGGCAGGCACGGTGATCACCGCTTCGGTGACCTTCTCGCCCAGGTAGTCCTCGGCGGCCTTCTTCAGCTTCATCAGGACCTTGGCGGCGACCTCCGGCGGGGCCAGGACCTTGCCGCGCACCTCGATGCCGACGGCGCCGTTGTTGCCGCTCACGACCTTGAACGGGACGCGCTTGCGCTCCTGCTCGACCTCGTCGAAGCGCCGACCGATGAAGCGCTTGGACGAATAGACCGTGTGCTCCGGATTCGTCACGGCCTGCCGCTTGGCGATGGTGCCGACGAGGATCTCGCCCTTCTCGTCCCAAGCCACTACCGACGGGGTGAGGCGCGACCCCTCTTCGTTGACGATGACCTTGGGCTCCTTGCCCTCCATCACCGCGACGACGCTGTTCGTCGTACCGAGATCGATGCCGATGATCTTGCCCATGACGCTCTATTCTCCTCATGCTGCAGCGAAGGCCGGAGGGCGGTCGGAGGTACGACCGCGAACAGCGAGCCCTCGCGGTCCCGCGGCGGACCGAGATTTCTGCCGTGGGATGCCGCGGAAGATAACCACCGGGCTCCGGGGGTCAACGGTGCAGAGATGCCGGAGGGCGAAGGATTTGGTTGACAGGTCGGGCGCCGCGGATACCCTCGCGGTCCCTTCCCGGGGCTGTAGCTCAGCTGGGAGAGCGCCGCGTTCGCAATGCGGAGGTCAGGGGTTCGATCCCCCTCAGCTCCACCGAGACGATTCCTCGTCCGCTGGACGGTCGTGCCTGCGAAGTGGAGTCAGCGCTTCCGCCGCCGCAGGCCCACGACGAGGCCGAGGGTCGCGAACACCCACGGTACCGGCTTCACGGGGCCTCGGTCGCCGCCCAGAGAGCAGCCGCCGGAGCTGTCCGACTCGGCGTTGCCGGCGGGTGGCGCCGCGCCCACGCACACTCCTTGGTCGGTGCACTCGAGGCCGGCGCCGCAGGGCGTGGCCGCGTCGCACTGGGCCAGGCAGGACGCCGACTCCGTCGTGCCGAAGCACTCGTACCCGCCGGGGCAGGCCTGGGTGGGGCTGCAGGGCGCGCCTTGCGCGCTGCCACCGCTCGAGCCCCCCGTCCCCGTCGGCGGCTGCTCTTCCGGATCGCTCTTTCCGCTGGTGACCCAGAACGGCGGCGCGTACCCGCCCTTTTCGGCCGCGTCCTTGGCGGTGGCGACGATGAACTCGCTCCACGAGTAGACCGAGCCGTAGATCGGCGTCGTGCAACCCTGGCCTCCCCGGGAGACCACCCCGATGACCTTCCCCGCGGCGTCGATGGCCGGTCCGCCCGAGTCCCCCTGGCAGATGCCGGTGTCGCCCAGGAACTCGGTGAATTCGATGCCCTGCTGCGGGCACTCACCCGCCGTGCACTGCACGGTGAGCCCGCTCAGCACCATGCGCTCGCCGGCGCTCCAGCCGCTGTCGCCTTGCTGCCCGTAGCCGACGGCGGTGTATGGCTCGCCCGCAGTCGCCGGGACGTCGATGCGCGGGATGCGCGGCTCCACTCCAGTGACGGGCTGCGCCAGGATCAAGAGCGCCACGTCGTAGCCGCACGCCCCCTGCCCGTCCGCGGGAACGCGAACCTCGGCACCCTTGAACCACGTCCCGTTCTGGGAGAGCTGCTGGTCGGTCGAGACGTAGAGCTTGGTCCCGGAGTAGGCCTCTCCGAACTGCGTGACGCCGCAGGCCACCGCGCCGTTGTAGTCGTTGATCAGCGGCGCGACGCAGTGCCGGGCGGTCAGCACCAGGTTCGGGGCGATCAGCGTGCCGCTGCACATGCCGCCCGACATCGCGAACATCCCGACGACGTTCACGTCGGCGAAGTCCTGCTCACCCCCCTTGATGGCGTTGGTGCGCTGCGCGACGGGATCCGGCTCCGGTGCGCTCGAGCAACCGGCGAGGGCGAGGGCGAGGCAGGACACGATGAGGGGGCGTTTCATGTCGATCCTTCCTGGAGGTCCGCGCACGCGAGCGTCACCCTCGGCGTTCGCGTGGGACACGCGCGTGCCGAGCGCCGCGACGGGAGGCGCAGTTCTCTTACGGTGGAGCCCCGGCCTCCGCCACAGAAAAGGCATGCAGATTCTGCCTTTACAGACGGGCTCCCTACGCCCAAGGTGGAATGGAACAGCGTAGCTAGAAAAGCTGGAGCTCCCGTGACCCCTGAAATCCACTTGACGCAGACCATCTCGGCGCCGGAGGAGCGCGTGTGGCGGGCCTGCAGCACGCCCCGAGGATTGATGGGCTGGCAGGCCGACCAGGTGGAGGGCGACGTCGTGCTCGGCTCGACGCTCTCGCTCGCCTGGCCCGCGCTCGGGGTCGCGCTCGAGCTCGACGTGGTCGAGCTCGTGGCCGGCGCGCGCATCGTGCTGGCGAAAGGCGCGACGCGCGTCGCGCTCGAGCTCCGGAACGGTGGCGTCGAGCTCACGCACACGGGCGTGGGGGACGGTGACGAGCGCGACGGAGTCGAGTCTTCGTGGCAGCTGAGCCTGGGCTTGCTCGCTCACTATTGCGAAGCTCACCCCGACTCGTCGCGCACCGTGCGATGGTTGATCCGGCCCGCCCGCACGACCACCGACGCCGCCCACGTCTTCTTCAGCGACCGAGCTGCGCTCGGCACCTGGCTCGGCTCGGGAAGCAGGATCGGCCCAACCGGCACGCGCTACGCGCTCGACTTGGGCGGCGGTGAGCGCATGAGCGGACGCGTCCTCGCCAACACGCCGGGGCGGGATCTGGCTCTGAGCTGGGAGGAGGACGACGACTCCGCGCTGGTGCTCCGGACGCTGCCACGCCCGCTCGAGCCGGGCGTGCGGCTGATCGTGCTCTCCTACTCCCGCTGGGCCCGGCGCCCGCCCCCGCAGAGTCGCCTCGACCTGCTCGAAGCAGCGCACCACCGCTTGGTCCGCCTGCTGGACTCGAAGACCAGCGCCTGAGCGAGGCTCAGCGCGGTGTGGGGTCGGCGCAGCAGCGCGTACCCGTGGAGTAGTCGTAGTAGCTCGGCGCGTGCCCGCTCACCTTGGCCTCGCAGCCTTTGGTGGTCATGCGCGCGTAGAAACCGCCGACGAACACCCCGCTCGGATCGTCGATCCACTCGTCGAGGTTGCCGACCATGTCGTACACGACGCCGTCGTCCCACGCGCTGGTACAACCCGTGCTCGCGCCGGTCGCACGCAGCAGCGGGTCTTTGCCGGCCTCGACCACCAAGTTCAGCCGGGGATCGGTGAGCCCCATGGAGGCGTTACCGTGGAGCACGGCGGCGGGGTGCAGCGCCCGGAACACGTTGCAGCGACCTGCCACGTAGTGTGCGCCGTACGGGAACTTGGTGTCGGCGCGCCCGCGACACGCGGTGACCCACTCCGCTTCGCTGCACAGACGCTTGCCGGCGGCTTGGCAAGCGTTGCGAGCTGCGTGGTAGGTGAGGTAGCCGTGGGGCACGGCGCCGGGGCGCGAGACCGCCACGGGCTCGTAGCTGCCCTCGAGCTGGACCGAAGGCGGCTCCGGCAACGGCATGCGACGAGCCCCGGGGTCCCCGGCGCGCTCGCGCTCGACGAGCCAGACCTCGCGCACCCGCCCGAGCGCCTTCGGCTGCGGCGGGTAATACGGCGACAGCGGGCGTCGAGACTTGCGATCGATCAGCGACGCTTCCCAGCGATCGATGCAGAAGCCGCGGACTGCCGCCATCTCCGCGGGGCAGGCACGCCGCGTCGTGGCGCCGACTGGCGCTGGCTTGGCGCTGGCGGCGGGCACCAGGGCTCCTAGGCCCAGCATCGCGATCAGGGAGGCGCAAGCTCTGCGCATGCCGCCGGCACCCTGACACGAGCGAGCGGAGCGCGGCAACCGTTTGCCGGCGCGGTCGCCCCAGGGCAGGGTCCGGGGGTGAGTCGCGACGACGAGTGGAGCGCGCTCCGGGAGCGGATGGTGCGGTCGGTCGAGCGGGAGGCTGCGCCCCGCGACCCGCGCGTGCTCGACGCCTTCCGCCGCATTCCGCGCCACCTGTTCGTGCCGGAGGCGAGTCGGCTGGCGGCCTACGACGACCGGGCGCTGCCCATCGGCGAGGAGCAGACCATCAGCCAGCCGTCGATGATCGCGATGATGCTCGACGCCCTGGAGTGCGAGCCGAGCTCTCGCGTCCTGGAGGTCGGCGCGGGCTCCGGCTACGCCGCCGCGTTGCTCTCGTGCCTGGTCGCGCGAGTGGACGCCGTCGAAATCCGGCCGAGCCTGGCGCTGCGCGCTCGGGCCACATTGGCGAGCCTCGGCATCGACAACGTGTTCGTCCACGTCGGCGACGGCAGCAAGGGCTGGGCAGAGCTCGCTCCCTTCGATCGCATCCTGGTCTCGGCGGCACCGCACTCCGTGCCCCGCGCGCTCCTCGAGCAGCTCGCCCCAGGCGGCCGCATAGCCATTCCGGTGGGCGAGGCCTACCACCAGGTGCTGTTGGTCGGTGATCGCGCGCCGGACGGCAGCGTGTCGTTCCGGCGGGACGTCCCCTGCGTGTTCGTGCCTTTGGTGGAGACCTGACCCTCAGGCGCTGCCCACGGTGCGCGTGGTGAACGCGATGGGGGTGGTCCCCGCTCGGTGGTAGGCCTGAGTCCACACCTCGGCGTTCGCCACGTCGAAGACCACCGTCGGATCGAGATCCACCGGCAGCCAGGCGCCGGCGCGGATCTCGTTCTCGAGCTGATCCGGCGCCCAGCCGGCGTAGCCCACGAGCCCCAGCAGGCTCTCCGGTGCGTGTCCCTTCGCGACCTCCTCCAGCGCCTTGCGCGAGGCGCAAGCGGTGATGCCCGTGCCGACGTCGAACTGGCCCTCCACGTCGGCGAAGCGCTCCTCGCTCCGGTAGATGAGCCAGACCTGCTCCTGCGCCACCGGCCCGCCCACCCGCACCAATCCCGGTACGGAGATCGCCCGCTCGGTGACGTCGGCGCGCACCAAGAGCTCCGGGATGCTCATCACCTCGCGCCCGTTCACGACCCATCCGAAGGCGCCGTCCGGGCCGTGAGCCGCCAGGAGCACCACCGAACGATCGAAGTTGGGATCCCCCAAGGGCGGCGCCGCCACCAACAACCCAGGCGCGAGTACGGACATCTCGATGCTCTCCCTTCAGTACACGATCACGCCTGCGTACCCCACGACTTGGGAGAAGTCCCCGGAGACCTCGCCGGAGCTGCCGTAGCGGACGAGCTCGGCTCGCGTGGCGCCGAGCTCGCGGGCGGCGAACAGGCTCACGGTCGTGGGGAGGTACCCGCACATGGAGATGTCCTCGCGCTCGCACACCTCGAACAGGCCCTCGGGGTCCAACGCGAGCACGCGGTCGATGGCGTGCTGGTCGAAGTGGCGGGCCGTGTCGGCGGGAACGTAGTGGGACATGTCCGTGCTCGCGACCAAGAGCACGCGCTCGTCCTGCTCGCGCTCGTGCTCGCGGATGGCGCTCGCGATGTCGAGCCCGATCTCGCGGCACTCGGACAGGCCGAGGCCCCCGAGACAGATGGGCACGACGCGCACGTCGCTCCGAAGCGCGTGCAAGAACGGCATCTGCACCTCGGCCGCGTGCTCGCGCACGTGAGCGAGCTCGTCCGGGTGCAGCGAGCCCGAGCAGAGCAGGCGGCGCCGGAGCTCGGCGTCGATGTCGAGCGTGAAGCCGGGGAACGACCAGCTGCCGCCGTTCCACAGCGAACGCCGGTCGCCGAAGCCGGTGTGATTCGGGCAGAGCACGACGGCGGCGGCAGGGACCGTGACCCGAGCGTACGTCTCGCCCGCGATGGCACCGCTGTACACGTAGCCAGCGTGCGGTGCCATGAGCATCCGGGCGACGCGCGGCTCCCCCGGTCGGTCGGCGAGGAAGCCGCGGACCTCGGCGTCGAGACGACGCGGGTCCCCGGGGTAGAATCTGCCAGCGACAGCTGGCTCTCGCGCCCTCGTCAGCATGTCCGGTTCAGGATAGCACCCAGCCGCGCGCGAGCGCCGCGAAGGCCGCGCGGACGTTACCAAGTAGCGATGGCGGCGCGCGAAATCTGCGGCTAGAGTCCCGAGCGATGCGGGTGACCTTCTACGGGGTTCGGGGCTCGGTCCCTGCGCCAGGACCGACCACGGCACGCTACGGTGGCAACACCTCGTGTGTCGAAGTGATCCTCGGAGACGGCACCACGCTCGTCCTCGACGCGGGCACCGGCATGCGGGCGCTGGGCTCGACCCTGCTCGAGGGCGGGCGCCACCAGCGCACCCACCTCCTGCTCTCGCACACGCACTGGGACCACGTCCTCGGGCTGCCTTTCTTCGCCCCGCTGTGGCGCAAAGACTCCGAGATCCTGGTCTACCCCTTGCCCACGGACGCGCAGGAGCGCTTCCAGCGCACCATCTTCGACGACATCCACTTCCCGGTCAGCGTCAACGACATCCCGGCCAAGGTGGAGTTCGTGAAGCCCAGCGAGGAGCCCTGGCAGATCGGCCCGGCTCGGGTACGCCGCATCGCGCTGAACCATCCGGGCAGCGCGCAAGGATTTCGCATCGACGACGCGAGCGGTGCGTCGCTCGTGTACCTCACCGACAACGAGCTCTTGCGCGGCGAGTCCGGCGAGGCCGCGCTCGATGCCCTGGCGCGCTTCTCCGAGAGCGCGGACCTCTTGATCCACGACTCGCAGTACCTGGACGCTGACATGCCCGCGAAGTGCGGCTGGGGCCACTCCGTGGTGGACGACGTGCTCACGCTGGGCAAGCGCGCCGAGGCGCGGAAGCTCGTGCTCTTCCACCACGACCCGGATCGTACGGATGGTGATCTGGACAAGATCAAGGTGCGCTCGACGGCCTGGCTCGCCGAGCACGCGCCCGAGACGGCGCTGTGCGTGGCGATGGAAGGTCAGACCGTCGATCTCGCGGCGAAGTGAGCGTCAGACTCGGCTTTCGCCGTCTTGACATGAGCAGATCGCGATCTGCCACTGAGGTCGAGACCCACGAGAATGCCGGCGAACGCGCTTCGCGATACCCGACGGGCTGACCATTGGTCACATCTCGCCCGCAGTCGCCTGGACCCGCAGAAAACCGCCTAGCAGACGCCAAGGGCGCCAAGTTCGCCAAATCAGAAATCTCTGAATTACAGAATTTTTGATCTGCGAGCTCTGCTTGGCGAACTTGGCGTTGTTTCTGGCGTCTTGGCGGTTCTCTCCCGATCCGTGACGACACCGGAAGAGATGCGACCATTCATGAGCCGGAGGGGTGGGCCGGCGCACTCCGTCGTCCGGTGGAGGTATTCGCCGACCGCTTCCTGAGCGTGTCTCGACGGTTACCGCGAAGCAGGCAGGGCGCGGCCGCAAGCGCGGGGCGCGACAGACCAGACCCGAGTCAGAAGCTCAAGTCGCCGGAGAACAGGAAGGTACGCCCGTTCTGGGTGATGCGGCGCTGAGTGAACTCGGGGGAGAGCGGCAGCGAGTAGCGCCAGTCGAACGCGTTGTAGACGCCGGCCGCCCAGCGCAGGCCCCAGTGGGCCTCGTAGCCCGAGAACACGACGTCCCAGACCGCAAAGCCGCCCGTGCGCCGCTGCGGCTCGGGATCCGCGGCGTCCTCGACGCGATCGTAACGGGGGCCCTCGATGGTCAGGCGCGAGCCCAGCGTGACGTTGCGCGCCAGGATGGGCACCGCGCCCTTCAGCGTGCCGAGGTGCTCCGGCGCGTTCCCGACCCGCCGCATCGCGGGATCTTGCCGGAGGTTCACCAGGTCGTCGAAGGACTCCCCGGCCAGCATCGTGGAGCGCGTGTAGGTGTAGCTCGCGCCGAGCATCCAGCCCTGCCGCCACTCGCGCCGGACCTCGGCCTCGACCCCCACGGAGGCGAGCGGCGTGCCGCGGTTCACGTAAGTCACGGGATCCGCCGCAGTGCCGCTGCCGGCTTGGTCGATCAGGTTCGTGACGTAGTTTCCGAAGGCCGAGACGGTCCCCGTGACCGTCGGGCCGAAGCGGTGGGTGTGCTCGAGCTCCAAGGAGTAGATGCTCTCTGGATCGAGATCCGGGCTGGCGATCTGCGTGGCGCCGCCGTCGTTGTAGTAGAGCTCGTACACGCTCGGCGCGCGGAAGGCCTTGCCGCCCAGGAGCTTCAGGTTGCCGTCCGCGTACGGCCGGAACATCAGCGCGACGCGCGGGTTGAGCGAGTTGCCGAAGGTCGAGTAGGCGTCGAAGCGCGCCCCGGCAGACACGCGAAACGGCGGCGCCAGAGTCGCGTCGGCGAGCAGATACGCCGCTCCGACCTGGTACGGGCGTCCGTTGTCGCCCTGCTCGTCGAGGAACGCCCCGGCATCGTCCGCCGCGCGCTGATCGACCTGGTAGTGGTACTGCCCTTCGCCGCCGAGCGTGAAGCGCCAGTCGGGGCTGGGCTCGTACACCACCCGCTGCTCGAGGCCCACCCACGAGCCGCGGAAGGTGTCACGCTCGAGGCCGCCGCCCGCGGCGTCGCGCGCGTATTCGCCCAGGAACCTGTAGTGGTTCAGATGGGCGCGGGTGAGCAGCGTGAGCTCCTTGCCGAGCCTGGGCTCGGCGCTGGCCTCGAAGAAGAGCCGCGTGTCGCGCTGGTGCGTGCGCGGGTCGTCGAGCAGCGTGCCGTATTGACCGGTGGGCAGCTGCTTGTCGTGCTGGTGATACGACCACTGGGCGCTCAGCGACTTCCACCACGCTCGGCCGGCGAAGCTCCCGGTGCGGAAGCCGTCCACGTCGCGCGCGTTTCCGGCCACCTCGGGCGGCGTGGTCGCCACGTACTCCGGGAAGTAGAAGTCGCGACCGCTCGAGCGCGCCCCCGCCACGCTGGTCCAGAGCCCGCCGTCGTTGCCGAAGCGGACGTTGGCGCGGGCGCGCCCCCGCGCCACGCCGTCGAGGTTGGTGGACGCGCCGACCTCGCCACCGGTCGGAACGCCGCGCGAGCGCGTGACCAAGTTGACCACTCCGGAGAACGCGTTCGTGCCGTAGAGCACCGAGCCCGGGCCGCGCACGACCTCGATGCGCTCGATGTCCGCGAGGTCCGTGCGCGCGTCGTAGCCGACGTAGGAGGAGCCGATCCAGTTGTCGTTGGTGGGCATGCCGTCCACCAACACCAGCACCCGGTTGCCGTAGCTCCCCAGCCGGCCGAGCCCGCGCATGCCCACCGAGACGTAGGCGCGGTCGTCCCACTGATAGACGCCCCGGACGCCGCGCATCGCCTCGGCGATGGTCGGGTAGGCCATGACCTGGAGCTCCTTGCCGGCAATCAGCGAGACTGAGCTGGGCGCGTCCTCCACGTTCTGGGTCGTGCGCGCGGCGGCGATGACCTCCTCGGACTGGGTGAGCGTCAGGTCGATGCGCGTCTGCTCGTCCTTCTTGACGACGACCTCGCGCTCGACGGTGCGAAACCCCCTGAGGCCGATGCGCACGCGGTGCCGGCCCACTTGCACCTTGGCGATGGTCGGGGTGAAGCCCACCGGCTTGTCGTTCACCTCGATCAACGCTCCGGGCTCGTCGGTGCTCACCACGAGCTCGCCCATCAGGGCCTGGACGTCCGGGCGGACCACCGTAGTGCGCCTCGGACGGACCTCGACGGGCACCGTCGCGGTGCGAAACCCGGGCCGGCCGACGAACAACGTGTGGGGCCCTGGCGGCAGATCCAGGCGGCACGGCGCCGTGCAGGCTGGAGCCCGCCTCTCGTCGTCGACCCGCACCAGCGCGCCCATTGCACCCTCGACGGACAGCGTCCCGAGGATCTGCTTCAGCGCCAGCTTCACCTGAACCGTCTTGCCGGCCTTCAGGTCCTTCACCTGGGTCTCCGCGGGCTCGTAGCCAGGCGCATCGGCGATGATCTTGTAGCTGCCCGCCGCGAGCCCGAGCTTCTTCGGGCTCTCGCCCCGGGGACCCAGGTCTTTTCGATCGACGTAGAGCGTGGCACCGGGCGGGTCGGTCACTACATCGACGACGGCTACCTGGGCCTTGATCTGCTCGATCGCGTCCTCGATGCGCGCGCGGGCCGCGGCGTCTTTTTCCGCGTCGAGCGCGCTGACGAAGTAGCGATAGGCCTCGGGATACTGGCGCAGCTTCTCGTAGGTGCGCGCGATGTTGAACACCACGTTTCGGTTCGGCACGAGGCGGTTGCTGCCCAGAAAGTTCTTCAGCGCCTCGCGGTACTCACCGCGTTGATAGGCCTCGGCGCCGAGCTGAAACAGCAGATCCGCTTCGTCCGCCGTGTCGTCCGCGTGCGCCGTGTGGGCGGAGGAGAGCCAGGCCGCGGCCACGGCCAAGAGCACCCCGAGCGCCTGTGATCTCATCAGCGGCTGAGCCGAATGTCCGTACTCGGCTTGCCAGCAGTATCAGGCGCGGGTTTCTGCGTCGAGGGCTTCCCGGCGCCGGCGTGGGTCCGGCCGGCGGGCTTGGCGGTGGCGCTCGGAGCCGGCTCCGCTTCGGCCGACGGCTCGGGAGCCGCGGCCTCGGCCACGAGCGGCGCCCGCACCTTCACGTCCGTGGCGGAGTCGCCCTGCTCGACTCGGTACGGCTGGTGGCCAGCGAGCCTCAGCGAGAACGAACGCGGCGCCGTCTTCACGCTCGCGCGCTCGACCGGCAGGCTGAGCGGCGTCTTGCCGAGCACGCGATCGCCCTCCAGCACCTCGGCACCGGGCGGCTCCGACTCCAGCGTCAGCGAGAAGCTCGGCGCTGGCGCGGGCGCCGGTGTGGCGGCCGAGGCCGCGCCCTTGCCCGACGACCCGAGCGAGCCGACGCCGACGGCGAGCCCTACGGACAGCACGAGCGCGACGCCTCCGCCGATCACCAGCGGCAGGCGCGAGCGGCGCGGGGCGGCCATTCCGGTCGCCGCGAATGGAGCGTCCGATGCCGCGTGAGCAGACGACGCCGTCCTGACGGCGTCCGCGTAGTTCATGGTGCGCGCGTCCGGCGCCGAGCGCTGGTAGCGCTGAGTCGGATCGGTCTCCATCTTCTCGCGCGGCGAGCTGCCGGTACCGAGCAGGCCTCCGGCGACGTCCACCGAGCCGCTCGAGCCCAGCGGGACGCGCGCCGAGGCGGGCTGCGGCGTTCGCAGCGAGCCCGGAACGGCAACGGCTTCGTAGCCGAAGCGCGCCGAGGTCGGGCCTCCGGCGGAGACCGGCACCGTGGGCGCGTAGTGCCCCAGGAAGGGCAAGAGCACCGCGCGCAGCTCGGCGACGCTCTGGTAGCGCAGCGCGGGATCCTTCTCGAGGCAGCGCGAAACGATGGCCACGAGCTCCGGCGGCACGTCGGGCCGCGCCTCGGAGAGCGACTGCGGCTGGTCCGCCGCGATGGCAGCGCAGATCGCCGGCAGCGATTCGCCCCGAAACGCGGGCTTGCCGGACAAGAGCTCGTGCAAGATGACGCCGAGCGACCAGATGTCCGAGCGACCGTCCACGCTCTTGGCGTCGCGGACCTGCTCCGGCGACATGTACATGGGCGAGCCGATCATCGCCCGCGAGGTGGTCAACGTGCCTTCCAGCAGCGGATCGTGGGAGGCCTTCGAGATGCCGAAGTCGAGGACCTTCACCCAGGGCCGGCCGTCGTTGCGCTGGGTCAAGAACAGATTCGACGGCTTCAGATCGCGGTGGACGATGCCGGCGCCGTGGGCCTCGCCGATGGCGTCCGCGGCTTGCAGCACGAAGTCCACGGCCTGCTCCACCGGCAAAGGTCCGCCGGTCTTGACCACGCGGCGCAGGTCCTGCCCGCTGAGGAGCTCCATCACCATGTAGGGCAGGCCGGACTCGAGCGTGTCGACGTCGTAGATGCGCACGACGTGCTCGCTCTTGAGGCCCGCGGCGGCGCGCGCCTCGCGCAAGAAGCGCGGGATCGCCGCCTGCGAGTCGTCGTCCACCTCGACCGGCAAGAGCACCTTGATGGCCACCTGCTGGCCGAGCTGGAGGTGCTTGGCCGAGACGACGACGCCCATGCCACCGACGGCGACGAGCTCCTCGACCCGGTACTTGCCCGCGATGACGTCGCCCGCCGTCACCGGCATGCCGGGTGGGAAGGGGCGCTTGGCCGCGGCGGCGGGGCTCATCGGAGTGAAATAGTCTACGCGCCCTCCGTGGCAGCGTCCACCAGCACCGGCGAGAGCACGGCCGCCAGGTCCTTGGGCGAGATCTCGACCAGGAAGCCGCGCGCGCCGCCGTTGATGTAGATGCGCTCGAGCTCGAAGATCGTGCGCTCCGCGTACAGCGGCAGACGCTTCTTCAGACCGAACGGGCTGGTGCCGCCGACCAGGTAACCGGAGTGTCGCTCCGCCGTCTCCGGCGCGCACGTCGCGACGCGCTTCTTGCCGATCTGACGCGCCAGGTTCTTCGCGCTGACCTCGCGGTCGCCGTGCATGAGCACGCACAACGGAGCCTTGGCTTCATCCTCGAAGATCAGCGTCTTGATCACCGAGTGCTCGTCGACGCCGAGCACCTCGGCGGAGTGGCGCGTGCCGCCGTGGGGCTCGTAGGTGAACAGGTGGGGCTCGAAGCGGACCTTGGCCGCGCGCAGCGCGCGAACGGCCAGCGTGACCGGGTGCGGTGTCGCCATGCCTCAGGGACCGAAGGCGTAGTTGGGCTTCTGGCCGTCGCTTCCGAGCCGGACCGCGTCGAACGCCTGCACCGAGTAGGGTGCCGCCCCGCCGCCGCCGGCGCCCGCGTTGCCCGCCGCCCCGCCCGAGCCCGCACCGCCGGCTGCGGGGTTGGTCTTCTCCTCGGACGAGCAGCCCAAGGTCGCGAGCGCGATTGAGAGCAGCGGCAACCACCAACGCAGCATGTCCCGAACCTAGCACGTCAACGCGGCCGCTCGCGGCCCGCGCGTTCGCAGATGCGATCGTACACGCGGCGCGCCAGCGGCAGATCCATGTCGCGGAAGTTCTTCGGGTTGTGCCAGAACTCCTCCAGGTGCCCGCGGCTCTGGCGCTCGTAGACGTGCGCCTTGATCATCATCTGGAGCTTGTCGGCGGCCTTCACGATGCGCGCCTCGAGGGACTCGCCAGCTTCGGCCTCGCGCCAGCTCGAGTACTGCTCATCGGGCAGGAGCTCGCGGGCCAGGCGCGCGTCCACCTCGTCGAGAGCGCGCTCGACCTCCGCGCTCTTCACCGGCATGGGCACGTCACCGGTCCGCGCCTCGGGAGCGTCGTGGACCAGCGCCATGCGCAGGACTCGCTCACCATCCACGACCTGGCCCTCCTCGCGCAGCGCGTCCGTGAGCAGCATGGCCACCAGCGCCACGCCGAAGCTGTGATCCGCGATCGACTCGCAGGGGCGGACCCCGCGGAGCAGCCAGCCCGTACGTGGTAGGTCGGCGAGTGGGTCCAGGCGAATCAGGGTGTCGATGATGCGATCTTCGACCAGCACTGCCGGAGCTTACCCCGGGCGGGCCGCTCCAACAGATACCGACTGTCCGCGCCTTTGATTTGCCGCTACGAGTCGAGCTACGGTCGCATGAGCTTGAGGGTCTGGTTCGCCATCGCCGCGTTCGCGCTGATGCTCCATGCCCGGGGTGCGGCGGCCGCACCGCCGGCAGAGCCCCCGACCGATCCGCCGCTCCCGAGCGGAGAGAAGCGCCCCGTTCCGGACTACGACGGACGCGGCGACGAGCCCACCCGCCCGGGCGACGTGCTGCTCTGGATCCCGCGCATCGTGCTGTCGCCGCTCTATCTGGTGAGCGAATACGTGGTGCGGCGGCCGCTGGGCTGGGCCGTGTCGGAGGCGGAGAAGAACCAGGTCCCGCAGAAGCTCGTGGACCTGTTCACCTTCGGACCCGAGAACAACATCGCCGTCGTGCCCACGGGGCTCGTGGACTTCGGCTTCCGTCCGAGCGTGGGCGTCTACTTTCGCTGGAACGACTTCCTGGCCCGAGACAACAAGCTGCGCGCCCGCGCCGCCACCGGCGGCGTCGACTGGTGGCTGTTCACCCTGGCCGATCGCGTGGAGGTCGCGCCGGATCAGGAGCTCGGCCTGCGCGCCGAGTATTCCATCCGTCCCGACTGGGTCTTCCACGGGCTCGGCCCCGAGTCGGGCGAGGACGAGGCTCGCTTCAAGATGCGGAAGGCCGAGGTCGGGTTCCGCTACGACGCCGAGCTCTGGCGCTCGAGCGCGGCGTCGAGCTTCGTGGGCGTGCGGGACGTGAGCTTCGACCCGAGCACGGGCGCGTTCGACGACCCGACCGTGGGCCGAGAGATCGCCCGCGGTCGCTACCCGGCGCCGCCGGGTCTCGACGACGGCTACACGGTGTTCGTGCAGGGTCTCAGCCTGGAGCTCGACACCCGGCCGCGCCGGATGCCCGACGACCTACCGGAGGGCAGCGACTACGTGTCCCCCCCGGGCAGCGGCGTGCGGCTCCAGCTCCGCGGCGAGCACGCGGCGGGCCTACGCGACGCCCCGGGGCCGGGCCCCGAGCGGCAGCACTGGCTGAAATACGGGGGCACGCTCGCCGGGTTCGTGGACCTGACCGGGCAGCAGCGGGTGCTGGGGCTCTCCTTGATCGCCGACTTCGCCGAGCCCCTGAGCGCCGGCAGCGAGATCCCCTTCACCGAGCAGGTCTCCCTGGGTGGCCCGCGCCCCCTCCAAGGCTTCCTGGAGGGCAGGCTGGTCGGGCGGAGCGACGCGGTGGCGCAGCTCGACTATCAGTACCCGATCTGGGTGTGGCTCGACGGCGCGCTGCACTACGCGGTGGGCAACGTGTTCGGTGACGATCTGGAAGGCTTCGAGCTCGAGCTCCTGCGCCAGTCCTTCGGCATGGGCGTGCGCTCGACCGGGAACCGCGATCACGCCTTCGAGCTCCTGGTCGCGTTCGGGACCGAGACCTTCCGCAGCGGCGGGGAGATCGAGCACGTGCGCCTGGTGGTGGGAGCGACCAGTGGCTTCTAGGCTGCGCTCCGCGCTGGCGCTCTTGCTCGTGGCCACAGGCTGCGGCGGAGGGACGCGGCTCTTCCCACCCAAGGAGCCGCTGTGGCGCGATCCGGATCGGCGCCCCTTCGAGGCCGAGCCGGCGGAGTACGAGTCGCCGTTCGCGTGGGACGCGGCGAACCAGACGGTGTTCCGCCCCATCTCCCGCTTCTTCGCGGTCGATCCCGCGGGCGAGGCGGTCAACGTCAACGCGCTGGACGAGGTGCCGGACTCGAGCTGGTTCGAGAACCGCATCGGGCGCTTCGGCCTGTCGCCCGCGGCCGCCGCGTCGGGTCCCTGCAAGTCCCCCTTGCCGGACCGCAAGGGTCCCTGGGTGATCAAGGCCGCCAAGCCCAACGGCTTCAACCCGGGCTTCTTCATCAAGGCCAGCGACGGCAAGCGCTACCTGATGAAGTTCGACGGCGTGGTCGAGGGCACCCGCCCGACCGCCGCCGACGTGGTGGGCACGCGGCTCTTCCACGCGGCGGGCTACCACGTGCCGTGCAACCGCATCGTGTACTTCGAGCGGTCCATCTTGCAGATCGACCCCGAGGCCAAGAGCGAGAACGAGCGCGGCGAAGAGGTGAAGCTCGACAGCGCGGATCTGGACAAGGTCTTCTCGAAGGCGCTGCGCGTGCCGGACGGCCGCTACCGCGCCAGCTTGAGCCTGTTCATCGAGGGCAAGCCGCTCGGTCCCTGGACCTACGAAGGCCGCCGCGACGACGATCCGAACGACGTGGTGAACCACGAGGACCGCCGCGAGCTCCGCGGCCTCGGGGTGATGGCAGCCTGGCTCGGTTGGTTCGACACCCGCGAGCAGAACACCATGGCGGCCTGGGTGAAGTCGGGCAATCGCGGCTACGTGCGCCACTACCTGCTCGACGTGGGCAACGCCTACGGCAGCATCTGGGAGCCGCCGATGATGGGCCGCCGCATCGGCCACAGCTACTACCTGGATTTCCCCTACGTGGTCGAAGACCTCTTGACGCTCGGGGTAGAGGAGCGGCCCTGGGACCGCGCCCGCTTCGGGCGCACCGGCAAGGTGTTCTCGTACTTCCGGGTGGAGGACTTCGATCCCGATCTGTTCCGCCCCGGCTATCCGAACCCCGCGTTCGTGCGCAAGAGCGAGCGCGACTCCGCCTGGATGGCGCGCATCATCGCGCGCCTCTCGGATCGGCACCTTGAAGCGGTCGTGAGGACCGGCCTGCTCGTGCCCGAGTACGAGTCCCGGTTGCTCGAGGTGCTGCGCGGCCGGCGCGACGTGGTCCTGCGGCGCTACCTGTCCCGCTTGTCGCCCCTGGCGTGGCCGGAGGTGCGGCTGCGAGACGGCAGAGCCGAGCTCTGCCTGGAAGACCTGGCCCTGCACGCGGGCGTCGCGCCGCGCTCGACCCGCCTGTACGCCGCGCGCGCCTACCTGGGCTCGTCGTTCGAGCCGGCGGACATTCCCAGCACGCGCTACTCGACCGACGGGCGCATCTGCGCGCCTTTGCCCAACGCCCAGCCGGGCTCCTCGACCATTCCCGCGCCGCTGCTCGTCGACCTGACCGCGGTCACGCGCGGCGAGAGGCCGACGTTCCCCGCCAGGGTTCACCTCTACCAATACGACGCGGGCCTCTACCGCGTGGTGGGCCTCGAGCGACCCGACTCCCACGAGCCGCCGAGCTGATCGTGACTCCGTCCGACCTTCCTCACGAACGCACGCCGCTCGAGCGCGTGCTCCGCGTCGTCACGCGCGTCGAAGCCGGCGAGGGCGTGACCGCGCTGCTCCTGACGCTGAACGTGCTGGTCCTGATGACCGCGTACTCCGCCATCAAGCCGGTGCGCGAGGGGCTGATCTTGGCGATGAAGTCCGGCGCCGAGTACAAGTCGTACATGAGCGGAGCCATCGCCGTGGCGCTGCTCTTCGCGGTCCCCGCCTACGCGCGCTTCGCCGATCGGGTGCCAAAGCACCGCCTGGTGGTCGGTGTGACGCTGTTCTTCGCGTCGAACCTGCTCTTGTTCTGGGCGGGCAGCTCGTTCGAGGTCGTGCGCGCGCGCCTGGGCCTCGTCTATTACGTCTGGCTCGGCATCTTCAACATGATGGTCGTGGCGCAGTTCTGGGCCTTCGCAAACGACGTCTACGCCGAAGAGCAGGGCAAGCGCCTGTTCCCGCTGCTCGGGGTCGGCCAGACGGCGGGCGCGGTGCTGGGGGCAGGCCTGTCCGTCTGGCTCCTGGCTCGGCTCGGGGTGTTCGCCATGCTCCTGGTGGGCGCAGGCCTGCTGGTCCTGACGGCCGCCTTGACCCAACTCGTCCACACGCGCGAGAGCCGCCGCTCTCCCGCAGAGCGGGAGCCGCCGGGAGATCGGAGCGGCGCGTTCGGGCTGGTCCTCGGCAGCACCTACCTGCGCCACGTCGCGGCCTTCGCGCTGCTCTTCAGCTTCGTGAACAGCAACGGGGAGTACATCTTGGGCGCGCTGGTCAAGCAGGCCGCCGATCAGGCGGTGGCCTCCGGGAGTCTGGCGCCGGACGCGGTCAAGGAGTGGGTCGGCGACGCCTACAGCCGCTTCTACCTCTACACCAACGTGGCGACCGTCAGCTTGCAGGCCCTGGTCGTGTCGCGCTTGGTGCGCGTGTGGGGGCTCGAGCGGGCCTTCTTCGTGCTGCCGGTCATCGCGCTGGTGGACGCTCTGGGCGCGGCGGCCGTCCCGCTGCTCGCGGTGGTGTTCGTGGGCAAGGTCGCCGAGAACGCCACCGACTACTCGCTCAACAACACGCTCCGGAACATGCTCTGGCTGCCGACCACGCGCGACATGAAGTACAAGGCCAAGCAGGCCATCGACACCTTCTTCGTCCGAATGGGCGACGTGGGCTCGGCGCTGGTCGTGTTCGCACTGGCGCGCCAGCTCGAGCTGGGCGTGAGAGCGTTCGCGCTCTTGAACCTCTTGCTCTGCCTGGCGTGGCTGCTCTTGGCGCGGCGAATCGTCCAGGGCTACGCCGAGCTCTCCGCGCAGGGTGAAAGCGCGCCGGCACGAGCGCCGTTGTGAGCGCAGAGCCAATGACCTCACGCCCGCTCCGAAGCTTCGCTCTCGCCCTGTGCCTGGCTGCCTGCAGCGCCGGCTCCCCACCCCCAGGACCCGTCGTGGCCGAGCCGCCCCCCGCGGATCCCAACGCGCCGGTAGCGAGCCCGCCCGTCGAGCCCGCCGACCCGCCGGCGGCGTCGGAGCCCGGCTTCCCCGGCTCGAGCTGGCGGGTCACGGACCTCGGCGTCTCGGTCCCCGAAGAGTGGCGGAGCTGCAATGCGTCGACTGACTGCACCTTGGTGGTCACGACCTGCTGCGACCAGTGCAACGGCGGCAAGGCGGTCGCGGTGAACGCGGGCCACGCCAAGGACGTGGCCGCGAAATACCCCAAGAGCTGCCAGAACGTCGCCTGCACCGAGCGCGGCTGTCTGACCCGGGCGAGCTGTCAGGAGAGTCGCTGCGTGATGGAGTGGCAGAGCGCCACGCCGTGAGCTGGCTCGTGACGAGCTTTCGTGTGACAATTGCGTGACGAATCGTTGACGAAGAGCGCCACGCATCCCCACTCGGAGCCGAACGCAACCGAGCCGCGCCCCTCTCTACGAGCGCCCGAACGCCCGAGCGACTGGGGCTCCCTCGTCGCCAATCTGTCTCGCGGACGCGACGAGCCGACCTTCCACGTCCATGACAAGACGCACCTCGAGCTGGCGATCGACTACCGGATTCGGCCGGGTCGCGCTCTCGAGTCGTTCGTCTGGGAGGCCTACTTCTTCGCGCCGGAGAGCCTGCGCCTGGACAGCCGCACCTACGACAAGACGGACATCTACACCGATCTTCAGAGCTACGTGCGCTTCGAGGTGCCGGACGTCGCGTTCGGCGACCTCGCCGGCGAGCCCATCGACAAGATCCGAACGGCGCTCGAGGACAGCGACGAGGCGGCGGTGCGGGAGATGCGCCTGTTCGCCTGCCAAGTGCGCGCCGCCGGGGTCGAGCTCCGAGCGCGCATCGTGGACGCGCTCGACGCCGGCGAGCCCGAACGCGAGCGGGCCGAGCAAGCGGCGGCCCGCATGGTCGCGGAGTGCCAGCGCATCACGCCGAGGCTGCGCGAAGCCTTGGCGCCGGCGGCCGAGCGCGGCGATCCGCTCGAGACCGCCGCGAAGTGGGTCGAGGAGGACGTCTCGCGCCTGACCGAGACGCTGCTCGCCACGGTCGCGCAGCGCCTCGCGCGGGCCGGAGCGGCGGAGTCGCTGGTAGAACTGGTCGAGCGCGCGGCGGTGGCGGAGGCCAGGGAACGCGAGGAGCACGGCATCGGTCACACCGGACGCCTGGTGATGAACGCGCGCGAGATCGAGGCGCTGGAGTTCCGGCGCCACTTGCTCAAGCGCTTCACCTCCTCCGTGCTCTGGCTCAGCCCGGAGGTGCGCCCCGCCTCGACCTGGGTGCGCGAGCTCCTGTATGCGGTGGCGGCGTCCGTGGCGATGGCGTTCGCGCTGGGCGCCGCCGTCTGGAACGGCTTCCAGGTCGGCTCCGAAGGCCTGATGACCTGGGTGCTGGTCGGCGTGGTGGCCTACGCGGTGAAGGACCGCATCAAGGCCCTGCTCCAGTCGAAGTTCTCCAGCGTGGTGGACCGGCACTTCCCGGACCGGCGCTGGCGCATCCGCGACCGCGAGCGCGGCGTCGTCCTGGGCGAGATGAACGAGCAGAGCGGCTTCATCCCCGTGGCCGATCTGCCCGCGCCCGTGCTCGTGGCCCGGCGCCTGACCCGCCGGCACGAGCTGGAGGAGCAGGCCCGGCCGGAGACGGTGCTTTTCCACAAGAAGGAGGTGGAGGTCCAGGCCCAGCGCGTGGCGCTGGCCGACCCGCGCTTCTCGGCGCTGACGGAGATCTTCCGCCTCGACGTGAGCCGCTGGCTCTCCCACACCGACGATCCGAAGCGGGACATCGTGTTCGCCGATCCGATCGCCGGAAAGATCGGCTCCGCCAGGGCACCCCGGGTGTACAACCTGGCGGTGGTGTTTCGGCTGCGACGCGAGGGCGAGGACTCCGCGCCGTGGCACCGGCTGCGCGTCGTGGTCTCGCGTAAGGGCATCCGGCGCGTCGAGCGCATCGCGTGAGCTGACCCTCACCCCCGCCAGCGCCGCGCCGCTGCCCCGAGCTCTTGGGCCAGCGAGGGGAACTTCTCCTGCCGCGCCCAGCTCTCCGCAGTCATGCCGTGCCGGTCCAGGAGCGTGGGGTTGGCGCCGCGCTCGAGCAGCACGCGCGCCACGCGCTCCCGCCCCTCCATGGCGGCCTTCATCAGCGCCGTGTGTCCGTCGGCGGTGGTGGCGTCGATGCGCGCTCCGCCGTCGAGCAGGCGGTGGATCACCTCGGGCTGATCCTCGGTCGCGGTGAGGGTGAGCGCGGTGTTGCCGGCCACGTCGCGAAGCTCCGCGCTCGCGCCGCCGCGGAGCAGCGCCGAGACCGTCGCCGCGTGGCCCTGCCAGCTGGCCACGATCAGCGCGGTCTGGTCGGCGATCCCGGCGTGATCCGGGTCCGCGCCGGCCGCGAGCAAGCGCTCGACGATGGGAGCGAAGCCTTGATCGGCGGCCAGCACCAGCGCGGTCCGGCGCTGGAGGTTCTCGGCGTGCGGGTCGGCGCCACGTTCGAGCAGGAGCGCCACCACCTCGAGCTTGCCGGCGAACGCCGCGTGGATGAGCGGCGTGCGGTCGAAGGCGTCGCGCGCGTCCACGTCGAAGCCGGTGTCGAGCAAGCGGCGCACGGAGGCGACGTCACCTTCGGTGCAGGCACGCCGCATCTCGCTCGTCCGAGCCCGCTCGGCGCGCGCGCTCGGGGCCAGGGCGTCGTCGAACCAAGGCGCCGACTGGATGGCCTGGATCAGCTCGATGGCGCGCGCGCTCGTGGCGTCGTCGTGCTGGCCGCGGAGCTCGTCGAGCCCGGCGACCAGGAGCGCCCGGACCTGGCCGTCTCCGCTCTGCTTCTGGTTGTCGAAGAGCGAGCGGTAGGCGTCGAGCAGCTCTCGCCCGTCGTGTCGCTCCCGCCCCAGCTCGAGCAGGCGCGTCGCGAACCGGGTGTTCTCGCCGTCCTTGCCCAGGCGCGAGAGCAGCGCGCAGACAGTGCCCGCACACTGGGCTTCCGCCAGGGAGGCGCCGCTCGAGCGGCGGATCGCCAGGCAGCGCTCACCCCAGAGGAGCACGCCGTCGAGGCGCCCGAGCTTCTGCGCCACCTCGGAGGCCAAGGAGCACAGGTAGGAGCCGTTGGGCTCGGGCAAGGCGAAGCCCACCCCATCGCTCCGGTTCAGGGCTTCCCAGGCTCCCTGCCAGTCGCCGAGGGCGTGCGCCGACTTGATCTCGTAGAAGCGAGCCCAGCCGAGCTCGAGGGGGTCGCGGGTGTCCACCTCGGCGAGCTCGTGGCAGAGCGCTCGCGCCAGGTCGCGCACGCGCGAGTGGTCACCCGCCCGCGAGCAGTCCGAGATCGTCGAGAGCGCCTGATTCACGTCGATGAGCTGCATGGCTCACGCGGAGAGCAAACGCCGGGCCATGGGGATTTCCACGGCCTGCCCGCGCATGCCGGCTGCGGGCGTGCACCATTCGGAAGCGAACGCTCCCGGCGCGTGCAGGTGGTAAGCTCTCGGCCGTGCTCTGCCGCGCGCTGCCCATGCTCGTTTGCATCTGGCTCACTGCTGCCTGCTCCAGCGGCGATCCCAACGTGCCCACCTCCTGCCAGCCCGGCGAGGTCGGCACCTGCAAGGGACCGAACGACTGCCCGGGCACGGCGGTCTGCAACGCCGACGGCCTCGATTTCGGGCCGTGTCAGTGTACGAGCGACGCCGGCTCCGACTGACGGCTCACTTCAGCTTCGCTGACGCGGACAGGGCGAGGGCCTTGACGGCGTCGAGCTTGGTGGTCGCGTCCGGGGAGATGCCGACGGTCGAGTAGCTCAGCTCCGCGACCTTGGTCCCCTGCATCCACGACACGTCCACGCCCCAGGTCGGGTCCGACTCGACGACGCCCTTGTCGCCGATGGCGAAGGGCTCGGCCTTGCTGCCGGGGACGTAGTACTGCTCGCCCTCCCAAACACGGAACTGCAGCGTGTGGCTGTTCGCGTTGGCGTCCGCCCAGCCCCACTGGCACTCGCCCAGGAGCGCCGGATCCACGCTCGGTGCCCCGCTCTCCTTCTCGGCCGTCTGCCCGAACAGCGAGCTCGCGTCGTCCGCCGTGACCACGGCGCAGGCGTCGATCTTGTTCGAGCCGCCGCCGCCCCCGTTGCCGCCTTCGTCGCCACCACAGCCGGTGGTCGACAGAGCCAGCGTCAAGAGCACCCCAATCGTCTTGTCGCGCATGTCTTCGGAGGCGAGGACCGGATTCGAACCGGCGTGTGACGGTTTTGCAAACCGTTGCCTAACCGCTTGGCTACCTCGCCGCGGAGCCCCGGTGGATAGCGCCCCCCGCCGCCTCGGTCAACTCCCCGTGACATCCTCGTGAATTCGACCGGGAGGGTTCTCCCGGGACCCGGTCGGTGTTAGCTCGGCGCCTCGAATGGCCGGCACCTCCGCCACTGCCAGCACGCCCTTCCTGAAGCACACGGACGCGTTCCGGCGCCGGCGTTTCCTGAACTGGTTCCCGCTCGGCGTGACCTACGCGCTCCTTTACATGGGGCGGTACAACCTCACCGTCGCGAAGAACTCGCTCGGCGAGCTGATGACCAAGGAGGACTTCGGCATCATCTTCGGCGCCGGCACCTTCGTCTACGCCTTCGCGTTCCTCCTGAACGGGCCGCTGGTGGACCGCATGGGCGGCCGAAAGGGCATGCTGGCCGCCGCGCTCGGCTCGACGGTCGCGAACCTGGCGATGGGGGTCTACCTCTACCAGGTCGTCGCCTCGGGACAGGCGACCACGGCACCGCTGCGCCTGGTGTTCAGCTTGCTCTACGCGCTGAACATGTACTTCCAGAGCTTCGGCGCCGTTTCCATCGTGAAGGTCAACGCGCACTGGTTCCACGTCACCGAGCGCGGCGGCTTCTCCGGCATCTTCGGCACGATGATCTCGAGCGGGATCTTCCTCGCCTTCACCGTGAACGAGCTGCTCTTGAAGGCCGCCCAGCGCGTCTGGCCCGAGGCGCCCGGACCGAGCGTGGCCTGGGTGGTGTTCGCGGTCCCCGCGGCGCTCCTGGCGCTGTTCTTCGTGGTCGAGCTGTGGCTGCTCCGGGACCGCCCGGGCCAGGCGGGGCACCAGGACTTCGACACCGGCGACGCCTCCTCCGGCGACACCAGCTCGGCGCCCACCCCCGTGATGGAGCTGTACAAGCGCATCCTCACCCACCCGGTGATCATCACCGTGGCGCTGATCGAGTTCTGCACCGGCGTGCTGCGCAACGGCGTCATGCACTGGTTCCCGATCTACGCCAACGAGATCTGGGCGCTGCCGAACGAGCACGCGCTGCGTGGCGGGGCGCTGCTCCTGGCCATGCGCGACGGCACGTGGTCGCCCCTCTGGCCGGCCCTGCCCTGCTTCGGCGTCGCGATCGTGTCGGCCTTGCTCGCCAAGCGCGCGCACGGCACGCGCCGCGGCGCATACGCCGTGGGCGCCGCGCTGGCCTTCCTCGCCCCCTTCCTCCAGGGCGGGTGGGGAGGCCTGCTCATGGTCGCCGGCGTGATCGGCGGCAACGTCGCCGGCTGGGTCAGCGACCTCTTCTTCCAGAGCCGGCGCGGTCCCGCCGCGGCCTTCTTGTACGGCCTGCTCGCGGTGTGCGTGCTGGGGATGGGCTTCTCCCTCGCGGTGCCGACCAACGTGGTGGCCTCGGCAGATCCCAAGAGCGGCCTGGTCGCCGGTGACAAGATCCTGGCCATCGGGGCCGACTCGGCGGTGAGCGGCTGGACCGAGGTCAGGAACGCCGTGGCCTGCGTGCCGGCCATGTGCAAGGACTCGGGCTGGGACGGCGAGAAGTGCATGTGCGTGTCCGCGCTCGCCGCGAAGCCCCAGGAGCCGCGCGAGCCCGTGATCTCCGCGCGCGTGGAGCGCGGCGGCCAGGTCCAAGAGCTCGCGCTGCCGGATCCGAAGGCCAGCCAGCGCGCCGGCGACATGCGCTTCTTGAAGGCACGCCCGGTGCTGCCGCTCAGCCCCTACGTGCTCGGCTGCCTGGTGTTCGTGCTCAGTTTGTGCGTGATCGGGACCCACGGCCTGCTCAGCGGCACGGCCACGATGGACTTCGGCGGGCGAAAAGGCGCAGCCACCGCCGTCGGCGTGATCGACGGCTTCGTCTACCTGGGCACGGCGCTTCAGTCTGTCGCGCTAGGCTTCTTGACGACCAAGTCGTGGACGTATTGGCCGTGGTTCCTGCTGCCCTTCGGCGTGATCGGCTTCTTGCTCTCGTTGCGGATCTGGAGCGCGAAGCCCAAGGCTGGCGGCGGACACTAGGGGGTGTCCCTAATTCGCGCTCGGCTGGCGGCAGCAAGCGCCACGCGACGCTTCCGTTCGGTCGAAACGGCCGGCGCCGGCCCCGGCCGGTCTTCGCACGCACGCCTCACTTTCGGATCGAGATCCGATCATGACCAGGCTGTCCAAGTGATTCCGGGGCTCGGCTGACCGCCGAGCGGGGCGAATCGAGCCGCTCGGTCGCACACCGAACTAGGGACACCCCCTAACGCCGCTCACTTCTGCGGGCTGTCGAGATCCTCGGCTAGGTAGGACAGGATCACCTCGTCCAGCGACTTCTCGCCGATCAGCGGGTCGCCGAAGATGCTGCGGTTGTCGGGCGGAGGCGCGTCGCCGAAGATCGAAGCGGGGCGCGAGATCGAATAGCGGCCAGGCGGCGCGTCGCCGCCCGGCGCTGCCCGGCGGCGCATCAGGGGCGAAGGGGCGCTGAGCGGGGTTCCGAGCGGGGTCGCCGAGCGGGGGACCGCGACCCCAGCGGCCTTCGCGGCCATGGCCTCCACTGCCGAGCCGATCGAGTGCGAGGGCGGCGGCGGGGTGGGGATGCGCGGCCGTGCGGGCACCGGCACGTGCACCTGGGGTTCGGGCTCGGGCTCGGGCGGCTCGGCCTCCGCGCTGGCGATTTGCTCGCGCCACTCGGCGGGCATCGGTGTGGCGATGCGCGCCGCGACCTCCTCGGGGCTCGGCTGAGCGATCGGCGAAGAGGGCAGCTCCTCCGCTACTGCCGGGCTCGGTCGCTCCGACTTGGGCAGGGGGCCGAACGCGGCCTCGATCACGTCGTCCAGCTCGCCGGCGCGCAAGGCGACGAACATCGCCTTGTGCTGCTCCTTCATCATCCGCTTCACGGTGGCGGCCATGTCGGCGTTGCCGACGTGCTCGGAGTAGTCCGTGCGCACGCTCTTCAGGATGCGGCCGCCGTCGCCGAACAGGTGAGTGAAGATGTGCGGCCGCTTGACGCCGCTGTCCTCGGTCTGGATGTGGAAAATGCGCCCGTGGTGCCGCACGTTGTTGTTGAACCCGAGCATGGGAGGCGGGGTCTTGGACACGTGGGAGCTCCGACCGAACGAAAAAAGCGTATCACGGGCGGGTGCCCGGCACACCACGTTGGATCAGGCGCCCTCGTCCAACCGCCGCATGCCTTCGAGCAGGAGCGCCTCGGGACTCTCGGCGATCAGCCGCTGAGGCGCCTCGAAGCTCGGATCGAAGATGAAGGTTCCCTCGCGCAGCTTGAGCATCGCGTACACGGCCTCCGCGCCGCGAGCCCCCCCGAACAGCGCGTTGAAGACGTTGCCGCCGACGAAGTGCAGCTCGCCCACGTCGTTCGCGGTCCGGAGCTTGAGCGAGCCGGTCTTTCGGCCCTGCGTCAGCACCTGCACCAGCTCCGGCAGGCCCATCTCGGCCAGCGAGCCCGAGACGCCTCCGGCCCCGGCGGTCTGCGAGCGCTCCAGGATGGTCTTGATCTTCGCCACCAGGAGGTCGGGGCTCACCGGCTTGGTCAGGTAGTCGGTCGCGCCCGCCTCGAACGCCTTCTGCGCGTCGGAGCCGGCGGTGCGGGCCGTGAGGAACACCCAGGGCAGCTTCAGGCCCCACTGCCGCCGCCTCGCCCAGCCGAGCAACGAGACGCCGTCCATGGGCAGAAGGTCCATCTCGGCGATCACGATCTGGATGTCGCCGCGTTCGAGGAGCTGCATGGCCTGATCCGTGTTGCGCGCCGGTCGCACGTCGAAGCCCTGTTCGAGCATGCGCAGCTCGAGCACCGTCGTCTCTTCCGGATCCGGGTCGACGATCATCGCGACATGGCGCGTGGCCAAGAGCCGCGCGCGCAGGTCGTCACCCGTGATGATGAGCCGGAACAGATCCACGATGTTGGGATCGAAGACGCTGCCGCGGTAGCGCGCCAAGACGTCGCACGCCGCAGCCGGGTCGAGCAGCTGGCGGAACGGATTCTTGGGGTTCTGCGTCAGGTCCGCGTAGGTGTCCGCCACCGCCAGGAGCCGGGCGATGAGCGGGATCTCCTTGCCGTGCAGCGAGCCCGGCAGGCCGTCCCCGTCGTAGCGCTCGTACATGGTCTCGACCGCGGTCGTCACCTCGCGCGGCAGCTTCACCGCTTCCATCAGGCTGGACGGGGCGCGGTACAGCTTCGCGGCGACGGTCCGGTGCTGGTCGTATTGGGCGACGTTGAAGGCGGTGAGGTGATACTCGGTCACCTTGCCCAGATCGTGCAGGTAGCCCGCGATCGAGGCGCTCACGCGCTCGGCGTCGGGCAGCCCGATGCGTTCGGTGATCTTGCGCATCAGGCGGGCGACGTAGGCGGAGTGCCCGCGCATGTCGGCCCGCGTGCTCTCGAGCAGGGAGATCAGCACGTTGAGCGTCTCCATGTACGAGGTCGTGGAGACGGACTCCGCGCCCACCCCGAACGTGCCGCCCCGGAGGTCGTGGCCGGAGAGGATGCGCTCGCGTCCGGGGCGCTCCGCAGACAGGGCCGCGGCCAGGGTCTCGGGGCTGACCAGGTTCCGCTCGTACACGTCGAGCATGCTGGCGAACTGCGCCTGCGCCTGACGGTCGAGCACGGCGAAGGCGTGGATGTCGCCGCTGTACGCCTTGGCGATCGCGGCCTTCACCGCCCGCGGCCGGCCCACGAACGCCCGCACGGTCTTCACTCCGGAGGCGATCTGCGCCTCCTGGAGGGCCTCGGCGTTGTCCGGATCCGCCGTGACCACGGATAGCACGCTCGCCTGGGCGTCGAACAGGACCGGGAAGATCTGGTGCTGCTCGGCCAGGCGCTTCGGCACCTTCTCGACGGCGAACCGATCGACCTCGGCCTTGGACAGCTTCTCGGTCGAGACGAAGCGGGTGCGGTGGAGGTTGGCCAGGTACTTGAGCAGCGAGACCTCGTCGAGCGCACGCAGCTCGAGCAGACACTCCTCGACGCGCTCCCCGGTCCGTTGCACGAACGAGATGGACGCCTCCTGCTGCTCGCGGGTGATGAGGCCGTCGGCCACCATCCGCTCGACAAGTCGCAGGCCGGCTGCGGGGTTCATGAAGCGCGCTTCGACAGGGGAGGAATGAGGAGTATAGCGGACCGGGCGCTCCCCGGGTCCCTCGCCCGCGGCGGGGCGGGCGGGCAAAAGGCCCCGGATCCCCGCCCCCGGCCGCTGGCCGGAAGCCGGCGAAAAAGCCCATCCGAGCGTCGGCTTGACGGACTAGACGGCCGAAGCTAGTAATGCCGCCCCTTTCCAGAGCGGGCAGTCGCTCGCCAGCACAGGAACTCTCTGTCATGCGCCAGACGAAGCGGACGTATTCGGCAAAGCCTGCCGAAGCGCAAGCCACCCGCAAGTGGTGGGTCATCGACGCCAAAGGACAACCTCTCGGCCGCCTCGCGAGCCGGGTCGCCACCGTCCTCTCGGGCAAGCACAAGCCGACCTACACGCGGCACATCGACACCGGCGACTTCGTCATCGTGGTGAACGCGGGCGAAGTGAAGCTCACGGGCAACAAGGCGACGACCAAGCTCTACCACCGCTACAGCGGTCACCCGGGCGGGCTGCGCAGCCGGACGTTCGCGATCGTCAAGGAGTCTCACCCGGAGCTGCCGGTCACCAAAGCGGTGAAGGGCATGCTGCCGAAGAACGTGCTCGGGCGCGAAATGCTCGCCAAGCTCAAGGTGTACGCCGGTGCCGAGCACCCGCACAAGGCGCAGAAGCCCGACGCCCTCGCGCTCTGATGAAAGATCCGAACAATGGCTGAAACGACTTCCATCTACGCCACTGGCAAGCGCAAGACCGCGGTCGCTCGCGTCTGGGTCAAGCCCGGCACCGGGCAGATCAGCATCAACGGCGGTCCCGGCGACGAGTACTTCGAGCGCGAGACCAGCCGCATGATCATGCGCCAGAGCCTCGAGCTGCTCGAGCTCACCGACAAATACGACGTGGCCGCGACCGTCTGCGGCGGCGGCCACAGCGCCCAGGCCGAGGCCATGCGCCACGGCATCGCGCGCGCCCTGACCTCGGAGGATCCGGAGCGCCGCAAGTCGCTCAAGCGCGCCGGCTTCCTCACCCGCGACTCCCGCAAGAAGGAGCGCAAGAAGTACGGTCAGGCGGGCGCCCGCAAGCGCTTCCAGTACAGCAAGCGTTGACCTCCCTCCGAGCGGGCATCGTCGGCGCCAGCGGCTACACCGGCGCCGAGCTCGTGCGGCTCGTCAGCGGGCACCCGAAGCTCGAGCTCGCCTACGTCGGCGCGCGCGAGAAGGCGGGGCAGCGTCTGGGGGACGTGTTGCCCCCCTGCGAAGGAGTGCCAGGCCTGGGCGACCGCGTGCTGGAGGGCTTCGAGCCCGCTCGCGCCGCGGAGCTCGGGAGCCGACTCGACGTCGCCTTCACCGCCTTGCCGCACGCCGCCAGCGCCCGCGCCGGGAAGGCGCTCCTCGAGGCGGGCATTCGCGTCGTGGACCTGTCGGCAGACTTTCGGCTGAAGAGCGCCGAGAGCTACGCGGCCTGGTACGGCGAGCACCCGGCGGTGGAGCTCTTGCCGGAGGCCGTCTACGGGCTGCCGGAGCTCCATCGGGACGAGCTCCGGGGCGCGCGCCTGATCGCGGCGCCCGGCTGCTATCCAACCAGCAGCATCCTGCCGCTGGCACCGCTGCTCTCGGCCTCGCTGGTGGAGCCGGACGGCATCGTCGTGGACAGCAAGAGCGGGGTGAGCGGCGCGGGGCGGAGCGCCAGCGCCGGGACGCACTTTCCCGAGACCGCAGAGGGGCTTCGACCCTACAAGGTCGCCGGGACACACCGCCACGTCCCCGAGATCGAGCAGGAGCTGTCGCGGAGCGCCGGGCGCGCGCTCCACGTGGTCTTCACCCCCCACCTGGCGCCCTTCACGCGCGGCATCCTCACCACGGCGTACGCGCGGGCGAAGCCGGGGACCACGGCCGAGGCGTGCCGCGACGCCGCGCGCGAGGCGTACCGCGAAGGCTTGGTCAGCGTGCTGCCGGAGGGCCGCCTGCCCGACACGCTCTGGGTCCGCGGTTCGGCGCGCGCGTTCGTCGCCTACGCGCTCGACGAGCGCGTGGGCACGCTGGTGGCCATGTGCGCCATCGACAACCTGGCAAAGGGAGCCTCGGCGCAGGCCATCCAGGCCCTCAACGTGTGCTTGGGCCTGCCGGACGCGCTGGGGCTGCCCCTGCTCGGTACATTTCCTTGAAGTGCTACGGGCACCGCGCGCCGCCCTGGTGCACGGTGATCGTCGTCAAGCCGAGCGAACCGTCCAGGGTCACGTAGTGCGGCTTCAGCGCGACGAACCAGTCCACGTGCTTGCCCACGATGGCGCCCCCGGTGTCGTCCGCACTGAAACATCCGTCGTGGACGAAGCTTCCCCAAGGCGTCTCCCCCGGCACGCTGACCCCGTCGAGCTCGGGGACGTAGACCTTCTGGCCGTAAGGGATCTCGGCCTTGTCCACCGCGAACGAGCGGAACGGCACCAAGGCCTTGCCCTGAACGCCGTAGCCCCAAGGGTGCTGGGCATCCGCCACCAGATAGCAGGGCGAGGTCGGACAGTTGCAGCTGCCGTCGTAGTTCAGAATGCGTCCGTCGGAGAGACGACCGGTGCCTTCGAGCTTCAGCGACGCGGCAAACTTCGCTGCTACCGTCGCCAAGAGCTTGCAGCTCTTGTCGTAGAGATTGGTGTCCTTGGCGCCGCTGAACTCTTCCTCGGTGGTGACCCAGTAGTAGGTCAGCTGGAACGCCCCGAGCAGCGCGCCCGGCGGTGGCAGCGCTCCGTCTGGTCCCGCGTCCGACTGAGCCCCGGCCGTGCCGCCCGAACCCGAAGCGCCGCCGCTCGCGCTCCCCGCGACACCAGCACTGCCGCCGGACGCGACACCAGCGCCGCCGCCCGAGCCGCCGCCACTCTGGGCGGAGCCGCCCGAGTCGTCCGAGCCGCACGCTGCGATGGCGAGCAGCGCGGCCAGCGGCGAGAGCCACAGCTTCCGAGACATCGCCCGAGCGTAGCTCATTTCGGCGCACGCGAGCCGACCCCATTGACGGGGCGAGAGCCGGCGCGCTTTGCTCCCGAGTCCTGATGTCGAAGCGCGCGCGCGTCGTGGTCGTCGGGCTGGTGCTCGCCACAGGCGCCCCCGCACGCGCGCAGGTGCCCGCACCGGACACCCCTCCGCCTTCGCCCCCCGCTCCACCGGCCGCCGCCCCGCCGGCGCAGCCGCACGCGCCACCGCCCTCCCCTCCGCCGGGCTACGCGCCGGCGCCGGGCTACTACTACCCGGCCGCGCCGCCGCCACCGCCGCTGCCACCGCCGGACGCCCGGAACCGCGGCGCACACGAGCACGACGGCTTCTTCTTGCGCATGGGGCTCGGCTTCTCTTCGATGCTGACCAAGACCGAGGGAACGCTGGGCCAGACCCAGGCTGGCGGCGATCTCAGCGGCAGCGGCGGCGCGCTCGAGCTGCTCATCGGCGGGACTCCGGCCCGCGGCTTCGTGCTGGGCGGCGGGCTCGTCGCGCACACCTGGATGAACCCGAGCTACCAGGTCGGGGGAAGCTCGGAGCGGCTCGACGACACGGAGCTCGGGCTCTCGTTCCTGGCGCTGTTCGCCCAGCTCTACTTCGACGCAGAAGGCGGCGCCTACGTGCAGGCGCTGGTGGCGGCGGCGGAGGAGACCTATCGCTACGAGGTGGCCGGGGACAAACGCGAGACCGAGCTCGGCGGCGGCGGCTTCGCAATCGGCGGCGGCTACGACTTCTGGGTGGGCGATCAGTGGAGCCTGGGGCCCGAGCTCAGGCTGAGCTGGGCGAGCGTGAAGCACGAGAGCGAAGGCGCCGTGACCCGGCACAAGACCACGGCGCTGACGCTGTCGTTCACGGCGACCCTGCACTGATCGACAAACTGCCCTTTCGCGCGGCTTGTCGCGGCAAGAGTTGAAAAGAGCGGCACGCCGCCGGATGATGCAAGGCTCTTCGATGACCCGCGGCTTCAAGCTTCGCAGTGACTTCTCCCCCAAGGGTGACCAACCCGAGGCCATTTCGCTGCTCTCGCGCAGGCTGGACGCCGGCGAGCGTTATCAGACGCTGCTCGGCATCACCGGCAGCGGAAAGACGTTCACGGTCGCGAACGTAATCCAGCACTTGCAGCGGCCTACGCTGATCATCGCGCCGAACAAGACGCTCGCAGCTCAGCTCTACGGCGAAATGCGCGACCTCTTCCCGGAGAACGCCGTCCACTACTTCGTCAGCTACTACGACTACTACCAACCCGAAGCGTACATCCCGACGACGGACACCTTCATCGAGAAGGACGCGATCATCAACGACCAGATCGACCGTATGCGCCACGCCGCGACGCACGCGCTCCTGTCCCGCCCGGACGTGATCATCGTGGCCAGCGTCAGCTGCATCTACGGCATCGGGTCGGCCGAGTCGTACGAGGGCCTGCTGATCGAGATCGTGAAGGGCGAGGAGCTCTTGCGCGACAACCTGCTCAGGCGGCTGGTGGACATCCAGTACGAGCGGAACGACGTCGATTTCCACCGCGGTACCTTCCGGGTCCGGGGTGACGTCGTGGAAATTTTCCCGGCCTACGAGGACAAGATCGCCATCCGCGTCGAGTTCTTCGGCGACGAGGTGGACGGGATCTCGGAGGTGGACCCGGTGAGGGGTCGCGTGCTCTCGGAGCTGGACCGCTACGCGGTCTACCCGGGCTCCCACTACGTGACCCCGCGGCAGCAGCTGCAGCGGGCCGTCGACGCCATCCGCGCCGAGCTGCGCGAGCGCCTGGACTTCTACGACAAGCAGGGCCGCTTCCTCGAGAAGCAGCGCATCGAGCAGCGCACCATGTACGACCTGGAGATGCTCGAGCAGATGGGCTTCGTGCAGGGCATCGAGAACTACTCACGCCACCTCTCGAATCGCGAACCGGGCGAGCCGCCGCCGACCTTGATCGACTACTTCCCGGATGACTTCCTCTTGATCCTGGACGAGTCGCACCAGACCGTGCCGCAGGTGGGGGCGATGTACCGCGGGGATCGGTCGCGCAAGGAGACCCTGGTCGAGTTCGGCTTCCGCTTGCCCAGCGCCCTGGACAACCGGCCGCTGAAGTTCGACGAGTTCGAGAAATACATGCGCCGGGTGATCTTCGTCTCGGCCACACCGGGCGACTTCGAGCTCGAGAAGAGCACCGGCGGCGTCATCGAGCAGCTGATCCGTCCCACGGGGCTGCTCGACCCCGAGATCTTCGTGCGGCCGGTCGCAGGCCAGGTCGACGACTTGCTCGGAGAGATCAAGAAGCGCGTGGAGCGCGACGAACGCGTGCTGGTCACCACGCTCACCAAGCGAATGGCCGAGGACCTGACCGAGTACTACTCCGAGCTCGGCATCCGCGTGCGCTACCTGCACTCCGACGTGGACACGCTGGAGCGCATCGACATCTTGCGGGATCTGCGCGCCGGCGAGTTCGACGTGCTGGTCGGCATCAACCTCCTGCGCGAGGGGCTCGATCTGCCGGAGGTCAGCCTGGTGGCGATTCTGGACGCCGACAAGGAAGGCTTCCTGCGTAGCCCGCGCTCCCTCATCCAGACCATCGGGCGCGCGGCCCGCAACGCGGGCGGCCAGGTCTTCATGTACGCGGACCGCATCACCGACGCGATGAAACGCGCCATGGACGAGACCAACCGCCGGCGCGCGATTCAGGCTCGCTACAACGAGGAGCACGGCATCACGCCGGAGACGATTCGCCGCGCGATCTTGGACATCAACCCGGCCAGCGGCACCACGGACTACTACGCGGTGCCGCGCACCCCGCGCTCGGGCAAGAAGGACGCGACGCCGCGCAGCGTGGACGAGCGCGAGGAGCTCGCGGAGCGGGTGGAGGCGCTGCGCCAGCAGATGTTCGCCGCCGCGGAGAACCTGGAGTTCGAGACCGCGGCACGTCTGCGCGACGACCTCCGGCGCCTGACCTCGGGATTGCCGGTCGAGGTCCGAGAGTCGTTGACCCCTCAGCCACCCCGCGCGACGTCCAAGTCCATGCCGCCGGGCCGCGCCAACAAGCGCTCGCGCCCGAGCTACCCTCCGCAGAAACGCCGCAAGTAGCGGCCCCGTGGGCGCCCCCGTCGGGACTCCCGAGGGTCGGCGCGGCGCAAGTCTCCGAGCTCAGGGCGCCTGGCAGAAGGTGTTGATCTGGTTCACCAGGTCGTCCTCCTGCTTCACGATCTTGTCGAACTCTTTCTGAGCGGAGTCGGCCTGCTCCGGGTTCTTCGTCTCGATCGCGGTGGCCACCTGGCGCGCGGTGCTCGCCGCCTTGGTGCACATTTCCTTGTAGTTCGCGGCGTGCGCCTTGAGCTCCGGCGTGGAGACATCGAGCGCGGACACGTCTTTGGCGAGCTGGTCGTAGAGCTCGCCCAGCTTCTTCATGGAGGAGATGACCTGCGCGTCGTCGCCGCTCTTTGACGCGGAGTTCTGCTCGATCTCCTTGATGGCGGTGTTCACCTTCTCGATGAAGGCGTTGCACTCCTTCGTCTTCTTGAACTTCCCGCAGCCGGGCAGCAAGAGCGCGGCCGAGACGGCGAAGGCGGCGAGGACGAAACGCTGGCGCATGAACACTCCTTCCGCCCCCCTCATACCTTGCCCATCGCCGCCCGGGCTAGAGCCGTTTTGCACGGACACGGCTTTTCGTGCCCGCGCCATGGGCTTTTAGAGCAAATCCGTCCGGCCACGCGCCTTCAGCGCATCGACCACCTTCCGCACGTCCTGCGCCTGCTCGCGCGGAATGACGAGGAGCGCATCGTCCGTCTCGATCACGCACAGCCCCTCGACGCCGACCAAGGCGATGACGCGACGCCCGCCCTCGGTGCGCAGGTCGCGCACCAGGTTGCCGCGGGCGTCGGCGAGCACGGCGTCGGCCGGCGCCGCGTTCGCGAGCTCGTCTTTGTCCGCAAGCTCCCAGGCGCTCTGCCAGCTGCCGAGGTCACTCCAGCCGAAGCTCGCGGGAACGACCGCGAGATCCTCGGCCTTTTCCATCACGGCGTAGTCGATGCTCACGGACGGGAATGACCCGAACGCCTGCGCGGTCGTCGCGCCGCGCTCCGACTCCGGCACCGCAGCGAGCTCGTCGAGCGCGCGCCCGAGCTCCGGTAAGTACCGGCGTATCGCGCCCGCCATGACGTCGGCGCGGAAGAAGAACATCCCGCTGTTCCAGTAGTGGCGCCCGCTCGCCAGGTACTGCTCGGCGCGCGCGCGATCCGGCTTCTCGACGAAGCGGGCCACGCGGAGCGCACCGCCGCCCCGCGCCTCGCCGGCCTCGACGTAGCCGTAGCCCGTCTCCGGGCGCGAAGGGGTCAAGCCGATGGTCGTGATGGCGCCGGTTCGAGCCGTCTCGACGGCGGCGGAGAGGGCGCGGCGGTAGGCATCCGGCTCACCGATGTGTTGGTCGCTCGGCAGCACCATGACGACCGCTTCGGGGTCGCGCGCGAGGATCTCCCAGGTTGCCCAGGCGATGCACGGAGCCGTGTTCCGCGCGACCGGCTCGCCGAGGAACGAGGCCTCGGAGAGCCACGGCAGGAGCGCGCGCGTCGCCTCCAAGAGGTGCACCCCGGTCGCGATCAGCGTGCGCTCTGCCGGGCACAAGGGCTCGATGCGCCGGACCGTCGCCGCGAGCAGACACTCCGGCTCGGGCCCGATGGCGAGAAGTTGCTTCGGAAGGAGCTTGCGGGAGGCGGGCCAGAACCGCGTCCCGCTGCCGCCGGCGAGGATCACGCTGAAGAGGTGGGGGTCCATGGCGCAGGCTCAATTATCACGGTTTGCCGCGCTGGACACCGCGGCGGGCGCAGGCGCCGGAGGGGCGTCGCGTACGAACCCGAGCGTCACCAGCGCGAGCGGCAGCACCCAGGCCGCGAACCAGGCGAAGTGCCCGCGCATCACCACGCGCCGGAGCACGAGGAGCGCCCCTACGCCCACCACCAACGAGACCGTCGCGCCGATGGCAGCGGGCAAGAGCGCCTCGCTGGTGCCGCGCAGATGGCGGGCCTCCAGGCCGATGGCGCCCGCGACCGCCGGAAGCGACATCAACATGCTGAGCTCGAAGGCGCGGTCGGGCCGCACCTTGAACCAGAGCGCCGCAGCGATGGTGGAGCCGCTGCGCGAGAGCCCGGGCAACACGGCGAGCCCCTGGAGCACGCCGATGACCAGCGCCCCGACCAGGCTGGGCACCTCGCGATCCCCGACGCGTACGAAGCGCGTGGACAGGAGCACCGCGGCGGTGCCGAGGAACCCGAGCCCGATGGCGACGGAGGAGTGAGTCCAACGCTCCACGGCGTCACGGAACAGGAGGCCGATGACCGCGGTAGGAAGAGAAGCCACGATCACCACCAAGGCATCGCGTCCGCCGCTCGTGGACGAGAACCGAGACGGCTTCGCGAGCGATAGCGTCCCTTCCTTCAGCGCCGGGACCACTCTGCCCCTGAGCACGATCAGCGTCGCCAGGAACGTCCCGGCGTGCAGCATCACGTTCAGAGTCAGGCCACCCTGCTCCAGCCCGAGCACCAGCTGGGCGAGCGCCAGATGTCCGTCGCTCGAGATCGGCAGGAACTCGGTGATGCCTTGGATCACGCCGAGCAGGATGGAGCTGGACACAGGTGCGTCCATGAGGTGCGCGGGTTCTACAGTGTCCTCGACATTTTGCGCAACCTTCTCGCGCTGGCGGCCGAACTGTCTTGCGCTATGTTGCCCGCCGCTTCGGGGGCTGACACATCGTCAACGGGTGCTGACATGAAGACCAAGACTGGCAATGCTCCTCGCCGCTACCTACTCTCGTGTCGCGCGCTGTTCACGCCGCGAAGAAGCGGAAGCGCGCTGTTCGCTGGCGCCTTCGCGCTCGCGGTGACCTCCGCTTGCGGGGACGACGCGACGGGCGGCAACGGAGTGGGCGGCAGCGGTAACATCGGCGGCAGCGGCGGCGTGACCGGCGGCAGCGGCGGCGTGACCGGCGGCAGCGGTGGCAGCGCCGGCGGCGTCGGCGCCAGCGGTGGCGTGGCGGGTTCCGGCGGTGTGGCTGGAGGCGGCGGCACCGGCGGCACCACGGTCGGCCCCGGCACCGCGCTGAAGGTCACCGAGTGCAAGACGCTGAGCGCGGGCAGCGGTGACCTGTGCAGCGTGCAGGGCGGGCAGAAGGGCCTGCGCCTGGTCGGCACCGTGCTCGCGCCGCAGGAGGTCCTCCGCGGCGGCGAGGTGTTGCTCGACGAGCACGGGGTCATCACCTGCGTGGGCTGCGACTGCTCGGGCGCGCCCGGCGCCGCGGCCGCCCCCACCGTCACCTGCGCGAACGGTGTGATCAGCCCGGGCCTGATCAACTCGCACGACCACATCACCTACGCCAACAACGTGCCGGCAGACTCGGGCACGCTGCGCTACGACCACCGCCACGAGTGGCGGACCGGCAAGAACGGCAAGCCCGAGATCAAGTACTCCAGCGGTGCCGCCAAGAACGTGGTGCTCGCCGCCGAGCTGCGCTTCGTGATGAGCGGCGCGACCTCCACGGTGAGCGCCGGCAGCACGCCGCACCTGCTGCGCAACCTGGACACCACCAAGGACAAGGAGGGCCTGCTGGCGCAGACCGTCAACAGCGACACCTTCCCGCTCGACGACGCCAACGGCAAGATGCTCGACTCGGGCTGCAACTACGGCACCAGCCCGACCACCGCCCAGGACATCGCCAGCCTGGACGCCTACCAGCCTCACATCTCCGAGGGCGTGAGCCAGGCGGCGCGCAACGAGCTGACCTGCACCACCGCTGGCGCGCTCGACGTGGTGGAGCCGCAGACCGCCATCGTGCACGCCGTCGCGGTGACGCCGACCGAGGCCAAGGCCATCTACGACGAGCGGGCCTGGGTGGTCTGGTCGCCGCGCTCGAACGTCTCGCTGTACGGCAACACCGCCCCGGTGACCTTGCTCGACAACATGGGCGTGGGCATCGCCCTGGGGACCGACTGGCTGCTCTCCGGGTCGATGAATCTGTCGCGGGAGCTCCGCTGCGCCGACGAGCTGAACCAGAAGCACTACGGCAAGCACTTCTCCGACTTCGAGCTGTGGCGCATGGTGACGACCAACGGCGCGCTGGCCGCCGGGGTCGAGCTCGGCGTGGGGATGCTCAAGCCGGGCTTCATCGGCGACATCGCCATCTTCGACGGCTCCACCAACAAGGACCATCGGGCGGTGATCGCCGCCGAGCCGAAGGACGTGGCCCTGGTGCTGCGCAGCGGCGTGCCGCTGTACGGCGACGACGCCCTGTTGGCGAGCGCCGCCATCGGTGGCTCGACCTGCGAGACCCTCGACGTCTGCGGGGCAGCAAAGCGCGCGTGCGTCGCGAAGGACAGCGCCGGCACCGCCACTCTGGCGGCCGTCAAGACGGCGGGCGAGGCCTTCGCTCCGCTGTTCAGCTGCGGCGCCCCTCCCAAGGAGCCGACCTGCGTCCCCTCGCGCCCGAACGAGTACACCGGCCAGTCGAGCGGCAGCGACAAGGACGGCGACGGCGTGCCCGACGCGAGCGACCTCTGCCCGGACGTGTTCGATCCGGCCCGCCCGCTCGATCAGGGCAAGCAGGGCAACGCCGACGGGGACGCCAAGGGGGATGCTTGCGACCCCTGCCCCAGCGACCCGAACGACGCCTGCAAGGCGCCGGATCCCGACGACCTCGACGGCGACGGCTGGGCGAACGGCGTAGACAACTGCCCGGACGACGCCAACCCGGGTCAGGAAGACGCTGACAAGGACGGCAAGGGCGACCTGTGCGACACCTGCGCCACCGCCAACCCGGCGTTCTCGGCCTGCCCCGTCAGCATCGAGGCCATCCGCGACCCGTCGCACCCCCAGCACCCGAAGCCCGGCGCGGCGGTCAAGCTCAGCGGGCTCTACGTCACGGCGCTGCGCCCCGACACCGGCAAGGCCCGCGGCTTCTACGTGCAGGACGCCTCGCTGAAGCCATTCACCGGCATCTTCGTCTTCACCGCCGGCGTGTCAGCGGGAGTGGCCGTCGGGAACAAGGTCGACATCAGCGCGACCTACGAAGAGTTCTTCAACCTGAGCGAGCTGGTGAACGCCGTGATCACCATCACCGACGCGGGCACCACCTTGCCCTTCGGCCCGATCGCCGTCGCCAACCCGGCGGAGATCGCCACGGGTGGCGCCAAGGCCGAGGGCTACGAGTCGATGCTCGTCTCCGTGGCCAGCGTCCAGGTGACCAACATGAACCCGGACTCGCCCAAGGACTTCGACGAGCTGGCGGTCACCGGCAATCTGCGCGTGGACGACGAGCTCGACCCGACCATCGACAACACCTTCACGGTGGGCACGTCGTTCTCGAAGATCAGCGGCATCCTCACCTTCAGCTTCAGCAATCACAAGCTCGCGCCGCGGAGCGCGACTGAAATGGTGCCTTGACGTTCTGAACGATGGAACACGAACGCCCGCGGGGAGTGCAGTCCCAGCGGGCGTTCGGCGGAGCTGAAGGAGTCAGGCGGGGTTCTGGGGCTTCTTGTCGTCGCCCGGCGCCGGCTTCTTCACGTCCTTCTTCTTCTGGTGGTCTTCGCCGCCGCACAGGCCGCCGGCGTTGGCCGGGTTGGCGGGCTTCTTGTCGTCGCCCGGCGCCGGCTTCTTCACGTCCTTCTTCTTGTCGTGCTCACCGCCGCACAGGCTGGACGGCGCCTGCTCGGTGGTGGCGGCCGCAGGGACCGCGATGGTGAGGCTTGCTGCGACACCTAGGCCGAGCAAACCCATGAGGGTTTTCGAGTGCATGGGCGAGTTTGTTGAACGAGACCCGTGGACAGTCAAGCCCTCCTGGCCCTGGGCGCGGGAAATCACGCCCAACAGTCGGATCGCTGGCGATCGCCGCCGACCTCCGCCGATAATCCCGCCCCGTGAAGATCGCGTGCATCGGGGGCGGCCCGGCAGGGCTCTACTTCGGAATCCTGATGAAGCGGGCGGACCCCGCTCATGAAGTCGTCGTCTGGGAGCGCAACCGCGCCGACGACACCTTCGGGTTCGGGGTCGTCTTCTCGGACGCGACCATGGACAACCTGGCCGCAGCGGATCCGGAGAGCCACACCGCCATCACCCAGAGCTTCGCTCACTGGAACGACATCGACATCCACTTCGGCGGCCGGGTGATCCGGTCGAGCGGGCACGGCTTCAGCGGCATGGGGCGGCAGGAGCTCTTGACCATCCTGCAACAGCGCGCGCTCTCTCTCGGCGTGGTGATCCACTTCGAGCGTGAGGCCCCCCCGCTCGATGAGCTCGCGAAGAGCCACGACCTGGTGATCGCCGCCGACGGGGTCAACAGCGCCGTGCGCACCGCGCTGGCCCAGGAGCTCGGTCCGGAGGTCGACTTCCGGCCGAATCGCTTCGTCTGGCTGGGGACGACCTTCCCTTTCCAGGCCTTCACCTTCTACTTCCGCGAGAACGAGCACGGATGTTTCCGCGTTCACGCCTACCGCTACGCCGAAGACTGCTCGACCTTCATCCTGGAGTGTACGGGAGAGACCTGGAAGAAGGCCGGTCTCGACCAGGCCACGGAGGAGCAAACCCTGGCCTACGCCGAGAAGTTGTTCGAAGCGGAGCTAGCCGGCCATCGGCTGCTGAAGAACCGCAGCATCTGGCGCGCCTTCCCCACGGTGAAGAACCGCTCATGGCACCACCGGAACGTGGTGCTGCTCGGGGACGCCGTGCACACGGCTCACTTCTCCATCGGGTCGGGCACCAAGCTGGCGATGGAGGACTGCATCGCGCTCCGCGACGCCGTCGTCTCCCACTCGGACCTCGAGCGAGCGCTCGCCGCTTACGAAGCCGAGCGCCGCCCGGTCGTCGAGGCGACGCAACGCGCCGCCCAGGTCAGCCTGGAGTGGTTCGAGAACACCGAGCGCTACATGTCGCTCGAGCCCACGCAGTTCGCGTTCAGCCTGCTGACGCGCAGCCTGCGCGTGACCCACGCGAACCTGGCGCTCAGGGACGCTGGTTTCGTGCGCGAGGTGAACCGCTTCGTCGCCGCCCGGGCCGCGACCCAGTCCGACCGGCCGGTGCGAGAGGACACGCCGCCGATGTTCACCCCGTTCCGGCTCAGGGACCTGGTGCTCGACAACCGCATCGTGGTCTCGCCGATGTGCCAATACTCCGCCGAAGACGGCGGCATCGACGACTGGCACCTGGTGCACCTGGGCAGCCGAGCGCTCGGTGGCGCGGGCCTGGTCTTGACCGAGATGACCGACGTGAGCCCTGACGGCCGCATCTCGCCGGGCTGCGCCGGCATGTACCAAGCCGAGCACGCGAGCCGCTGGAAACGCGTCGTCGACTTCGTGCACCGGCACAGCTCCGCCAAGATCGGCATGCAGCTGGCCCACGCGGGCCGGAAGGGCGCGACGAAGCGCCTCTGGGAAGGAGCGGACGAGCCGCTCGAGAGCGGGGCTTGGTCGCTGCTCTCGGCCTCGGCCATCCCCTACCTCCCGCACAGCCAAGTGCCGCGGGCCATGACCCGCGCCGACATGGACGCGGTGAAAGCGGACTTCGTGCGCGCCGCGGAGCTCGCCGAGCAGGCCGGCTTCGACCTGCTGGAGCTGCACTGCGCCCACGGCTACCTGCTCGCGAGCTTCATCTCGCCCCTCACCAACCTGCGTGACGACGAGTACGGCGGCTCCATCGAGCGGCGCATGCGCTATCCGCTCGAGGTGTTCGACGCCGTGCGCGCGGTGTGGCCAGCGAAGAAGCCGATGAGCGTGCGCCTGAGCGCGTGTGACTGGGCACCCGGCGGCATCGAGCAAGAGGACGTGGTCCAGGCGGCGCTGCTGTTGAAACAACACGGCGCGGACATCATCGACGTCTCGGCGGGGCAGACGGTGAGCGACGCCAAGCCGGTCTACGGCCGCCTGTTCCAGACCCCGTTCAGCGAGCGCGTGCGGCTCGAGGCCGAGATCCCGACCATGACCGTGGGCAACATCTCGTCCTGGTCCGACGCCAACAGCATCATCGCCGCCGGGCGCGCCGATCTCTGCGTGCTCGCCCGCGCGCACCTGTACGATCCTTACTGGACCCGGCACGCCGCCAACGAGCAAGGGTGGGCTCTGGAGTGGCCGGATCAATACAAGAGCGTCGAGCGCTACGTTCCGCGCTTCAGCTAGACCCGACTTGGGCGGTCTTTCCAGAGGTGCCCGAGTCGAGGCTCGCGGGCGGGCGGCGGTTCTTGGGGTAAGGCTGCTCGACGACCAGGTTCCAAGGCTCACCGTTGCGCCAGAAGCGTCCCCAAATCTCGGGCGCCCGCGAGCCTCGCGAGCCGATCACGACGCCGATCACGTCGCCCGGCGTCAGCGCCGGTCGGCCCGCTGCGTGGGTCAGCACGTCGCCGTCCTCGAGCCCGATGCCGAGCCCGCTGACCCCCGTCAAGGCGAGGCCCCGCGGGCGATCTCCGCTGGCGGGCACCGGAAAGCCACCTGGGCGCGCGCCGGCATTGGCGAGGCGCAGCACGACCTCGGCGCGCACGCGCACGCCCTTCGTGGGCACCGGCGGGCTCGCCGGCGCACGCCTCGTGCCCCGGGCGCGCGCCACCTCCGGCTCCTTGGCCCGCTCCTCGGCTGCAGGCTCGGGCGGCGCGAGCGGCTCGACGAACACCGGCAGAGGAGCGGCGGGCGGCGAGCGGAGGAGCTGCTCCGTCGCGGCGCTGAGCGCGCGCCCGCCTCGGCGTCCGAGCGCGTCCGCGGCCGACGATGCCCCGGCCGCCAGGAGGGGCAAGGGCAGCGCCAGGCACAGCACGAGGACCCAGCTCGGGCGTTCCACTCGAGCGAGCTTACCACGCGGGCCTCGGCGCGGTTCCGTTCAGTTCCGGATCCGCCAGTTTCCCGTGTAGGTCCGCCCGATGTCGTCGCAGGTCGGGTCCGTGACGATGAGCTCGGGTCGCGCGTTCTGGCACACGACGATGGTGTTCTGCCGGAACGTCCGGCCGAAGTACACGGCCTCGTCGCGCTGGATGCCGTGCACCAACCAGGCCGGCTCGCGCCAGACGCCCTCCGGCTCTTCGTCGTAGCCCACGCAGTGCTCGACCCGATAGCAGCCGAGGATCAGCAGGTCGCGCATGACGTGGTGTCGGGACTCGTTGACGCGACGCGGGAGCAACATGCTGCGGGGGTTGTAGGCGGTGAGGATCGCGAAGTCCCGCCGCAAGAGCTCGGGCATGGTGCCGATGTCCTGCACGATTTCGCCGTCCAGCGACACGCGCAGGAGCCCGGCCTCCGAGGGCAGCTCGTAGACGGTCGCGAAGTAGGAGCGCAGCAGGTTCTGATCCACGGAGCGGCCTTTCTAACGCAAATCCGGGCGACCGACCACTCAAGCCTGGAATCGATAGCCCACACCGCGCACGGTCAAGAGGTGGGCCGGATCGCTCGGGTCGTCTTCGAGCTTGGCCCTGAGCTGCAGCATGAAGTTGTCGATGGTGCGCGGCGTGCCGTGATGGCCGGGGCCCCACACGCGCCGAAGGATCTGCTCGCGGGTCAAGACGCGCCCCGCCTCCTCGATCAAGCAGAGCAGAAGGTCGAACTCGGTCGCGGTCAGAGGGACCGGCTCGCCCCCGCGGGTGACCTCACGCGCTGCGATGTTGATGGTCAGGCTTCCGGCCACGACGACACGATTGCCCGGCCGCGCGATGGCGTCGCGGCGGAGCTGGGCCTTCACCCGTGCCAGGAGCTCGGCGAGGCTGAAGGGCTTGGTGATGTAGTCCTCCGCGCCGAGCTCGAGACCCATGACCTTGTCGAGCTCGGCGCCGCGGGCCGAGAGCAGCACGATCGGGGTCTTGCAACCCTCGCCGCGCAGGTGTCTGAGGATCTCCAGGCCGTTCACCTTGGGAAGCATGATGTCCAGGATCACGAGCGACACCTCGGGCGAGCGTGCCACGGAGAGCCCGGTCTCGCCGTCAGTGGCCACGACGACCTCGTAGCCTTCGGCTTCCAGGTTCATGCGCAGTCCGAGCGTGATGCTCTCGTCGTCCTCGACGACCAGGATGCGTTTCTTGGGCTCAGCCATCGCCTGCCGACTCCGTGGCCTGACCCGAACCGGGGGCCGGTTTCCGGGATAACACGATCGAGAACGCGCTGCCTCGACCCGGTGCGCTCGTGAGCTCGATGCGCCCGCGGTGCGCTTTCACCACGTGTTTGACGATCGCCAGGCCCAAGCCCGAGCCCTCGCGCTCCCGAGAGAGCCGGTCGTCGACGCGGTAGAACTTCTCGAAAATGCGCGCGTGCTCCCGCTGCTCGAGGCCCTGACCGTTGTCCCTCACGACGAAGCGCACGTCTCGCGGCCCGGCTTCCACGCTGAAGTGAATCTCCGGAGGATCGCCCCCGTACTTGACCGCGTTGGTCAACAGGTTGAGGAGCGCGTCCGAGAGCGCGGCGCGGTCCGCGTCCACGAACGCGTCCTCTTCGGGGAGCTGCACCTCGAACGTGGCCTTGCGCCGCTCGAGCACGGGCCGGAACGCCGAGCTGGCCTGGGCGACGACGTCCTTGGCGCTGGCACGAGCGATGGTGAACTCCTTGCGCCCGCTCTCCATGCGACCCCAGTCGAGCAGGCGATCGATCAGCTCTTGGAGCCGCATGCTCTCTCGGGTGAGCCCTTCGATGCACTTGTCCTCGGCTTCCACGTCGCCGCGCCTGAGCGCGAGAGTTTCGGCGAAGAGCCGGATCGAGGTGAGCGGCGTACGCAGCTCGTGGGACACCTTGGAGACGAAGTCGCTCTGGAGCATGGACAGGCTGGCTTCTCGCCTCACGAACACCCAGACCAGGATGACGCCGGTGACGGAGGCCCCGCTGAAGCTGACCACGAGGATGCCCATCAGCAGGTTGGCCTGCATCTCGCCGAGGAAGAGCAGGACCGCGCCCACTGTGAGCAGGAGCGCGGTGGGCACGACGATGAGCGAGACGAGCAGGATGACGATCCTGCGGTAGCCGAGCTCCCGAGACGCCATCAGCCGACCGCCAAGTCCACCTTCAACGCTGCCAGGAGCAGCGCAGAGCTCCAGGCCTGCGCGGGGCAGCCCCGCCAGCGGTGCGGCTCTTCGCCGTCCGCGATCTGCGCGACGTGCCCCAGCACCGGGCCGCCTTGGACCGCGCGCTCGACCAGCTCCGAGAGCTCGGCCCGGACGTCTTCGTCGCCCGGGTTCTGCGCCCGCACGGCGCGGATGTAGAACCCGAGCAAGAAGGGCCAGGCCGAGCCCTGGTGCAGGGCGCGTTCACGCTCGTTCAGGCTTCCTTCGTAGTGGCCTTCGAAGGCGCGGTCCTCGCTGCTCAGCGTGCGGATGCCGCGCGGGGTCAGGAGCTCCGTGCGCACCTTGGCCAGGACGGCGTCGGCCTGCCAGGGCTCGAAGAGCTCCGGCGCGACGGCCAGCGCGATCAGCGCGTTGGGCCGAACGCTGGCGTCGGCCCACGACTCCGCGCTGGCTCGCTCCGCGCTCATGTCGTCGAAGGGATAGTCGGTCTCGTTGCACCAAAAGCGCGCCGAGAACCCCGCGAGGACGGCGTCGCGGCAGGCCTCCGCCGCCCGAGCGAGCTCGGCGTGGCCGTAGTAGCGCGCCCACGCTGCCAGCGTTCGACAGGCGCTGAACCAGAGGGCCTGATGTTCCACGGCGAGACCGTTGCGCGGCGTGACCGGCACGGCGCCGGTGCGCGCGTCCATCCATGTCCCCGGCTCCGGCGGCTCCGTGAAGACGAATCCTTCGGGGCTGAGCCCCGCACCGTGCGGCCGGCGCCGACCCCTGAGCCGGAGGAAGGCCCGCAAGAGGCCAGGGTAGACTCGGGTCTTCACGAAGGGGTCATCGAGCCCGATCGAGTCGGCGAGCGCCCGCGCCGCCTCGAACAACCAGAGCGTGGCATCCGGAGAAGGGACGCGCGGCCCGGTCGTGGCCGACGGGACCTCCCTCGGTAGGAGCCCGGCTCGCAGGAGCTGGAGTGCCGCCGCGAGCGAGGCCGTCGCCTGGGACAGGCGGCCTCGAGCGAGGTAGGTGCCGCGAAACGCGATCAGCCAGTCCCTGAGGGGCGCGCCCAGCCACGGGTAGCCAGCGACGATCGCGGGCCGGGAGCACGCGTCGCTGCTGAAGCTGTCGCACGCGACCGACAGCGTGCGCACGGTGCTCGGCGTCGCGGCGCCGGGATCGAGCGACAACAAGTGCTCGCGCGCCTCCGCCATGAGCTCCTCCGGCGTCGCGCTCGGTAGCCCACCCACGCCGACCACGAGATAGGCGTGGGAGTCCGGATCGAGCGTCAGCTCGAAGGTGCCCGGCGTCCACATGTCCTCCTGGAAATCGGAGTAGCGCCGGAGGTCCTCTCCGTATTCGAACCGCCGCCACCAGTCCGGCGAGCCCATGAACACGCCGCGGTGACCGAACACGATGGGCGGCAACGCGAGGATGGGTTGGACCTCGACCTCGTTGGCACGCAGAGTCACCTTCTGCTTCATTCCGCCGTGCTCCCGCGCCAGGTGCTCGAGCGGGCGGAGCGGCATCAGCGGCATCAACGACATGCGCGCCGGCGAGCCCCCGGCCCAATGGTAGCGCAGAACCACGGCGTTCTTGCCGCGCGCCAGCGCCACGGTACGCTCGAGCGTGCCCTTGCCAAGCCGGTAGAGCCAGCGCGGGAGCGGGTCTTGCGCGAAGGTTCGGAGGTTCCGATAGCCGAGCGTGGGCGCGACTCCTGGGAACTGATGGGTCGCGAGCTTGAAGGTGCGATCGGCGACGGTCACCGTCGTCTCGGCGTGACTCAGGATGACGTAGCGACCGAGCGGCGGCTCGAGAGCGGCGACCAAAAGGCCGTGATGCCGTCGCGTGTGCATGAGCGCGAGCGTGCTCATGGCGTAGGCCCCGGCCCCGTTGGTGTGCAGGAACTCGCGCTCCGCTCGCTCGAGCTCGCCGTCGATGGCGACGGCGGGCCAGGGTCCGTCACGCGGCCCCTCCCAGCGCGGCCCGCGGTGGCTCATGCCTGCTCCCGCTGCTCGAGCGCTCCGAGCGCCGCGGCCCGCATCGCAGCGATGGGCGGCTCGACGCCGAGCCAGATGCGAATGGCCGCCGCGGCCTGACCCACGAGCATGCCCAGGCCCCCGCGAGCGCGGAGCCCCCTACCCCGGGCAGCCTCCAGGAACGGCGTCACGGCCGGGGTGTAGACCACGTCGTAGGCCAGCGCGGAAGCCGGAACGCGCTCCCAGGGGATCAGCTCGGCGATCCCTTCGCCGGGGGGGCCCCCACTCATGCCGGCGCTGGTGGCCTGGATCAGGACATCCGCGCTGCAAACGGCGTCCGAGAGCGCAGAAATCGCGTGCGGGTCGTCGGGCCAAGAGCAGCAGCGCGCGCCCATGCGGGCGAACAGCTCCTCGGAGGCCTCCGTCCGGCGGCGCGCCACCACGGTGATGTCACGCAGGCCGCGGGCACGGCAGGCGCTGACCGCAGCACGGGCGGCGCCGCCCGCGCCGACCACGAGCGCCGAGGTGGCTCCCGGCGCGTATTGCGCGAGCTCCTCGATCAGTGCGTCGACGTCGGTGTTGAAGGCGACGAGCTCGCCGTGCAGCGCGGCGAGCACGTTGGCCGCCTCGGTCTCGCGCGCCCAAGCGTCGGCTTCGTCCGCCAGCTCGAGCGCGCGGCCCTTGTGGGGCAAGGTGACGTTCGCGCCGGCGATGGCTCCGCGGCGGATCTCGGCGACCGCGGCCACCAACGCAGCGTCGTCCGGACAGTCCACGAGCTCGTAGCGGTGCGCAAGACCGAGCGCCCGGTAGGCGGCCGCGTGGATCGCCGGTGACAGCGAGTGGGACACGGGGTGACCGAGCAGAACGAAGCGGCTCATGACGCAGTATCGCCGGGCTCCGTGCCCGTGACCCGGGCCGCGATGCGACCGTCGTGCACGCGAACGGAGATCTCGTCGCCGGCGACGACCTCGCTGGCGGCTCGGAGCGCGCGACCGTCCGCGCGAGTCGCGATGGCGTAGCCACGCGCCAGCACGGCCAACGGCGACAGCGCCGAGAGGCGGGCTGCCAGCTCGCCGAGCCCTGCGCGCGAGCGGCCGAACCGGACCGCCGACGCGGCCTCGAGCCGCGTGAGGAGCGGGGTCAGCCGAGCCTCCGCTTGGGCCAGCACCGCGCGGGGGTGCCGCGCGGACAGGCGCCGTTCGGCCTCCGTCAGCGCCGCCCGACGGCGCGCGAAGCTCTTCAGCGTGACGCGCTCGATGCGCGCCCTGAGCTCGTCGAGACCTTGTTGGCGCACGGCGATCACGAACCGCGGGTCCGAGAGTCGGGCGCGCAAGCGCTCGATCCGCGAGCGCTCCTCCAGCAAGCGCCCCTGCACGGCGTGGAGCAGGTGCCGGCGTTGCCGGGAGAGCAGCTGCCTGCGCGCCTCGGCGTCCGGGATGACCAGCTCGGCGGCCTGCGACGGCGTCGCCGCTCGGAGGTCGGCCGCGAGATCCGCCAGCGTGACGTCGATCTCGTGGCCCACGGCGCTGACCACCGGCACCCGGGTCGAGGCGATGCGCCGCACCACGCGCTCGTCGTTGAAGGCCATCAGATCCTCGCCCGAGCCGCCGCCGCGCCCGACGATGAGCACGTCGAGCCCCGGGTAGCGCTCGATCAGGTCCAGCGCCCGCACGATGCTCTCGGGCGCGGAGTCACCCTGCACTAGGGCCGGGCTCAGCACCAACCGCGCGCCGCCGCGTCGGAAGGCGACCGTACGGATGTCGTGAAAGGCGGCGCCTGCCGAGCTCGTCACCACCCCGACGACGCGGGGCTCCAGGGGCAGCGCGCGCTTGCGCTCGGGTGCGAACAGCCCCTCCTCGGCCAGACGGGCCTTCAGCTTCTCCAGTGCCTCGAGCAGCGCGCCCCGCCCCGCCGGCCGGAGCGTCTCGGCCACCAGCTGAAGCCGGCCGCGCGGCGCCCAGAGCGTGGCCCGGCCGAGGAGCTGCACCCTCGCCCCCTCCGAGAGGTGCCGCCGCGCGCGCAGCGCGTTCATGCGGTACATCACGCACTCGACCACGGCGTCCTCGCGCTCGTCCTTCAGCGTGAAGTAGGCGTGGCCGCTGGACGCGACCTTGAGCGAGGTGATCTCGCCCTCCACCCACTCGCGGCCGGTGACCGACTCGACGGCGCGCTTCAGCCGCCGATCGAGCTCCGCGACGCCGATGACCTCCTCGGGACCCGCCACGGCGGCGGTTATAGCGCGGTTCGCCGGGACTGGTATCCTCGGCCGCCCGACATGCCCAACTGGCTCTACGTCGCAGCATGCGTGGTGCTGCCCGCCGTCTGGGGAGTGCTGATGTACTTCGCGTTCGGCGCGCTCGAGCGGCGGCGCAAGAAGAACGCGAGGCGGGACGCTCCCCCACCCATCGACTACTCGATCTGATGCTGGTCGCCGGCCAAGAGGTGAGCCTGCTCGCGCTGATCGCGCTCGGCGTGGTCGTGGGCTTCGTGGCCGGCCTGTTCGGCATCGGCGGCGGCTTCATCTTGACGCCGCTCTTGTCGGTGGTGCTGGGGATCCCGCTGCCCATCGCCATCGGTAGCGGCCTGTGCCAGATGGTCGGCACCGCAACCGTCGCCTACCTCAAGCACCAGAAGCTCGGGCAAGGCGAGCCGCGCTTCGACTGGCTGATGCTCGGAGGCTCGCTGCTCGGCGTGTCGGCGGGGGCGAGGACCGTCGCCTTCCTGGAGGCGCAGGGAGACGTCAGCCTGCTCGGTGGCAGCCTGCCCATGGCGACGCTGGTGCTCTACGCCGCCTACATCGTGTTCCTGCTCGGCTCGGCGGCGAGCCTCATGCGTCGCTCGCAGGGCACGGTCGAAGCGCTCTCCTACGTGCGCCGCGGTCCCTTCGCCCGCGCCGCGCTGCCGCCCTACGTGGACCTGCCGCGGGTTCCGCTCACGCGAGTCTCGGCGCCGGTCATCGCCTACCTCGGCCTCGCGCTCGGCTATCTGAGCGGCCTGCTCGGCCTGGGCGGCGGCATCGCCCTGATGCCGGTCCTGCTCTACGGCTTCGGCTTCCCGATCAAGCAGGCCGCCGGCACCGGTATCCTGGTGCTCCTCGTGACGTCCGTGAGCGGCACCCTGGCCCACGCCGCGCTCGGCCACGTCAACCTGCCGCTCTCGCTCACCTTGCTGGCCGGAGCGAGCATCAGCGCGCAGCTCGGCGCGTTGACCACGAATCGCCTGCCGCCGAGCGTGCTGCGACGCGGCCTCGCGGCGTTGATCTTGGTCACCACGGCGGCGCTGCTCTGGGCGCTGGTTCGGCGCATCGTGTAGGCTCGCCGGACCTTGCCCGCATTCGCCAGCATCGCGGACGTGATCGGCGACACCCCGCTCGTGACGCTACCGCGGCTGTCCCGGGAGCTCGGTGTCTCCATCCAAGCCAAGCTCGAAGGCGTGAACCCCGCCGGCAGCGTCAAGGACCGCATCGCCCGCGCCATGGTGGACGACGCCGAAGCGAGCGGCAGGCTCCGGCCCGGCGCCACGCTGATCGAGCCGACTAGCGGCAACACCGGCATCGCCTTGGCGATGATCGCCGCCCAGCGCGGCTACCGCCTGATCCTGACCATGCCCGAGGCGATGAGCCGCGAGCGCGTCCAGCTCTTGCGCGCCTACGGCGCCGAGATCGTGCTGACGCCGGGCACGCTGATGAAGCACGCGGTCGAGCAGGCGGAGCAGCTCGGCACGACGACGCCGGGCTCGGTGCTGCTCCGTCAGTTCGAGAACCCGGCGAACCCGCGGGTCCACGCCGAGACCACGGCCGAGGAGATCTGGCGAGACACCGCGGGCCGCGTGGACGTGTTCGTCGCCGGCATCGGCACCGGCGGGACCATCAGCGGGGTCGGCAGGGTGCTCAAGGCGCGGAGCTCGGGCGTGCGGATCGTGGGCGTCGAGCCCAGCGGCGCGGCGGTGCTGTCCGGACGCGCTCCCGCGGGTCATCACATCCAGGGCATCGGCGCCGGCTTCGTGCCCAAGGTGCTCGATCGCAACGTGCTCGACGAGGTCGTCGCCGTGAGCGAGCAGGACTCCCTCGACGCCGCGCGGCGCCTGGCCCGCAGCGACGGTGTGCTCTCCGGCTTCAGCGCCGGCGCCGCCATGGCCGCGGTGTTCCGCCTCGCCGCGCGACCCGAGCTCTTTGGCAGGCACTTCGTGGTGGTCCTGCCCGACACGGGAGAGCGCTACGTCTCCACGCCCCTGTTCGAAGCGATCGCGGGCTGAGGCAGCTCCGGCAGCGCCAGCTCCACCCGCCCGCCGGGGAAGAAGTCTGCGAAGCTCGGCTCGACTACCCGCTCGAGCCGCTCGGCGATCTCGCCGGCGCGCCCGAGGTCGAGCCCCATGCCGTGCACCTCCAGATCGCCGCGCAGGCGGTGCGTCAGGCGCTTGACGCGCTCGAAGGTCGAGAGGTACGCGCCACGCCAGATCGCCAGGTACGGCCGATGGTCCATCGGGTTCATCGTGAGCAGGCGCCGCACGCGGTTCGAGGGCAAGAAGGTGTAGGTGCTCACGTGCGGGTGTTTGCGCAGCACCCACTCCCGCGCGTGCTCGAAGCGGGTGTACGACAGCGAGCGGATGTCCTGGTCGATGTTGTAGAGCACACCGCGCCGGTGCGCGGTACCCACCACCTGCGACACGTAGGGCACGAACGGATCGATGATGAACACCAGGTCGGCGCCGCGCTCGATGGCCTCGACGAAGTTGCTGGTGCGGGTGACGGCGCCGTCTTCGTAGTAGCGGTCCTCGATCTCCACCGCGGCGAACGCCGGGTTCACGCTGACCGAGCCCTGGACCGCCACGCTGATGGGAACGGCGTCTCTGCCCTCCGAGCCGAAGACCACGTGGCGCCGTGCGTCCTGGTCCGAGGCGCCGATGTAGAGCGGCTTCTTCAGGCGGCGAAAGTCGTTCTCCGCCGGGGCGCGCGACAGGATCTCGCGCAGCACCCGCTCGAATCGGTCGGAGCGAAACGGCGGTCCCACCAGCGACGTGTAGTCGAGCACCAGGTCGTTGAAGCTGGGCAGCGTGCGGTGCCAGGCCAGCTCGTAGGCGGCGTGCCAGAAGATGTCGGTGGCGGCCGACAGGCGCTCCGTCATGTCCCGCCAGTTCAGGTGGCTCAAGCGAAAGAGCTGGAGGTCGAGGGGCGGGATGCGCCCGCCGGGATGGGAAGCGATGGCCGCCATCAGCTCGTCCACCGAGTAACCTGCGCTCAGGATGCCGGTGACCACCGCGCCGGCGCTGATGCCGAAGTACATGTCGAGCCCGGCGACGCCCGGCGAGATGCAGTCTTCCAGGCACTTCAGCGCGCCGAGCTCGAAGTAGATCCCGGTGATGCCGCCGCCCGACGCCGCCAGCGCCGTCTTGCCGACGCGGCGACGCGCGGTGAGCTCGACCATCGCGTCGAGCACGCGCCGGGGAAATCCGGCCTCGTCACCGCGCTCCCTGAGCACGTGACCGACGCCGCGCGCCCCGAGCTCGGTCAGGAGACGATCCGAGCGCTCGTCGTCGCCCTTGACCAGCGCCAAGATGCGGTGGAAGCCGTAGCGAAGCTCGACGTCGGCGGGGCGGTCGAGCCGGCTCAGCAAGAACTGGGTGCGCGCGGCACAGGCTTCACGGTCCTCCTGCGTGTCCGCGCGTAGATCGAGCAAGAGCAGGTGGAAGTACGCGCCACCGAGACCTCGCTCGACTCCCTCCGCGCTGGTCTCGACCGAGAGCTCGAGCTCGGTGCCCGCGTGCTCGAGCAGCGGCGGGTCCAGCGACAGCACGCGCGCCTGGCCGGACAGGCGCTCGAGGCACGTCGCGGGTGGACGCCCCGCCGCGGAGAAGTAGAGGACGCGCTTCGACACTTGGGGGCATTGTGGCTCCACCGGGATTGCTCCGGTAGACGAAAGCTTTTCGCCGGCGCGGCCGATCCACGAGTTGGGCAGTCTTGCCAGGGCCAGAGAACCCGACGGCGCTTCCCCGGCGCCAGTCAGCAGCACGAACCGCCTCCGCGCGGTTCCATGCTATGGACGCGCCGCCATGTTCAAGAAAGTGCTGATCGCGAACCGCGGAGAGATCGCCGTTCGCATCGCCCGCACGCTGAAGGAGATGGGCATCGTGCCCGTGGCCGTCTACTCCGAGGTGGACAAGGACGCGTTGCACGTGCGGGTCGCGGGAGAGGCCTGGGAGATCGGGCCGGCTCCCGCCGCCGAGAGCTACCTGTGCATCGACAAGCTGATGGACGTCGCCAAGCGGGCGGGCTGCGACGCGCTCATCCCCGGCTACGGCTTCCTCAGCGAGAACCCGGCGCTGCCCGAGGCGTGCGAGGACACCGGCATCGTGTTCATCGGTCCGCCGGCGAGCGCCATGCGCGACCTGGGCTCGAAGACCGCGGCGCGCGAGAAGATGAGCGCCGCCGGCGTCCCCATCGTCCCGGGTGGTCCCGCCGACACGCTGGAGGAAGCCAGGCAGAGCGCAGCTCGCATCGGCTACCCGGTGATGCTCAAGGCCACCGCCGGCGGCGGAGGCAAGGGCATGCGCCTGGTGGCGAACGAAGCGGAGCTCGCCTCGGCGCTCGAGCGCGCCAAGAGCGAGGCCAAGAAGGCCTTCGGCAACGACGTGGTCTACATGGAGAAGGCCATCGTGCGGCCGCGCCACGTCGAGATCCAGGTGCTCGGGGACCGGCACGGCAACGTCGTCCACCTATTCGAGCGCGACTGCTCGATCCAACGCCGCCACCAGAAGGTGGTCGAAGAGACGCCGAGCCCGGCCCTGGACGACGCGACGGCCCGCGAGATGGGCGAGGTAGCGGTCAGAGGCGCGAAGGCGGTCGGCTACTACTCCGCCGGCACGTTCGAGTTCCTGCTGGCGGAGGACCGCTCGTTCTACTTCCTGGAGGTGAACACGCGCCTGCAGGTGGAGCACCCGATCACCGAGCTCTGTACCGGCACGGATCTGGTACGGGAGATGGTGCGCATCGCCGCCGGGGAGAAGCTCGGCTACGACCAAGAGGCGGTGGTGCGGCGCGGCGCCGCCATCGAGTGCCGCGTGTACGCGGAGGACCCGAGCATCGGGTTTCTGCCGAGCCCCGGTACGATCAGCGAGCTGCGCGTGCCGGCTGGTCCGGGCGTGCGCGACGACAGCGGCGCGTACGAGGGCTGCACCATCAGCTCCAGCTACGATCCGCTGATCTCGAAGCTCTGCGTCTGGGCGCCGAACCGCGAGCAAGCCCTTGGGCGCATGCGCCGCGCGCTCGCCGAGTACGTGGTCGCCGGCATCCGCACCAACCTGCCCTTTCACGAGCGCCTGTTCGAGCAGCCGGAGTTCATCGCCGGGCGTTACGACACCGGCTACATCGATCGCAACAAGACGGCCCTGCTCGGCGGCACGCTCATCCCCCCGAGCGACAAGCAGCTGTACGCCGCTGCGGTCGCCCTGGCGGCTTTCCGAGAGAAGCGTCCGCCGAACCTGCTCGGTCACGTCAACGGGGCGGGTGGCGCCAAGAGCTCGCTCTCGCCGTGGGTCGCCGCGCAACGCTCGCGGCTGGGGCGGAGGTGAATCGATGGCGGCGCTCTCCGGCATCCGCATCCTCGACCTGACCCGGCTTCTGCCGGGACCTTTCGCCACGTTGGTGCTCGCCGACCTCGGCGCGCGCGTGGACAAGATCGAAGACCCGGGCCTCGGCGACTACACGCGCCACGCGCCGCCGATGGTCGGCCCGGCAGGCGCCGCGTTCCACGCCTTGAACCGCGGCAAGCGCAGCGCCGTGCTCGACCTGAAGAGCGCCCGCGGGCGGGCCGTGTTCGAGCGACTCTTGCCGCACTACGACGTGGTCTTCGAGCAGTTCCGCCCAGGCGTGCTCGCCCGGCTGGGCCTCGGGCACGAGCGCCTGCTCGAGCTCGCGCCCAGGCTGGTGGTCTGTGCCCTGACTGGCTACGGCCAGAACGGGCCGCTCAAGGACCGAGCGGGGCACGATCTGAACTACCTGGCCCGAGCCGGCCTCTTGGGCCTCGGCGGACCGGCAGCGCAAAAGCCGACCATCCCGCCGTTCCAGCTCGCCGACGTGAGCGGCGGCCTGTGGAGCGTGATCGCCATCCTGGCGGCCCTACGCGAGCGCGAGCAGAGCGGCAAGGGAGCGATCCTCGACATCGCGATGCTCGACTCGGTCGTGCCGTTCGCGACCATCACGCTCGCCAAGCTGCTCGGTGGAGAGCAGCCGGTGCGCGGCGACGAGCTCTTGACCGGCGGCATCGCTCCCTACGACACCTACCTCACCAGCGACGGAGAGACGATGTCACTGGGCGCCCTCGAGCCGAAGTTCCTGATGAAGTTCTGCGCAATGAACGGCATCGAGACGGACATGGGGGTGCTCCTGCCCGGTCCGCACCAGACCGAGCTGAAGCGGCGCTTCGCCGAGGTCATTGGCGCAAAGACCCGCGCCGAGTGGGAGGCCTTCAACGCCGAGCACGACACCTGCCTCGAGCCCGCCCTGCGCCCGGAGGAGCTCCTGACCGACGCGCAGATCGCGGCGCGCGGCCTGTTCTTCGAAGGCAAGGCCGGCAACGAGACCGTGCGCTACTACCGCACGCCGGTCACGCCGAAGGACCTCGCGCCGACGCCGGCGCCGAGCCAGGGCGAGCACACGGACGCCATCTTCGGCGAAGCGGGCCTCTCCGCCGCAGAGATCGCCGAGCTCCGCGCCGAAGGCACGATCCGCTGAACTGGCTCAGCCTCGTGTTTCGCCCTGCCCTGCGTCTGGGCAGCAGAAGAAAAGCTCACGGACGCCACGACGCCACGGTTGTTGTCTTGCGGAGCTGTTGGACTCTCCGACCTGGAAGTCCCGACCGGGTCGGATGACGTGCAGGGATCAGCGCTCGGAGGGACCGGAGCATCGCGGCGGGCGAAGCGCTCCCAGGTCTGACACCAAAGTCTTCTTCTTCTGCTTCCGTGGCGCTCGTGGCGCCGTGGGGTTCGCGGCGCAAGTCCTCCGACGCGCGGGTTCCCCGTAGACCAATCGCGAGCTCATGCCCAACGGCGAGAGCGGTGTCAGATCTTCTTGAACTCCTCGACGAACTCCCAGTCCGCTATCAAGTGCTTGCGCAGGAGCACGGAGAGGAGCGCGGCGAACATCTTCTCCCAGGCGTGGTCGCCCAAGATCTCGCTGGCATCGGCGCCGTGAGAGACAGCGCGCAGCGCCGCTACCAGGTCGCGCGCAGTCAGGTGATCGCCGTGGTCGTCGGTGGCGGGGGGCTCGTCTGCGGCGATCGCGCGCCGGCTGCGCCGCGCCGGCAGGTTGATCGTCGTCCCGTCGAGCAGGGTGACGGCGACCATCTTGCCGTGCCCGGCCCGCGGCGGCGGCAAGCTGATGTCGCGCGCGGAGATCTGAGGCCCGGAGTCTGGCGGGAAGGACTCGACCTTCGCCGAAGTCGCCGCGCGCGCAGCAGCGGGGCGGACCGAGGCCGGACGTGCAGGCGGGCGCTCCGAAGCCCGGGCCGGCACGGGTTGGCTCGGACGCACGGACGCCGGCGCCGCGGTGCCGGAAGCGGGCGTCTTGGTGTCTGGCGTGGGCTCAGCGGGAGGGCCCTTGGGAGCGCCGTCCGCTGGTGTGAAGCGCCGAGTGGCCGGCTCATCCGCGGTCCCCTCCACCGCTCCGCCGCCGTAGTAGGCCTGAATGGCGCCGCGGATGTCCGAAAGGGGCGCGATCATCGCGCGTACCGGCAGGCCCGAGTAGCGAGCGACCTCCTCCCGCGCCGCTTCGTCCTCCGGGTTGTCCATCGCCAGGTACAAGGTCTCGCCGCTGCCCCGAACGCGGCGGACGAAGATCGGCACGAGCGAGTGGCGCTCGGCCACTTCGCGCGGCACCAGGTTCAAGAGCTGCCGCGAGAAGTCGATGTGGTAGAGGGACACCCAGGGCACGCTGAGCTGCTGGCTCAGGATCTGAGTCACCTGCGTCTCGGTCACCAGGCCCGTCGAAACGAGCAGCGTCCCCAGGCGCCGGCCGTCCTTCTTCTGCAAGGCCAGGGTCTCCTCGAGCTGCTCCCGAGTGATGATCTGAGCCTCTACCAGCAGCTCTCCGAGTCGGACGCGCGGGGCGGTCATCGCGGCCGATTCTAGCAGCGGGGCATCCCCGGGCTGAATTTCTCGGGGTTTTCGGCCGCCACCCGGGCCCCCTACCCCCCTCCCGTGGCGTGGCGACCGCCCGAAAATCGCTGCGACCAGGGCTTCTCCAAAACCCGGGGCTGCGCAATACTGCGGGTCTTGTGCGGGGGCCTCGGATGATCCGCAACACCCGTGCCGACGACGAATTGGGCCCCCCCCGCGGGCGGAGCCCGTCCCGTCCCACGGGGGGCGGGGGAGCGAGCTGATGGTGGCCACCATGCCGACCCGCGCCTGCCCCCAGTGCGGCACGGCCTGCCAGCCGAGCCATCAGTACTGTCCGACCTGCGGCTTCCCCGTCGGCAACGTCAGCCACACCAGCGAAGACAAGATGATCGGCAGGACGCTGCCGGGCGGCTACCACATCCTGGACCTGATCAGCGTCGGCGGGATGGGCCGCGTGTATCGCGCCGAGCAGAGCGTGCTTGGGCGCACCGTCGCGGTGAAGGTCATCCACCCCCACCTCTTGGCGGACGAGAACGCGGCGCTGCGCTTCATGACGGAGGCGCGCGCGGCGTCCCAGCTCAATCACCCGAACTCCGTGTCGGTCTACGACTTCGGCCGCACCGAAGACGCCCAGCCGTACCTGGTGATGGAGTTCTTGCGAGGCAAGGACCTCGCGACCGTCGCCTGGGAGGAGGGACCGCTCCCGTTCAACCGCATCGTGGACGTGATGCGCCAAGTGCTGGCGGCGCTCGCGGAAGCCCACGAGCTCGGGATCGTCCACCGCGATCTCAAGCCGGAGAACATCATTCTGGAGCCGCTGCGCCGCGGCGGCGACTTCGTGAAGGTGGTGGACTTCGGCCTCGCCAAGCTCAAGGGCGACGCCCAAGGCCGCAGCGTGACCAACCCCGGCATCGTGTGCGGAACGCCGGACTACATGTCGCCCGAACAAGGGCGCGGCGACCAGCTCGACGGACGCAGCGACCTCTACGGGCTCGGTGTGGTGCTGTTCCAGCTGCTCACGGGCCGCCTGCCCTTCGACGCCGACAGCCCGACGCAGATCGTGATGATGCACCTCACGATCCCGGCACCCGACCCGCGCCAGGTCGCGCCGGAGCGCAACATCCCCGACCCGCTGGTGGAGGTGGTCCAGAAGGCGATGGCGAAGGAGGCGGACCGCCGCTACCAGGACGCCGTCGAGTTCTCGGACGCGCTCGCTGCGGCGCTGCGCGCCTTCGAGGGCGTTCCTTCCGGCCCGGTCTCGGCCGTGGCGTCCACCGCCGTACCCAGCGCGCTCGGCACCATCACCAGCACCAGCGTCGAGTGTCCAGCGTGCAAGACGACGGTGGCGGCCACGAAGTTCTGTGGGGAGTGCGGCGAGCGCCTGCCCGTCAAGTCGCGCCCGGAGGCCCTGACCCAGGCCCAGCTGCCGCTGATGCTGCTGGCGCGGGACGAGGACCTGGCCTGGCTGGAGGATCGGCGCAAACAGGTGGTGAGCGGCGTGGTCGGCGCGCGCATCGTGGGCGAAGCCGGCGCGGGCAAGACGCGTCTCCTCAAGGAGTTCGCGGCCCGGGCGCAGGCGGACGGCGATCGCGTGGTCGTGGTCGGCCCCGACCCCTACTGGTGCGAAGCTGCGAACTCGTCGCTCAAGGAAGCCATCCGCGGGCTCACCGGGCTCGAAGAGAGCGCCATCCGCGCGCTCGCGGAGGACGCGAGCCCGGAGGCACGGCGCGGCATCGACGAGGTGTTCGACGGGGAGAGGGGAAGGCGCGACGACAAACGCTCGGCCGCGGAGCGGCGCTACGCGGCCGCGGAAGCGCTGCGCTGGGCGCTGGTCGGAGCCTCCAATGCCACGCCCAAACGCGTGATCCTGGCCATCGACGAGCTGCATCGCATCGACGGCCCGAGCCGTGCCGCCTTCGCCGACGCGCTGGGCGAGCCGCCCGACGCCCGCGTGCTGATGCTGTGCACGCACGCACCCGGCTTCGAGTCCGGCTGGGGCGCCAGCCACGCCGCGCGCGTGCTCTCGGGGTTGCCGCCTCCGGCGCTGTCTCGCGTGCTCTCTTCCGTTCCGACGGAGCACCTGCAGGCGGCCGAAGACGAGGCCGGCCGAGGCATCCTGCCCATGTACGTGGAGCAGCTCTTGCGCTTCCACCTGGATGGCGGGAGCGATCCGCCCCGGCGCCTCGGCGACCTGGTGGGCCTGCGCGTGGACACGCTGGACCCCGCAGCGCGACGCACCCTGCAGGCGCTGTCCGTGCTCGGCGACCGCGTGGAGCTCACGATGCTCTCCGCCCTGGTGCCCAAGAACCACCCCGTCGAGTCGTCGCTGGATCAGCTGAAGACCGCCGGGATGGTCGAGCAGGTGGGCGCGTTCTGGTCCACGTCGCATCCGCTGCTCCGCGAGCTGGTGTTGACGGGTATCCCGGCTGCGGTGCGGCGCGAGCTCCACGCCAAGGCGCTGCGCGTGTGCGAACAGCACGCGGCCCCGATCGAGGCGCAGGCGCTCCACGCCTACGAGGCCCAGGACTCGTTCCAAGCTCTCCTGCTCCTGGAGCAGGTCGCCGACCGCGCGACTGCCCGCGGTGACCTCAACACCGAGATCGAGGCGCTGCGTCGCGGCCTCGAGATTGCGCGGCGCGACGTCGCGCGAGGCGAGCTCGACGATCCGTTGCGCGCCGTGTTGATCTTCGCACGCAAGCTGGGAGCCGCGCTGACCCGGGCCGGCAACTTCGCGGATGCCGAGGGCATCTTGCGCGAGGCGCTGGACATCGCCGGCCCGAGCGGCGCGGACCGCGCGCGCGTGCTCGGCAGCCTGGCTCACGTCGCCCACGGCCGGCATCGAGACTCGGAGGCGGTCGTGTACATCGAGCAGGCCATCGAGACGGCGCGCCAGTCGGGCGCGTACGATCTGGTGAGCAGCTTCAGCGACGCCCGCAAGGCCTGGGCCAACTAGCGCGCGCATGCCTCCGAACCAGGAGTCGTCGATCCCCGAGACCAAGCTGGTCGCGCGCTGGGATCTCGACAAGACCTACCTGCGCACCGAGTTCGACACCGTCCGCGACCTGATCCGCACGGCCGTCGAGCGCCCGGACCGCAAGCGCTCGGTGCCCGGCGCCGCGGCTCTGCTGCGCGAGCTCAAGCGTTCCGGCGCGCGCGTCCACATCCTGAGCGGTAGCCCGCGTCAGATGCGGGGCCGGTTGGAGGAGAAGCTGGCCATCGATCGGGTCCGCTACGACGAGCTCACCCTCAAGCCGAACCTCAGCAACGCGCTGCGCCTGCGCTTTCGAGCGATGCGCGACCAGCTGGGGTACAAGCTTCCCAACTTGCTCGCGGCCCGGGCGCGGGATCAATGGGGTGCCGCGAGCCCGGGTGCGCTGGCAGAGGTTCTGGTCGGCGACGACGCCGAGGCCGACGCCTTCGTCTACTCGCTCTACGCCGACGTTTGCGCCGGTGTCGTCGACGACAAACTCCTCGGTCGCGTGCTCGACAAGGGCCGGGTCTATTCGGACCAAGCGGAGCTGGCGCTCTCCTCGCAGCGCCGGATCGAGCCCGCGCCGGTGGTCGGCCGGATCCTGATCCACCTCGATCGGCAGACGCCCCCTAGCCGCTTCCGCGAGTACGGGCCGCGCGTCGTCCCGTTCTACAATTACCTGCAAGCCGCCATCGTGCTCTGGGCAGACGGCCACGTCTCCGCCCAGGGCGTGCTCCGCGTCGCCTCGGAGCTCGTTCAACAGCACCGCTTCGACGCCGACGCCTTGGCGCGCAGCTACTTCGAGCTGGTTCGGCGCGGTCATCTGCAGCTGAGCCCGGTGGACGAGCTGCGCGGCGCCCTGGCGGACCTGGAGGGCCGCCTGCCCACCTTGAAGGAGCTCGAGGCCATGGTGGAACGGCTGGGCGAGCGGGTGGTCGAGCCGGGCGCCCCGGTCGAGTGCCAGCCCATCGACTACGTGGCGCTCTCGGAGCTCCACCGCGGCGGCAAGAACCGGCGCCGCCCCGGGGCCCGCTGAGCCAAAAGGCGCGATTTTTCACGCCGAAGGGCTGGACTTTCACGACGTTTCGAGGCACGGAAGGGTCCCCCGTGGAAGGATAGAGCCCCGTGGATAGCGACCTGGCGGAGGCCATCTCAGCCCTCAAAGACGTGCTCAAGCGGCGTGGGGTGCGAGCGAGCTTCGGCAAGGCCTCGCCCGAGCTGGTGGCGAGCCTCAAGACCAAGCTGCGCCTGCCGCGCCGCTATCGGGAGTTCCTGGCGGAGTGCGACCCGCTCGACCTGGAGACCCGCACTCCGTCCGAGCGAGTGCGGCTGATTCGCGCGGACGATCTCGAGAAGGAGCAGGCAGGCTTCGCCCTGGACGACGAAGGCAACCCCATCTCGAGCCCGACCAGTCAGGGCTGGCGTCCGGCCTGGGTCATCGTTGGTCACAGCGCGCTCCTGGGCGACCCGTATTTCCTCGACACCTCGAGCCCCGACCCCGAGGGCGACTGCCCCGTGTACACGGCGATGAGCGGCACCGACAACTGGAAGCCGCGGCTCTGCGCCTCGAGCTTCGCGCTGTTCGTCCGCATTTTGGCCATAGGCATGGAAGTCGCGCAGGGCTTCGCCGAAGACGACGTGGATCCCGACGACGAGCAGACGTTCCGCGACGCGCTCGGCCCGCGCTTGCGCGAATACGATCCGGCCGCCCTCAAGGCCGGACATTGGACGTGAGCGTCCGCCTTCGCGTCGTCGAGGACGGGGCCGAGCTCGAGCAGGTGCTCCGGCAGCTCGAGCTGCGCGGAGAGTCCGATCTCGAGCGAGTCGAGCCCGCAGTCCGCGAGGTGCTCGCCGCGGTGAAGCGCGAAGGTGACGCCGCCGTGCGGCGCTACGTGCGCCAGTTCGAGCGGCGCGAGCCAGAGGCGCTGCTCCTCGGCGACTACGGCGGGGAGGCGGCGCTCTCGAGCCTCGATCCCGCGCTCGCCGCGGCCCTCACGGAGGCGGCGGCACGCATCCGGCGCTTCCACGAGCACCAAGCCGCACAAACCGCGAGCTTCGAGTACGAGGAGGGCGGCGTCCGCCTCGGCACCCGCGTGCGCCCGCTCGGGCGGGTGGGCGTGTACGCGCCCGGTGGCAAGGCGCGTTACCCGTCGAGCGTGCTGATGTGCGCGGTGATCGCGCGCGTCGCGGGCGTGAGGGAGATCATCGTGGCGACGCCGGACGCGAGCCTCGAGGTCCGCGCGGCCTGTCACCTGGCCGGTGTCGATGCCATCCTCGACGCCGGCGGCGCCCAGGCAATCGCGGCCCTCGCCCACGGGACCGAAACGGTGCCGCGCGTGGACAAGATCGTGGGCCCCGGCAACATCTACGTCGCCGCGGCGAAGCGCCTGGTGTTCGGACAGGTGGACATCGACAGCATCGCAGGCCCCAGCGAGATCCTGGTCATCGCCGACGACAGCGCGGACGCCGACGTGATCGCCGCAGACTTGCTCTCGCAGGCGGAGCACGACGAGGCGGCCTACCCCTTGCTCTTGACCACCTGCTCGGCGCTCGCTGCAAAGGTCCAGGCGGCGCTGGCAGTGCGGCTGGCCGAGCTCCCGCGCAGGGCGATCGCGGAGGCGTCGGTGGAGGCCAACGGCTGGGCCCTGGTGGCGCCCGACGCGGAAGCCCTGATCGCCATCGCCAATCGCCTGGCGGCCGAGCACGTGGCCCTTCACGTGAAGGACGCGCGCGAGGTGGCGGCCCGCGTGAGCCACGCCGGCGCGCTGTTCATCGGCGGCATGACGCCGGAGGCCGCCGGAGACTACGTCGCAGGTCCCTCCCACGTGCTGCCCACCGGCGGCGCCGCCCGCTACGGCTCCCCCCTCGGCGTCTACGACTTCGTGGCCCGGACCTCGCTCATCCAGTACTCCGCCGAGGCGCTGGTCGCCGCCGCCCCTGGGATCGAGACCTTGGCGCGGGCCGAGGGCCTGGAAGCCCACGCCCGGGCGGTCTCCGTGCGAACCTCCAAGACTTCGCGGGGTTAGGGCCGATCCGCTCCGGCCCGTCGCGGGACCGCCCCTGTCCCGTTGCGAGTTAGACCTCTAACGGCTAGGGTGCGCCGCCTTTCAGCCAGGGCCGGTCCTCAGTGCAAATCCCCCGATATTCGCGGGGAAACGCACTGGCTTGGGACTTGCTTACTGGCCCCGAGGCTCGGAGCTCATTGACCGCTCGAGTGCCCTCTGCGCCCCGGCGCACGGGACCCTCTGGCGGTGAACGAACCCGAACTTCCCCGAGCGAACCTTGAAGGAGAGCGGCATGAATAGGTGGACACGACGGCTTCTGCAGGGGCTGTCACTGCTGGCGTTGGGCAGCGTGGGGTGCGCTGAAGAGCGCGAGCCCATCAACCGGGTCCAGGCAGACGCCCTGGCGAAGTCTTTCTTCGTCGGCAACCTGAAGGACCACGACGACAACCCCGTGTTCTATTGGCGAAACTTCGTCGTCGACGGGACGGAAGCCCAGAGCATGGTGGGCATCGGGTCGTGGGGCGGCGTCGACAAGATCCGCTTCGAGATCACCGAGCACATGCTCTTCGCCCGCAAGGCGTACCCCATCGCGGACGGCGCGGACAACAAGGGCACGAACACGGCGAACGGCACCCTGGTCGCCGCCTACGCCATCTCCAACCACTTCGACATCAAGCGGGACTACAACCCGCAGACCGGCGAAGAGCTCAACGTCATCAACGAGAACTCGAGCGACCGCCCCTGGTACGAGCGCGAGTACTTCCGCGTGGACTGGTCGGTCAACATGGTCGACTCGCCCATGTGGAGCGACATGTTCAGCGGGAAGCTGTTCGGCGACCTCAAGGTCACGCCGATCGCCTACTACGTGAACGACAAGGCTCACGCCGACGCGCCGCACTTCGACCCGAAGGAAGGCTACTTCGACGTCACGAACAAGTTCTTCGTGGCGCCGGACCAGATGCAGTCGCCGTTCATCGACCTCAAGGGTCAGATCCCGGCCTGTATCCTGATCGGCTTCTACACCGGCACCGCCATCGACAACTGCGACCCGCAGGAAGCCGTGGTCCGCAGCTCCTACTGGCGCGTGGACAAGGTGCCCAGCGCCGCCGACTTCGAGCCCTTCGAGAACACCAAGGCGCAGCTGGACATCGTCGGCAACCCCGGCGGTCTCGGTGACGCCTTCTCGGTCGGCATCGTGACGCCGCCGCGCGTCGATTGGGACCCACAGTACGGGTACACCGACGAGCACATGAAGCGGTTCATGCACGTCCACAACATCTGGATCCAGAGCCACCAGCTCCGCGGCAGCTGCCAGACCGACGACCAGTGCGGCGGCGGCGCTTGCCTCCCGGTTCCCGATCCGGCGACCGGCAAGCCGACCTCGGCTCGCGCCTGCACCGTTGCCTGTAACTACAAGGCCCGCGGCGACTCCGACAGCGACGGCACCGACGACCAGTGCGCGAACGCCAACACGGGCTACGCCGGCAACGGCGGCTCGCAGTGCAGCGCCCGCAACTGGTGCACCCTCCCGTACCGCGATCGCAAGATCAAGACGATGGCGTACTGGCTGAACAAGGAGACTCCTGCCGAGCTCACCGATCCGGTCGATCCGAACGGCAACCGGGTCCTCGACGGCGCCGGCAACCCGGTCCGCGGCCCCTCGGAGGACCTGACCTACAGCTGGAACCAGCTGATGGCGCACTCGGTGGCCAAGGCCCGCGAGGTCGAGTGCCGCCGCACCGGCAGCGGCGACCGCGCCGGCTGCTTCGCGCAGTACTTCGAGCCGGGTCAGACCGAAATGGTCGGCTTCGGCGGCTGGGGTCTGCCCAAGGTCAAGCCGATGGAAGACGACGTGCTCGTCGCCTGCCACAACCCGGTCCGCGCCTATGACCACAAGGTCTGCGGCCCGGTCGGCTACAGCGCCCGCGTCGGCGATATCCGCCACAACTTCATGTACTACTGGCCCTACGCCTCCCGCGCTCCCTGGGGCGGCATCGCCAACTGGAACGCCGATCCGACGACCGGCATGATCATCGGCGCCGCCGCCACGACCATGGGCCGCTCGGCCACCTACGCCGCCGCGATGGTGCGCGACATCATCATGGTGGCCAACGGTGAGCTCAGCATGACGGACATCACCAACGGTACGCCCGCCACGCTGTACGAGCGCCGGCTGCAGAACGGCTACCAGCCCACGCAGGCGCTGAGCCCCGAGCAGATCAAGAGCCGCATCGACGCCATCGACGCCAAGCACGCCACCGAGATGATCGCGCCGAAGGAGCTCCCCGGCGCTACCGTCAAGGAGAAGATCGGCCAGGCCGTCAAGATGATTCCGAAGACGGTGGCGGGCCTCGGCCCGGCATCGACCTCGGCTCTCCAGTACGAGGCCATCGCCGAGAAGGTGCGCGGCACGGAGTTCGAAGCCCAGCTCGTGGACCAGAACTGGCTGGTGGACGCCGCCGGCATGGGACCCGGCACCACCATCAAGGAAGTGATGGAGTACGTCTCGCCGCTTCGCGGCATGGACGAGGGCCGAATGGGCGGCATCCGCCAGCTCATCGACCTCAAGATGCAGTCGCGCGGCATCTGCTTCCCGGACATCTTCGCCGGCAACGTCGGCAACCTGGACGTCCAGGGCGTCGCCAAGTACTTCGCGGCGAAGTTCAACGACGACGCGATCAAGCAGAACTTCCCCGAGTACGGCTCCGCCGATCCGAGCATGCTGAGCAAGAAGCGGGCGGAGCTCATCTACAACCAGCTCTGGAAGGAGACCTTCAAGGGCATCGCCCTGCACGAGGTCGGCCACTCCCTGGGCATGCTCCACCAGTTCTCCTCGTCCTTCGACTCGGCGAACTTCCTCCCGCAGTACTGGCAGCTCCGCACCCAAGAGGGCAACGCCACCAAGAGCTGCGAGGGCAAGGCGCGCACGGGTGACACCTGGTCGGCTGGCAGCGACAGCTGCATGGGTCCGCGCTACCTCGACCCGGAGACGGACGACGAGATGGGTCAGGCCGGCGAGTCCCGCCCGGGCATCGCGTACTTCGGCCACACCTCCACCATGGAGTACCAGAACGAGCGCTTCTTCGAGACGGTGGGTCTCGGCTCCTACGATCTGCACACCATGGGCCTGCTCTACGGCCGCGTGCTCCAGACCTTCGACGGGGACATCCACGGTCAAGCGGATCAGGAGGACTGGTCGTTCCGCAACTGGACGCAGCTCACCGAGCAGAACTACGTGAACTGGGACAACCCGGACGTCTCTGCGATCGTCGGCGGCAAGACCCTTCAGCCGATGCACTACACGGAGCAGGCGCGTCGCTTCAAGGTGTTCGAGCCGAGCATGTGCCGGCCCGCCACCAACGAGGAGAAGGCGCACGCCGAGTGGCGCATCGTTCACGGGCAGGTCTGCACCTTCCCGCAGAAGGACTACGGCTCGTGGAGCGACTTCGAGGACGGTCTGCCCGACAGCAAGCCGTCTTGGATGAGCGCGGACGAGGACTCGATGAGCAAGTGGCGCGTCAAGCCGAGCTCGAAGTCCGCCGGAGGCATGGTCCGCTGGCCGTACCGCTGGGGCGTGGGCTCGAACTCCTACGTGCACACCAACCCGAGCGACGCGGGCGCGGACATCTACGAGGTCGTGTCCGAGACGATTCGGAAGTTCAAGTACGGCTACCCGTTCCAGTACTTCCGCCGTCAGAACCGCGACTGGTACTACCGCACGCTCCCCTCGCGCGTGATCAACGGCTTCTACGAGCGCCTCCGCGCGTTCCACTGGAGCATGGCGAACACCAACGCTCGCTTCAACTCGTTCGGCAGCTCGGTCTTCGCGGCCATCGCCAGCTCGGATGACTGGTGGCGTCCGTACGTGATCGCCGAGACCGACATGTTCAACAACATCGCTCTGGCGCTCTTGCAGCCGCAGATCGGTGCCTATCGCCCGGCGGTCAAGCCGATCGACAGCATCGAGACGCTGTACGACCCGGAGGGTGGCGGCTCGATCTCCGCCGAGTTCGAGATCGACGCCTCGACCGGACGCTTCATCGACCCCAACTTCGACAGCACGTCCAAGGGCGGCGGCTCCTGGAACTACCAGGAGTGGGTCAACCACACGGGCTTCACCGTGGAGAAGGCCGAAGCGGCCCGGGCGCTGACCGACGGTCGCAGCGTGTTCTCGACCATCTCGCGCGAGAACTACCTCGACGGTCGTAACGTCAACATCAACTACCGGAGCGACATGCCGGATCAGATCGACCGCCTCCTCGGCGGCCTGCTGTCCGGTGACTACGAGACCATCGCGCCGTACGTGGACGACCTGGGAGACGACATCGACGGGAACGGCTTGCCGAACCCGGTGGTGCACGCCTTCGATCTGGGCGGCGCTTCGCCGAAGCGTCCGGCCGGCGCGAAGCTGGTGTTCCCGAACGTCGGCTACAAGCAGTCGCTCGGTACCCTGGTGTTCGCCCACATCTTCGCCCGCCTGAACGGCGACCTCCAGCTCTCGAACAAGATGCGCATCTGGGTCGACGGCATGACCGGCGAGATCAAGATCGCCGATGCGCAGCAGATTCGCTTCACCAACCCGGAGAGCGGCTACACCTACGTCGCCAAGAAGTACGGTCCGCAGACCATCGACGGCAAGACGGTGGACAAGGGCATCGGCTCGCGCATGGTCGCGCGAGGCAACGCCCTGCTCAAGGAGGTCTACGAGACCAGCGGCGTGGACGCCTTCGGCAGCCCGATCGTGACCTACGACGCCAACAACGAGCCGGTGTTCAAGCAGGGCTACTCGGAGGCGGCGCTGAACGAGCTCCGCGCCTGGGTCGGCACGCTGGACGCCGCGGTGCAGATCGGCAACCTGGTCGGATACGGTCCGTTCTACGGAATGGGCGGCATCGACTGGGAGTGATCGACTGAACCAGAACGGGTGAGCCGTCACCCGCACGCGAGGCCCGGTGCGAAAGCGCCGGGCCTTCGTGTTTTGTGGGCGCGCTTCACCTGAACCGTGCGGGCCTCGGCGGGCGCGCGGGCCGGTGCTACCTTTGGCCGTATGAACGCCCTGAAGGCGCACGTGGTGAACGGCCGCATCGTCGTCGATGAACCCACCGACCTGCCGGACGGCACCGAGTTGTACCTGGTGCGGGCGCATTCCGATGATGAGATGGACGAAGAGGAGCGCGCAGAGCTCGAAGCCGCGATTGACGAAGGACTTGACGACTTCGAGGCGGGGCGCATCGTCGACGAAGAGACCATTCGAGCGAAGTTGCGAGCCTACCGTTGAAGCTCGAGCTTGCTGCGCGTGCCGACCGCGAGATCGAACGCGCCCTGAAGTGGTGGATGGAGCATCGCCAGGACGCGCCCGCGTTGCTCAGCGATGAGATCGGCGAGTACTTCGACAAGCTGAAGAAGTCGCCGATCTTGGGCGAGCCCTGGGGCACGCGCCGCGGAAAAGAGATCCGCCGGGTGCTCTTGCCCCGCACGAAGAAGAAGCTCTACGTGATGCGGCCAGACCCGAACACCGTACGGGTCATCTGCTTCTGGGGCGGCCAGCGCGGCCGCGAGCCGAAGCTCTAGGGCGCGCCCTTCTTAGCCGCCGAAAACACGCGTCCCCGCGCGCGAGCGCGGCCGCGCTCGCGTCTCGGCGCGCGAAGCTAGGCTGAAACTCGCGTCAGGGGTTTTCGTCGCCGAGCGAGGACCTCGTGTCTGGTCTCTGCCGTGCCGTCTCGATGGTGTGAGCATGGCCAGCGCTGACCGAGTCCGTCCAACGCCCGCGTTTGAGCTGGGGCGGCGCGTATCAGTGAAGAACCTCGGTGACGAGAGCCGTGCTCGCCGCCGTCAGCCCCAACGTGCGGCTGGACGGCCTGCCAGCCGGTTCGGGTCAATGGCGAGCGCGAGCGCTCACGGCACCGCGGACAGGTACCCGCGCTTGATCAGCGCCTTGATGATCTCCGCGGTTTCCAGGTCGGTCACCGCGGTGCGGTCGAAGAGCGCGGCGATCGACGACGAGTTCAGCGCGAGCTGGAGCACGTCGAGGTGGCTGGGCTCGAGCTCGTGCAACGGTGCTTCGAGCGGCGTGCGCAGCTGCAGGCGATTCTCGAGCGGTGGCAGATCGTCCAGCAACCGGTTCAGCTCGTCCTGCTGCCGGAAGCCCTCCATCAACAGGCTCTGCACGCTGGTGTTCCAAGGGTTCGGAGGCTCCTCTGCAGCCGGCGGCTCCAGCTCGAAGACGCCGCTCTGCCAGGCCAGCATGCGATATGCAGCCTTGGCGGCGGACAACTGAGGCATGCCCTCGATCATGGCGTGGGCGACCAGCCCCGTACTGAGGTAGATGCGGCCGGTGAGGGTCTCCGTGCGAATCACCAGCACGCCGTTCTTCTTCGACGTGCCGAACAGCTGGAGCAGATCCGGCAGCGGGATCTCCTCGATGTTGCCCGTCATGCGCGGGGCTTCACCGACCATCGTGCGCTGCTGCATGGTCGCGGCTGGCCTGCGCGCTGCCCCCGAGCCCTCGGTCCGGACGTCCTCCAGCGGAACGGACACGACCTTGAGGATGCTCGTCCCGACCAGGACGCGATCGCCCTCGCGCAGAGTCGCGCGCTGGATCTTCTCGCCGTTGACGAAGGTCCCGTTGGTGGACCCCAGATCTTCGATGCTGATGACGCCGCCGTTCATGCTGATCTGAGCGTGGCGGCGCGACACCATCTCCTCGACCAGCACCATGTCGAGGTCGCTGGAGCGGCCGATCACGATCTGGCGGCCCTCCTCGAGCGGGTACTCGCCCCCCTGGTACTTGCCGGAAATGAACCGCAGCGCGAGGCGGGTGGGACCGCCGGCGGGGGGATTCGCGAGTCTGTCGGCCATCACGGTTGGTAGCCCTCGGACACGACTCCCGGACGGGGAGGCGGGCCCGCGATGAGCGTAGGGTCCACAAAAAGATAGGGCCTGCGTGAAGATAGGGTCAAGCAAGCCGCACAGGTCGCGGTGCTTTGGCTGCGCCAGGGCAGGCGAACCAACGGGTCAGGCCGGCTCCGCCTCGGGGGTACCGGCGCCGGGGGGCCCTTCGCCCCCGGCCGCGGCGCTCGGCTGGGGCGTCGGCACGAGCTCGATTCCAGCGGGCAAGACCACGGAAAAGGTCGAGCCCGACCCAGCCTGAGACACCACTTCGATACGTCCGCCCCACTCCTCGACCAGGCGCTGGCTGATCGCCAGGCCGAGGCCGGTCCCCTTCTCCTTGGTGGTGAAGAACGGGACGAAGAGGCTCTTCAGTACCTGCGGCGTGATGCCGGTTCCGTGGTCGCGCACCGCGATCTCGACGGAGTCGGTCTTGCCGTGGCCACCGGCTCTCATGCGTGTGGACACGCTCACCGCGCCCCCTTTCGCGGCGGTGGCCTGGAGCGCGTTCTGGACGAGGTTCATCAGCACCTGCCGGAGCTGCTCCGCATCCGCCCGCACCAGCGGCAGGTCCTCTGTGAGATCGGTCGCTACGTCCTGCTCCGACTTCTGCCCAGACGAGAGCACCTGCAAGGTACGGCGCACGACAGCGTTCACGTCGACCGCGCCGGGGTTGCCCTTCGACGGCCGCGCGTAGTCGAGCACCGAACCGACGACGCGGTCGAGACGGTCGACCTCCTCCAGGATGATGCCCAAGAACTCGCGTGCGTGCGGATCGGCGTTCGCGCCATCCTCGGGCTCGTTCAGGAGTTGGGCCGCGCCCTTGATCGCCCCGAGCGGGTTCTTCACCTCGTGAGCCAACCCGGCCGCCATCTGACCCAGCGCCGCCAGACGGTCGCGCTCCTGCATGCGCCGGTACTGCTGGGAGTTCTCGATCACCACCGCCATCTGCACGCAGAGCGTCTCGAGCAAGGCGACGTCCTCGCTACTGAAGGCGTCGGAGACGCGGTCGTCGACCACGAGCAGGATGGCGACCAGCGCCTGCCCCTCGCCGCGGACGCCCAGGCACACCCCGGTTTTGTATGGACCGAGCACCTCGGCTGCGGCGAGCAGCCGCTCGTCGGCCTCCAGCGCTGGCCCCTGTCCGCTGCGGCGTCGCTCGAGCACGTCGTGCCGAATCAGCTCCAAGCTCACCGAAGGGCTCGCGGCCAGCCGATCCAAGAGCGGGCGCGCGGTCGCGGAGTCGATGCGCGAGGGCGGCAGCGGGCCGAAGGCCTGCCCCAGCTCGAAATCGGGGCCGGTCGGGTCGCGAAGGTAGAGGGCCGCGGCAGTGGCGCGCCGCGAGGCCTCCAGCGCGGACAACGCCACCTGCATCATCTCCCGGGGCTCGAGCACGTGCGCCAGCTGTTGTCTGGCCTTGGCCACCGCCCGGTCCAGATCGACGCGCTCGCGAAAGAAGGCGAAGTGGATGTACTGCTCGACCTTGTCCCGGAGCGGATCGAAGAGCACCAGGATCACGATCGCCGCGAGGATCGCGTTCAGGTACATCGTGGAGAAGCCGCCGACCAAGACCACGAAGACGTAGAAGATCCCTGCCAGCGTGAAGGCCAACGCGGTCGACACCAAGAGGCGCCCGAGGATGTCGTAGAGATCGACGAGCCTCTCGCGGATCATCGACTCCGAGAGGATGAACAGGAACACGATGCTGAGCACCGCGCCCACCGGCGGGAGCGGCGCACCGACGAACCACAGGAAATCGGCCAGCGTGAAGGCGGCCGCCAGCGCGCCGACGACGACCAAGAAGCGGACGCGCTGTTGGGTGGCGCGCGAGCGGCTACGCTCGCCGCGCAGCGCCAGCGACCAGAGCCCCGCCGCGATCAGGCCGAACACGTAGAGCATCACGGCTCCGCGCACCAACCCGTGCTTGTGCTCCGGAGAGAGCACCAGCACCATCATCGGGACCATCAGCACTCCGGAGACGCGAACCAGCGTCGAGCGCTGGTCGCGGCGTGGCACCAGGACCTCGAACAGGTGCACCGCGAACTGGGGCAAGAGCACCGCGAGGATCGCGGTGAAGCGCACCCAGACCTCGGAGCGGACGAAGTGATAGAGCCACTGGGTGATGTACCAGAGGCCGATGTCCGCGGCGAAGGCCGCGAAGAACACGTGGGCACGGCGCCTCCGGCCGCGGAGCAGGATCGACACCGCGATGGCGAGCGCCAGCGCGCCGCAGAACAAGGAGGTGCGGGTACGAAGATCCACGCGCCGGAAGCGTACACCCGCACCGAGCGGGGTCCCATTTCGCGCGCGCTGTCAGCGCGAATCGCGCCCGGCCACCCCGCGCGGGGTCAGTGGTTCGTGCTGGTGGTCTTGCTGGTGCCGGTGCCCGCGGTGGAGCCACCGTTCGGCTGGGTGTTGTCCTTGGTGTGGTCGGTCTGATCGGCGTTGTCGTCCCAGGGATACGGCGTGGGGCCGCCGCTCGGGTCGTCGCTTTCAGTCCACGGGTACGGAGTTGGACCGCTGGGGTCTCCAGAGCTGGTCGTCACCAAGTCCCCAGGGCGACCCAGGCTGCCGGGGCCGCCGGTCGTGCCCTGCGTGCCCGGACCGGTGTCCGCGCCGAGCTCGGCCGCCTGCTCTCCCGTGCCCTCGTCGATGGGCTCTTCGGTCCCGACCGCGCAGCCCGCGAGGCCCAGAGCCAACCCTGCTACCAAGATCCAGGTTTGCCGTTTCATGACGGATCCTCCGCCCCATTCACCAGAAAGCCGTACTGTTTCACCAGCTGGCTGAGACGCGGTCGCTTCATGCCCAGAAGCGCCGCCGCTCGCGTAATGTTCCCGCCCGCATCTTCGAGCGCGCGTTCGATGCAGTCGCGCTCGATGTTGCGTTTCAAGTCGGAGAGGCTCACCGCGCCCATTCGGATCTCCCGATAGGCGACGTCGGTGACCGGCCCACCGGCCGCGACATCCGGCACCACGGCCACGTGACGCGCCGCCGAGCTCGGCTCGCGCCGGGATGAGACCGGCTCCGCGGAGAGCTTCCGCAGCGCCTCGACGTGCTCGATGAAGTCGTGCGCCTCGATGAGCTCGCCATCCGACAGCACCGAGACCGCACGGAGCGCGTTCTCGAGCTCGCGCACGTTGCCCGGCCAGCGGTGACGCGCCAAAAGCTCCAGCGCCTCCCGGCTCAGGCGCTTCTGGGGCTCGGCGCGCTCGGTCGCGATCCGCTCCAGGATCGCGTCGCAGAGCACCGGCAGATCCGAGGCGCGATCGCGCAGCGCGGGCACCTCCAGAGTGATGCCGCTGAGACGGTAGTAGAGGTCTTCGCGGAACTCGCCGCGTTCGACCATGCCGCGGAGATCTCGGTGGGTCGCGCACACGATGCGGACGTCGACCTCGATGGGCGCGCTACCGCCGACGCGCTCGATCCGCCGCTCCTCCAGCACACGCAACAAAGCGACCTGGGTGCGCGGGGAGATGTCGCCGATCTCGTCCAGGAAGAGCGTGCCGCCGTTCGCCCGCTCGAAGCGCCCGCGGCGGCGGGAGCTGGCGCCGGTGAAGGCGCCCTTCTCGTGACCGAAGAGCTCGCTCAAGAGCAGCGTCTCGACCAGCGCCGAGCAGTTGACCTTGACCAAGGGCCCCTGAGCGCGGCCGCTCTGCGCGTGAATCAGCTCCGACACGAGCTCCTTGCCCGTGCCGCTCTCGCCGTGCACGAGCACGGTCGCGCCGGTCCTGCCGACCTTCGAGATCGAATCGAGCAAGGAGCGCACGCTGGGGTGCCGTCCCACGTACACGGTAGCGCCGCGCGAGGTACGCGGCGGCTCGCTCGCCGGACGCAACGACACTGGCTCGACGTCCGCCTCCGGGCTCTCGAGCGTGATGCGCTCGAGACGCGCGAGCTTCTGAAGCTGAGGCCGCGCCAAGTACGCGCTCCGAATCTGACCGCTCAGGCTGCGCACCACGTCGTCGGTGAGTGACCGTGCCGAGAGCACGTGGGAGAGCGCCGTGGACGCCTCGCCCTGATCCAGCGCGATCTCCGCGGCCAGCACGTGGGCTTCCCGCGCCAGCTCTTCGTCGCCGGCCTCGCGGGTCATCGCGACCGCGTGGTCCGCTAGGGCCCGCTCCGGGCTGCCGAGCGCCCGAGACGTGGTCGCGGAGAGCAGCGCGATCTCGGCGTGATCGAAGGGAGACTTGGCCAAGGCCCGCGCGCGCTCGAGCTCGGCCTGCGCCCGCGGCACGGCGCCGTCCTCCAGGGCGATGCGGGCAGCCAGCCGGTGACACTCGCCGAGCTTGTCGCCGTCGCTGGACATCGACGCCGAGCGGAGCGCAGCTCGCACCTCGCGCTCCGCCTCTGGCGTGCGCCCGCGACACAGGTGCACCTGCGCCGAGGCGAGCGCGAGCTCCGCCGCGCGGGAGCCCGGTGCGCCGGGGCCCAGGGCGTTGCGGCCGAAGCGCAGCGCCTGCTCGGCCTGCTCCACCAGGCCCAGTCGCAGCCTGAGCTCGACCAGGTTGGAGACGTCGCGGGCGAAGTTCAGGCGGTCACCCAGGCGCCGGTGAGCACCGATGGTGCGCTCGAGCAGCTCGAGGGCATGCCCGTAGTCGTGGCGCTCGATGGCCAAGACGGCGAGGTTGCTCAGCGCGAAGCCGACGGCGCGCCGCTCGCCGCGGGCCTCGGCGTCTCGCAGCACGGCCGTGAGCATCGCTCGGGCAGGCTCGGAGGCACCACGGGACAAGAGCGCGATGGCGCGGTTCACGCGGGCGCGAAGCTCCGCGGTCAGGTCGCCTGCCCCGATGGCCTCGCACTCGTCGGCCGCGAAGTGCGCGTCGGCCGCGGCCCAATCGCCGTTGGCGAGCAAGAGCTTGCCCAGCAGGTTGCGCGCCGCGAGGCGCAAGGACGGCGTGCGGGCCGACGCGAGCACGGACCCCGCCAGCTTCGCCGCCTCCGCGAGCTCGCCCATCGCGTAGCGCACCTCCGCGATCTGCACGCTGGCCCCGCCGCGGGCGTCGTCATCGGCGACCAGCAAGTCTCGAGCACGCTCGAGCGCGGCGAGGGCGGAGACCAGATCGCCACGCGCCAGCGCCGCGCGACCCAGCACGAGCGCGGCCCGGGCACGGGGTTCGACGCTGCCGGCGCGGTGCGCCCACTCGAGGCCGACGTCGGCATCGCCGAGATCGAGCGCCAGCTCGGCGCCGGCGAGACGTGCCAGCGCCACGCCATCGGCGGGGCAGGCGTCGAGGGCCGCCGCAAAGCGGGACCAGAGCTCCGCACGGCTCACGCCGTCATCGACCAAGCCGAGCGCCGCGCGCATGGCCTGCTCCAAGGGTGCGAGCTTGCCGAGCGAGCCCCACAGCTCCGCGCTCCGCGCGAGCGCCCAAGCGTCCTGCGGGAACGCCTGTGCCAGAGAGCGCGCAACCCACTCGAGATTGACCGGAGAAGGCGCCTCCGGCGCCATCGGCCGCACCGAAACGAAGCCGTCGCGCAGCTCGGCGAGGCCCGCGCTGAGGAGGCGCGGGAAGTCTCCCGGCTCGCCGAGTGCTTCCAACGCGGCGGCCGGCCAGGCCCGGCCGGCGAGCGTCAGGCGCTCGAACAGGCCGCGGCTCGACTCCGGCAGCTCGGCGAGCACGGCCTCGGGCGCTCGCCGCTCGGAGCGAGACGCAGCGCCGAGCCAGCCGTCGAGCTCCGAGAGCTTCCCCGCGTGCGCCGTCGCAACCGCATCCCACCAGCAGCCGAGGGCCGCAGGGTCCAGCTCTTCCGAGACTTCGATCAGCTCGAGCGTGGACGGGAGCTCGGCATGCTCCGCCAGCAGGAGCACGAACAGCGCTTCTCCCTCGCGCTCGGTCAGCGAGTGCAGGACTGCTTGGTCCCAAGCGCCGAACGCGGAGCCCGGCACCAACACGACGGCACGCGCGCGGGACGCGGCGCTCGCGAGCATTTCCGATGCGGCTTCCGACTCCGTCGGCAGCGCGCCCGCGCCGAAGCGCGCAGCCACGTCACGCCACGCGCTCTCCGCGCGCGCGTCGGCGACCACCACGCGGCGTCCGAGCGCTCGGCAGCGCCGCTCGACATGGCTCGAGACCGCGTCCAGCAGACCGGCGGGCGCCCGCACGCGCAGGACTCCGCGCGCATCCGCGCGCCGCACGCGTGCGTCGAGCGCGACGAAACCGCTCTCGGTCGTGTCTGCGAGCTGCCCCGACAGGCTCGCGTCGAGTCGTTCCGCGAAGGAGGCCAAGACGAAGGAAACCGTAGCTGCGAATGCCCCCTCCGGCAACGCGCTTCCCGCTTGTTTTCTGCTGAAATCGCCGGCGGTTTCCGGCTCAGCAGATTCCGCCCCGATCAGACTCGCCGCCGGCGCGGTCGCTTCGGACCCAGGACGCGTCGGACCCGGGCGAGGTCGGCCGCGCTGGCTTCGCCCAGCGCTGCTGCCAGCGGCAGTTGAGCCAACGCACATACTCGATATAGCTCGGTTATTTCCTGTCCCCAGGGAGCGAGCGCATGCAGGTGGCGGGAGACCGTCCGGGCATCGCCGCGCCGAACCGGCCCGGTCAGCGCCTCCGGCAGACCCACGCGACCCACGTTCTCGGCCACGCTGCGCAGCAGCACGCCCACGGCTCTCGCCACCTCCCGCGGGGGCGCACCTGCGCCCACGAGCACCCGCGCCGACGCCGCGGCCAAAGTGGCGGCGCCGTTCGCGGTCAGTGCGGCGGCGGCGTGGTAGGCGGCCGGCGTCACCCCGGGCCAGCGGCGCGGCAGGCAACCGAGCGCGAGGCCGAGCTGGCGCGCGCGCGCGACGGCCACGCGCTCGCCGTCCATCAGCCAGAGCGCCCCGCGGAGGTCCGGGAAGCGCTGCCTGGAGGCGAAGCTCGCCAGGGGATGCGCCCGGCCGATGCCGGCGCAGCGACCGGAGAGCGCGCCGAGCACCTCCGGGCCGAGGGCGCCAGCCACGTGGATGACCGCGGCGCCGAGCGGGCGCGCTCGAGTCGCCGCGAGCCGGCGCGCCAAGTCCGCGATTGCGTCGTCGCGAACCGCCAGCACGATCAACTCGACGTCGTCGCCGATCTTCGGCAGGCGGCCGCGCGACGCCAGGACCTTCACTCGATGCGAGCTCTTGCCGAGCCTCGCCTGAATCGCGCGGGCCACCTTGCCGCGGCCGATGACCACGACGTTCATCGATACAGCCCGTGCGTGCGGACCCAGTCGAGCACCCGCCGCGGGAGCAACGCCGCGAGCTCGCGCTCGGCGCCGGGGTCGGCCGAACGCAGGAGCTCGCGCACGCGCGTGGACGACACCTCCGGCAAGAGCGCTGGCGGCGCGGATGGATGGGGGAAGCCAGCTCGGCCGAGCACGATGGGCGGAGCGAGCGCCTCGATGCGATCGAACGCGCGCCACTTGTCGCGTTCGTGCAACACGTCCGAGCCGATCACGAAGCGGAGCGCCCAGTGCGGGTGCGCCGCGGCCAGGTGCGTGAGCGTCTGGAGGGTGAAGCTCGGCGTAGGCAGGCGTTCCTCCACGCTGCTCACCTCCACGCCCGGGAGCCAGCCGAAGGCGATGCGGGCGAGCTCGAAGCGCTGGGCGAAAGGCGCGAGATCCTTGTCGAAAGCGTGCTCGAACACCGGCACCACCAGCACCCGCTCGACCTCGAAGCACGCGAGCACGTAGCTCACCGCGAGCACGTGCGCGACGTGCGGCGGGTTGAAGCTGCCGCCGAACACGGCGACCCGCGTGGCTCGGCTCACGCTTGGACCTTCAGCCGAGCGCTCGCCTGCGACACCAACCGCTGTCGGCGGGCCAGCCGGCACTCGTTGTCGAACAGCGAGAGCTCCACTCCGCCTGGTCCGTCCTCCAGGAGCATGATGCCAAATGCGTCGAGCGGCCCCGGTGACAGGAACCAGCGACTGCCGATCGGCTTCACCATGGGCTCCTGGCTCTTGCCGAACACCAGGTACGTCGCCGACGCGATGTCGTCTTCGTCGAGCAGCCCCTTGTCGTGAATCATCACCGCGACCTTGCCGTTCAGGAGCTCGACCAGGCGGGTATCCGCTCCGGGAAGCGCACCGAACACCATCAGCGAGAGCCGCTCTCGCTCCGCCTCCAGGAACTGATCCAGCTCCGGTGGGCTCGCCTGGCTGCAGCGGAGCGCGGCCCGCTGCCACACGGCGCTCACGTTCGGATCGTCGCCCACCGCACGCGACGCCAGCGCGCCCACGACCCGCTCCAGCGCCGAGTCCAAGCCCAGGTACACGGCGCGGTGTACGGAGTGCTCCCGGGAGAGAAAACGAACTGCTCGCTCCAGGAGCTCGTCGGCGTCGTTGGCGGGGCCGATCAGGCCGAGTCGCATGCACCCTCGAAGGTAGTTCAAGACGAAGCCCCGAGGGAGAATGGATTCCACGCGCCCAGGGATCCGAGCTAGGCTCCGCCCCGATGCCGGCGCGGCAGAAATCCCCGGAAAATCCAGTGGAGATCAGCCACGACGGCGACCGGGTGGTGGCCGAGCGGGGCGAGCCGCTGGCCCACGCCCTGATCGCGGCCGACCGCCTGCCGCTGGCGCGCAGCCCGAAGCTGCACCGGCCCCGAGGACCGTATTGCCTGCGCGGGGGCTGCGACGGCTGCTTGGCGCGCGTCGACGGCGTGCCCAACGTGATGACCTGCATGCGTCCGGTGCGCGGTGGCGAACGGGTCGAGACGCAGAACGTGCTCGGGACGCGCGGGGTGGACGCGCTCCGGGCGGCCGACTTCCTGTTTCCCAAGGGTATCGATCACCACCGGCTGTTCGCCGGGATCCGTGGAGTCTCCGGTGTGGTGCAGAGCTTCGCGCGACGCGTCGCCGGGCTCGGCAAGCTCCCGGACGAGCTGGAGACGCCTTCCTCGGCGAAGCTCCGTCAGCTCGACGTGTTGGTGATCGGTGGCGGCGCGGCGGGGCTCGCCGCGCTCGGCGAGCTGGGTTCGGGCGCGGTGCTGGTGGACGATGGAACGAGCTTGGGGGGTGCGTGCCGCGCGCTGGCGCCGGGCCGGGTCACCCAGCTGGTGTCGCGGGCGACGGCGCGCGGGGCCTCGCTCCTGGGAGGGACCACGGCGATCGCGTTGTTCCGGGAGCCCGAACGCAGCGACGGCCGGCTCTCGGCCCTGACGTTGGGTCCCGAGGGCGCGACGCTGTTCACGGCGCGAGCGGTGATCGTCGCGAGCGGTCGGCACGAGCCGGTGCTGGCTTTCGGCGAGAACGATCTGCCCGGGGTCTACTCTGCGCGCGCCGCGCTCTCGCTGTGGCGGGGGGGCATCACGCTCGGCGAGCGCGTCGCGTTGATCGACGGCGGTCCGGCCGCGGACGCCTTCGTCGAGGCCACCCGCGGCCGAGTCGAGGTGCTCGCGGTCGCTCGCGATCAAGTGGTGCGCGCGGCGGGGCGCTCGAAGGTCACGGGCATCGTGCTCTCGGGCGAGGGCGGGGAGAGGCGCGATAAGGTGGACGCGATCCTGGTGGGCGGCGCCGGCTCGCCGACGCTGGAGCTGGCGGTGCAGGCCGGCGCGGAGGTCGATTTCGACGCGCTCGCGGGCTATCGCCTGCGCGCCGACGAGCACGGCCAGCTCGGACCGTGCCTGTTCGCCGCCGGGAGCGTGCTCGGCGCGGTGGACTCGGCAGCGGCGGGGGCCGCGGCCGGCGCTCGGGTGGCGAGGCTGGTCTAGTGACGGTTTCGCTCTTTCGCGCCCTGCGTTTTCCGCCGCGCCCTGCCCTCGTCGACGTTGTTGTCGAGATGCACTCGGGAAACGCCAAGCGAAATTCCCACCTGACGGGGGAGTGCGCCGGCCTCGCCGGTGTTCTCGTGGGTCTCGGTGTCAGCGGCGGATCGCGATCTGCTCTTGCCAAGACTGCGAGAGTCGAGTTGACCTCAGCCTTCGATCAGCGTGCCGAAGAGGGCCAGGCCACCGCTGAGGAAGATGACGTCGAACACGGCCATCAGCTTCAGATAGTCGCCGAGCTCCGAGAGCGGGGCGCCGCCCAAGAGCTCGCGGGTCGCGGCCACCGACGCCAGCAGCGTTGGGGAGAGCAGCGGCAAGAGCACGATCGCCAGCAGCAGATCCCGCGCGCGGGTGCGAACCGTCATCGATCCGAACAGCGTGCCGGTCGCCGCCAGCCCGGGCGTGGAGAGCAGGCAGATCACCAAGAGGGCCGGTCCGACCTCCAGGAGGTCGATGGAGAACAAGAGCGCGGTGAGCGGGATCACGACCAGCTCGACCACGCCCAGAAAGGCGATCAACCCCATGGCCTTGCCGGCGAAGATGGCGGCGCGGGACACCGGCGCCACCAGGAGCCCTGCCAGCGCACCCTCTTCACGCTCGCGCTGCCAGGCGCGGCCGAGGGCGAGCACGGCGGCGAAGGCGATGGAAAGCCAGAGCGTGCCCGCGGCCACCAAGCGCTTGGTCGCGGGTCCCCCGTAGAACGAGAACGAGGCGATGATCACCACCAGGAGCGCGAAGAAAGCGCTGGTCGTCACCACCTCGCCGCTCTGCAGCTCGATCAACAAGTCCTTGCGCAGGATCACCAGCGCCTGGGAGAAGAACCCGGGCGGGCGGGGCGGAGCGACCGGTCGAGCTGGGGCGGCGGCTGCAGTCATGGGGCGCGGATTCTAGCCTCGCAAGCCGAGGACCGTGTGAATTAGGATGCCGCCCATGGCCGACGTCCGAATCGAGCACGTTTACGACTGCAGCGAAGACACCTTCTGGAACAAGCTGTTCTTCGACGATGCCTACAACCAGAGCCTGTTCAAGGACGCCCTGGCGTTCCCCGTCTACGAGAAGCTGAAGCAGGACGAGGACGACAAGGAGATCCGCCGCAGCATCAACGTGGTCCCCAAGCTCGGCCCGATGCCCGGGCCGCTCAAGGCCGTCATCGGCGAGGGCCTCGGCTACCGCGAGGACGGGACCTTCGACAAGAAGACCCGGCGCTACGCCATCGTCATCACGCCGAACAAGCTGGCGGACAAGGTGACGATCAAGGGCACGCTCTACACCAAGCCGCAGGGCGAAAAGTGCGTCCGCGTCTTCGACTGCAGCGTGGTGGCGAAGATCTTCGGTGTCGGCGGCATGCTCGAGAAACGAGTCATCGCCGACATGGAAGAGAGCTACAAGAAGGGCGCCGACTTCAGCAACAAGTGGATCGCGGAAAAAGGTCTGTGAAGACCTAGCTCACGCCTGAGCGGCCGCGCTCTTGGCCTTCTTGGCCGCCGGCTTCTTCTTGGGGGCCGGCGCGGCCTTGGCCTTGGCCTCGGCGCGCTTGGCGCGGCGCGACGCGGCGCCGTGCAGATCGACGAGGCGGGGCAACGGGTAGGCCTCGAGCCGCGCCTTGTAGCCCGCGTCTTTGCCGCGCTTCTCGAGCGTCAAGATCGCGTCGATGAGCTTGGCGCGGGAGCCGAAGTCCTTCTTCACGCTGGTCAGGATCTCGTGCAGCCGGATCAGCTTGGCGTTCGAGACCCGGGCGAGCCCCTTCACCTCGTTGACGCGGTCGAGCCACAGGTCTTGGGTTGCGAGCTTTTGGACCGCCTCGACGAGCTTTTCCTTGCTCGTGAATCGCTCGTTGGCCAGGCTCAGGGGAGTCTTCTTCATGGTCGTCTCCGAACGGCCGCGCTTCGGCCGTGAGGGCGCGCCTTCTAGCAGCGCGGACCGGGCCAGGCAATGCCCCAGGCCCGGCCCCTCCCCTACCGCCCGAAAACCGTGCTAACGCGGCGGACCCATGGCACCGCGCGTGCGCTTCGCCCCCTCCCCGAGCGGCTACCTCCACATCGGGGGAGCGCGCACCGCCCTGTTCAACTGGCTCTGGGCCAAGCGCCAGGGCGGGACGTTCATCGTACGCATCGAGGACACCGATCAGGACCGGAGCAGCCTCGACAGCGTCCGGGCCATCTTGGACGCCCTGACCTGGCTCGGCCTCGACTGGCAGGAGGGACCGGAGGTGGGCGGCCCCCACGGGCCCTACTTCCAGAGCGAGCGCAAGCAGCTGTACCGGGACGCGGTGGAGCAGCTGATCCGGGCCGGCAAGGCCTACCGCTGCTACTGCACCAAGGAAGAGCTGGATGCCCAGCGCGCCGCGCTCAAGGAGCGGGACCCCAAGGCGCAGTTCGTCTACCCGCGCACTTGCCGGGAGCGCAAGGACGAGCCGGCACTCCCGCACGTGGTGCGCTTCAAGTCCCCCGAGCACGGCTCCACCGACTTCGTGGACAAGGTGTTCGGCGAGATCCGCACGCCCAACGAGGTCCAGCAGGACTTCGTCATCGTGCGCACGGATGGCTTCCCGCTCTACAACCTGGGCGCGGTGGTGGACGACCACGCCATGGGCATCACGCTGGTGGCCCGCGGCCGCGACCACATCGGCAACACCCCGCAGCAAGTCCTGCTGTATCGGGCCTTCGGTTGGGACGTGCCCGAGTTCGCCCACCTGCCGATGATGCTCTCACCCAAGGGCGACAAGCTCAGCAAGCGGCACGCCTCGGTCGGGGTGCAGGACTACCGCGACCGCGGCTTCACGCCGATGGGCGTGTTGAACTACCTGGTGCGCTTCGGCTGGTCCTACGGCGACCAGGAGATCTTCAGCCGCGAGGAGCTGGTCGGACTGTTCGACTGGGAGCGCGTCAACAAGAGCGACGGCAAGTTCGACGAGAAGAAGTTCGCGGACGTGGCCTTCGAGCAGCTCAAGCGGCCGGAGCTGACGTCGCTCACCGACTACGCCGAGGGCGTGCGCCCGTTCCTCGCCGCCCGAGGCCTGACGGACGTCCCGGCGACCACCCTCGAGGCGGCGATCCCCACGATTCGCGAGCGCGCTCGGACTCTGGTCGAGGCCGCGCAGGCGCTGGACTACTACTTCCGTGACCCGCCGGAGCTCGATCCCGCGGCGCGGACGAAGCTCCTGGTGCCGGCGGCGGTCCCGTACCTGGTCGGCCTCGCCGAGCTCTGCCGCGGCATCCCGAGCTTCGAGGTCGGGGCGCTCGAGGAGGCGGTTCGGGCCTGGACCGAGCGGGAGCAGCTCCAGATGAAGAACGTGGCGCAGCCGGCGCGCGTGGCCCTCACGGGCAGGAGCGCCAGCCCGGGTCTGTTCGAGGTGATGGTCGTGCTCGGGCGGGAGCGCACGGTGGCGCGGCTCGAGGCCGCGGCCCAGCTCGCCGGCGGAGGCGCCTAGGCCGCCGCGCATGCTCGACGGGCTCGCCAAGCTGGGACCGGAGATGCCGGAAGGGTTCGCCCTCCCGCTGACGCACCTTCGCTTCCTGTCGTGGTGGGACGCGATCCTCGGCTATCCCCCCATCAAGGCGCTCCTGCCGCTGCCGATCCTGTGCCTGATCGCGCCGCTGATCTGGCGGTTCTTCCGCGAGACCTGGCGCGAGCTGGACCGGGAAGCCGCCGAGTACCGGTCGGAGCTGGTACGCGAGGGCCGGCACGACCTCCGCCCGGCGGCGTGCCTCTTGATCACCGCCGTCGTGCTCACGCTCCAGGAGTACTACGGGGGCCGTCAGATCTACGACCAGATGCTCCGGCCCCTTCTGGCCGAGCTCGAGCGAGGAGGCTGGCGCTTCGTCAAGCTCGGCAAATACGACGAGCTCTACGGCTACGCCTGGTGGGTCGGGAGCCGCGTGCTCGGCTACGTCATCATCCCGCTGCCGCTCTGGAAGCTGCTGTTCCCCAAGGACAGCCTGCTCGACATGGGCTTCCACGTGCGGGGCTTCTTCAAGCACCTCTGGATCTACGCCGCCTGCCTGGGCTTCGTCCTGCCCGCCATGCTGCTGGTCGCCTCGCAGCCCGACTTCGGCGGCTACTACCCGTTCTACAAGCAGAGCTCGCGCAGCTGGTTCGACTTCCTGACCTGGGAGGCCATGTACTTCCTGCAATTTCTGGCGCTGGAGGCCTTCTTCCGCGGCTGGATCGTGGGTGCGCTCCGGAAGAGCATGGGGGCCGGCGCCATCTTCGCCATGGCCGTGCCGTACTGCATGATCCACTACGGCAAGCCCTACCTGGAGGCGCACGGCGCCATCGTGGCGGGCGTCGTGCTCGGCAGCCTGGCGATGCGCACCAAGAGCATCTACTCCGGCTTCCTGGTTCACATCACCGTGGCCTTCCTGATGGACCTGCTCGCCCTGTGGAAGCGCGGCGCGCTCCCGACGACGCTCTGGGCGCCGGGCTAGGCTGGACTCGGGCAGTCTCGGGACGAGCGCGAGCGGCGGGAGCGCGGCTCATCTTTCCCTTGCGAAGCGCCCCGTTCCGACGTTTGCTTCGCCTGCTCCCCGGACCGACGTCGCCCCGTCCCCGTGGGGGCTCGAGCCACGGCTCGATTCGCTAGCAGTGTATCGACGCGCCCGAGGAGGCCAAGTTGAACGAGATGGTCGAGAACGGCGAGGCGTGGAGCCCGCAGAAGAGCGCGCAGCTCTACCAGATCCAAGGCTGGGGGATCCCCTACTTCACCGTCACCGAGCAGGGGCACGTGCAGGTCACGCCGGACCCGAGCCGCGACCGCAGCATCAACATGTACGAGCTGGTGCAGCACCTCGAGGCGCGGGGCCTCGACCTGCCGCTCTTGATCCGCTTCAGCGACATCGTCGAGCACCGCATCAAGCGCATCAACGAGGCGTTCGAGCGCGCCATCCTCGAGTACGAGTACCAGGGCATCTACCGCGGCGTGTTCCCGGTCAAGGTGAACCAGCAACGCCACCTGATCGAGGACGTGGTCGAATACGGCCGGCGCTGGCAGTTCGGCCTGGAGGCCGGCAGCAAGCCGGAGCTCCTGATCGCCCTGGCCGCCATGCAGGACGTCGGCGGGCTGATCATCTGCAACGGCTACAAGGACCTGCACTACATCGAGACGGCGCTGGTCGCGCAGAAGTTCGACAAGACCGTGATCGTGGTCCTCGAGCGCATCGAAGAGCTCGACCACGTGTTTCGCGCCGCGGAGAAGCTCGGCATCCGCCCGGTGCTCGGCGTGCGCAGCAAGCTGAGCGCCAAGGGCGTCGGACGCTGGGCGAACTCCGCGGGAGATCGCGCGAAGTTCGGCCTGACCATGACCGAGATCGTCGAGCTGGTGGACCGCCTCGCGGCCAAGGACATGCTCGACTGCCTGCAGCTCCTGCACTTCCACATCGGCAGTCAGATCTCGAGCATCATCCCCATCAAGAACGCCATCCAGGAGGCGGCGAACATCTACACCGAGCTGGCGAAGATGGGCTGCAAGATGGGCTTCCTCGACGTCGGCGGCGGCTTGGCCATCGACTACGACGGCTCGAAGACGGACTTCCACGCCTCCAAGAACTACACGCTGGAGGAGTACGCGGCGGACGTGGTCGCCCACGTGCAAGCGGCCTGCAACAAGTCCAACGTGCCCTGCCCGACCCTGGTCAGCGAGAGCGGGCGCGCCGTGGCGGCGCACCACTCCGTCCTGGTGTTCGAGGTCGTGGGCGTGAACGAGGTGCGCTTCGGCGATCCCGTCGAGCCGAAGCCCGAGGCTCACCGCCTGGTCAAGGACCTGTACGAGACCTACAAGGGCATCAGCGCCAAGAACGTGCAGGAGTCGTGGCACGACGCCACGCAGGCCAAGGAAGAGGCGCAGAACCTGTTCAAGTACGGCTACCTCAGCCTGCGGGAGCGCGCGCAGGCCGAGCGCCTGTTCTGGAACTGCTGCGAGAAGATCCAGGCCCGCGTCAAGCGGCTCAAGTTCGTGCCGGAGGAGCTCTGGGATCTCGAGCGCACGATGAGCAGCATCTACTACTGCAACTTCAGCGTGTTCCAGTCGGCACCGGACATCTGGGCCATCGACCAGCTCTTCCCCATCATGCCCATCCACCGCCTGGACGAGCAGCCCCAGGTCACCGCGCGCCTGGCGGATCTGACCTGCGACAGCGACGGCATGATCGATCGCTTCATCGACGTCGAGGAGGACAAGCAGGTGCTCGAGGTCCACGACTATCGGCCCGACGAGCCCTACTTCATGGCCATGTTCCTGAACGGCGCGTACCAGGAGATCCTCGGCGACTTGCACAACCTGTTCGGCGACACGAACGCCGTGCACGTGCGCCTGACCGACGAGGGCTACGAGGTGCGCCACGTGGTCAAGGGCGAGAGCATCGCAGACGTCCTGCGCTACGTGGAGTACCAGCCGGAGGTGATGGTCGAGGCGGTGCGCAAGCAGGCCGAACGCGCCGTGCAGAGCGGCCGGCTCACCAACGAGCAGATGCGCACGCTGATGCAGCACTACGAGCAGGCGCTCCGGAGCTACACCTACCTGACCGACAGCGAGAGCTAGCTCAAAGCTTCCAGCGCCCGCGCGATCGCGACCGTGTCTTCGGCGTCACGCAGGCGCGCGTCGATCTCGCTCGGCACCACCAGGCGCTCCGCGCGCCCGAGCACCTCGAGACAGAGCTCCCTCGCCAGCGCGGCGTTCGCCCGTCCGGCACCCTCGGCCCGCTCGGCGTCCATCAGATCGCGCAGCCAGAGCCGGCCGCCCTCGTCGAGCGCGAAGCGCCGGAAGCGCGCGTCCGGGAGCTTCACACCCGCCAGGCCCAGCGCCCCCAGGATCGCCACCGCCTCGCCCGCGATGGCGAGCGCGGTGCTCTTCCGCAGGCCGCCCTTGCCCAGGATGACCTCGTTGGCCGCGCGACCGTGGCGCTCGACCGCGAGGTAAGGCTCGCCCCGGTCGCTCTGCCCGTGGGCCACGACCGGCGCGACACCGGGCAGCGCGATGCTCTTCGCGAGCTCGACCGCGCGCGCGTAGCGCTCCACGTCCGCCCCCGTTCCCACGCGCACCCACACCGAGAGCTGCCTCGCGAAGTGCAGGCCGCTGGCGAAGAGCTCCCGCGGCGGGCGCGCGGGGTCCCGGGCCGGCAGCCGCTCCGTCAGCCCGATGCCGCCGAAGCGCGCGCCGTCCAGCGCCGCGAGCCAGTGGCGCGGCACCTCGACGCCGTCCTTCGCGAGCTGGACGAAGAAGGCCTTGGCCTCCCGCTCCATCCCTTGCGACAGGAGCCAGCGGGCGAGCCCGAGCGCCGCGTCGCCGTAGGCGCGTTCCCCCTTGAAGCCCTCCAGGAGAAAGCGCAGGCCCGCCGCTGACTTCTGCGAGGCCTCGGCCGACAGCTCGATGCCCGCCTCGAACAGGCGCCGTCGCACCGCCGGCGTCTGCGCCCGAAGCACGCTCTCGTGGGCGGAGAGCAGCATGCCGGCGCCCCGCCGGAGCGCGTCGGCGTCGAACGGATTGGGCGCGCCGCGCACGATCACCGCGTGGGCGGCGCGCAGCGGCACGACGATGCTCGCCAGGGCCTCCGGCAGGCGCTCCGCCGAGGCGTCGAAGGCCTGCTGGAAGGTCGAGCTCGAGAGCAAGCTGAACAGGAGCTGCGGCCGGTCGCGCTCGCTGGTGAGCTCGACGATCAGATCGAGCACGCGGCGCATCTGCGCGGCGCTGACCCTTTCGAAGTCGATGCGCCGGAGTGCAGCCGCCAGCGCGGGCACCGCATCCGGGCGAGAAGCGTCCTTCAGGCTCTCCAGGTAGAGCAGGAGGTAGGCGATGTCGGGCGAGAAGCGGATGATGCCCTCGAGCAGCCGCGTGCGGCTGCCCACGTCGAGGCGCGGCACGGCGAGCTCGACCCGGCTCTTCTCGACCTTGTCGAGCAGGTGCTGGCACACGCCGCGGTGCGTGGGCTCCCGCGCGCCGTTCAGGAGCAGGTCCTCCGCCGCGTTGACCTTGAGCGCCAGGAGCTTGCGGTGCTCCTTCAGGAAGCGCAGGTGCACGCGCATCTCCGCGGCCTCGGCCTCGCTGAGCGGCTCGTCGGCGGGTTTGTCCACGTCGACCGCGGGCTTGGCCGCCGCGATGACCGCCACCGCGGAGGCGGGGGGCTTCGGCGGGGGGCCGCGGCGCCGGCGGCGCCGGCGGTCGCTGTTCGAGTCTCGTTCGGGCATGGCAGGTGCGGGAGCGCTACTCTACTCGGCGCCGCCCGGTTGCGGCAGGACCGCTTATCGAAGCGGGAATTCTTGGACCTCCAACCGGCGTTCTCGCTACGATCCCTTACCACCGTGCCCGTCGCCTCCCGCCACCTTCGCCTCCTTTCGACCGTCGCGGGCGCCGGTCTGCTCTCGCTGAGCGGGGTCGGCCGCGCCGACATCTACAAGACCGTCGATGAGAGCGGGGTCGTCTCCTTCACCAACAAGCCGGTCGGCAAGTCGAGCGAGCTCTACGCCAAGGACAAGCCCAAGATCCCGGTCTTCATGCCCAGCGACACCTCGCCGGAGCGTTTCTCGCGCTACGACGTGTACATCCGGCAGGCGGCGACGCTCTACCAGATCCCCGAGGAGCTGGTGCGCGCCGTGATCAAGGTGGAGAGCGACTTCGACCCACGCGCCGTCTCACGCGCCAACGCCCGGGGGCTGATGCAGCTGATCCCGGAGACCGCCGAACGCATGCTGGTCAGCGACCACTTCGACCCGCGTCAGAACATCTTCGGCGGCACGCGCTACCTGCGCGTCCTGGCAAACCTGTTCAACGGCGATCTCGAGCTGACCATCGCGGCTTACAACGCCGGCGAGAACGCCGTGATCAGGAATGGCGGCATCCCGCCCTACGAAGAGACCCAGGCCTACGTGGGCAAGGTGCTCTCGTACTACCGGCACTATCGCGCGCAGGGGAAGTGAGCGCGGGGGCTCAGTCGCGTGTCGGGTCCGCCCGCTCCGTCAGCCGCGCGCCCGCTTCTTCGCGCGCGGGCCGTACTGCCCGAGCGCCTGATCCAGCTCCGCGCGCACGCGTTCGACCAGCTCGGGAGGCTCGACTGTGTGATCTCGCTCCGCGGACTGCCCACACGCCTCGCGACTCTTCCCACCGGCGGAACAGCCGGCGCCCGGCCTGAGATTTCTCGCGTCCGCTGATCCCCCAGAACGTCTGGCGTCACTTCCGTGCAGTCGGAACAGCCGGCGCGGGTTCCGGCCGGTTTTTCTCACTCTCCTCTCTTTGGCCGATCGTGATCTGATTTTGCCAAGACCCTGATGTGATTCCGGGCTCGGCCTGCGGCCTCGCGAGCTCCGCACCAGCTGCTGGACTTGCTGCTGGACCTGGTGCTGGACCTGCTCCCGCACCAGCTCCTGGACCTGCTCCCGCACCAGCTCCTGGACCTGCTTCCTGCTCCTGGTCCCGTCCCCGTCCCCGTCCCCGGGTCCAAATCCCGGCGTTTCGAACCCGCGCGTCGGCTCAGCCGCGCGCGTCGAGTGCGCCCGCTCGGTCAGGAACGCGCCCGCTTCTTCGCGCGCGCGCCGTACTGCCCGAGCGCCTGCTCCAGCTCGGCGCGCACGCGCTCGACGAGCTCGGGAGGCTCGACGACCTTCGCGCGCGGCCCCCACTCGAGCACCCAGCTGACCACCGGGTTCAGGTTCCCGACCGTCATGCTCAGCCGGACGCCGCCACTGGCGATGGCCTGGAGCTTCTGCGAGGCGTGGACCTTGCGGGTGCGCAGGTACTCCGCGCCCTGCGCGTCGAAGTCGATCACCACTTTGTGGCGGGTCTCGCTGCGCCAGATGCCGAGCTCGCCCTGGAAGTAGTCGTCGATCTTGAAGCCGTCGGGGAGCACGAAACGCTCGGAGGTCGCGCACTCCGTGTCCCGCATGCGATCGAGGACGAAGGTACGGATCTCGTCCTTGTCGACGTGCAGGCCCACGCAGTAGATGGCGTCGCGGTGGAGCACCAGCGCGTACGGATGGATGGTGATGCGCTCTTCGTTGCGCTTTGCCACGCTTCGGTACGCCAGTGAGAGCGGTCGGAGATCGGAGACGGCCTGAAACAGGTCGTCGAGCTCCTCGGTCTTCTCGGCGTAGTTCTTGGGCGCGAAGGGCAGGTACAAGAAGCGGTCCTCGAGCCGAGCGTCAGCCAGGCCCGCGTTCGGCCCGCGTCCGGGACGCTGGGCGAAGGTCAGCAGCTTGTTGATGGCCAGATCGATCTCTTCGAACAGCGCCGAGCCGCGCATCGGCTCGAACAGCCGGCGCGCCGCCAGGAGCGCGTAGGCCTGCGTGCGCCGGAGCTCCACCTTGCGCGGGATTTCGCTCTGTCGGATGCGCCAGAGCAGCGCGCCGCCGCCCTTCACCTCGTGACTCTCGAGGTCGTACTCGCGCCCCATTTCCTTCAGGTAGCGGCGCATGGTCCGTGCGCTCACGTCGATGGCGTCCGCGAGCTCGTAGAGCGTCAGGCCGCGGGGGTGGCGCGCCAGGAGATCGCGCACGACGTCCAGGCGCCGGTGCTGGGTGAAGCGGCCTTTGGGGCGTCCGAGCGGCTTGGCCACGGGGTCTCCGAGCGCGCACGATTAGCGTCCCTGGGCTCGGGCGTCACGAGGGGCCTGGCTCGGACTGGGATCCGTGGGACACCGGCCCTGGGGCCTGTAGGTCGAAGTGGGCGAAAACGGGCAGCGCAAGCCTTGAGGCCAGGACCCCAACCGTGTAGCTTTCACGATGGTTCAGAATCCTTGCGGCATGCGCTCGGCGGGCGCGGCAAGCGGCTCCATTCCCGGAGCCATCACACCAAAACGGCGGACTTTCGAGGGCGTGCTCATGGCCAATCAGAACGAGCGTCTCGTGCGGCTTTTGACCCGGGCTTCTGGGCTGGCTCTCGCTGGCTGGGCGGCGCTGGCAGCCGCGCCCAAACCGGCCGCTGCGCAGGAGGACGCGAAGTGCCTGAGCCCGGATCCTTCCGTGTGGCCGAAGCCGCAGCGGCCGTACTTCCTGGTCGTCGTGGACACGTCGGGCAGCATGGCGGCTTGCACGAACCCGGCGACCGCCTGGCCGCAGACCTGCGCAGACGTCGGCGGCGGCGTGAACAACTCGTGCGGATGGCAGCCGCTTCGCGTCAATGACGCGAAGTGCGCGCTGCGCAACACCATCCAGGCGTTCGCCGGAGAGGCCAATTTCGGCTTGGCCAGCTTCTCGCGCACGATCTCGGGTTGCCCCGCAGCCTGCAACTGGGGCGAGTTCTGGACGGGCTCCAGCTGGTATCGCTACGCCTACAACGGTTGCTCCTTCGGCGGCAGCGCCTGCGGCGGCGCCAACATGCTCGTGGGCATGGTGCAGGACCAGGACCCACCGCTGCCCAACAACGTCGCGAGCATGCTGCAGTACATGGACCACAACTGCGGCGACCAGAAGGAGCTCTTCGCCTACGACGCGACTCCCATCGGCGCGTCGCTCCAGAACGCACGCACGTACTTCCAGAGCGGACTGCCCGGGTTCCCATCCCCACTGACCGCTGCGGATCGCGCGTGCCGGTCCCTCAACGTCATTCTCATGACGGACGGCGGCGAAACTTGCAGCGGCGACCCAGTGACCGCAGCGCAGCAGCTCTACAACGGCTTCACGAAGGACGGGCTCTTCCGGCGCATCTACACCCACGTGATCGCCTTCAACGTGGACGCGCCGGCGGATCAGACGCTGCTCAACAACGTCCACAAGATGGGGCAGTGCGGGACGACCACGGGCGCGTGCGCCAGCGCCGTCAACGCGCTCCCAGCCAACAACGAGGTGACGCTCTCGCAAGCTTTCGCCACGATCATCTCCGGCGCGATCAAGCCGGAGGTCTGCAACAACGCGGACGACAACTGCAACGGCTGCACGGACGAGGGGTACGCGCACTACTGCAACCAGCGCACGGACTGCTGCACGCAGCCACGAGCCACCTGCCTCTCGCAGTACACCGCCTCGATCACGCCCTCGAACCCCCAGGGCGATCTGACCAAGCTGCCCTGCGTGACCTCGGCGCAGTCGAGCCAGCCGCTGAACTGGCTCTGCTACAACCCGACCGAGCAGTGCAACAACGCTGACGACAACTGCAACGGGCAGACCGACGAGGGCGTGCTCAAGTGCGGCAACCCGCCCCACTGCCCCACGGCGGAGGTCTGCAACAACGAGGACGACAACTGCGACGGCGTGATCGACAACGCCGCGGGCAGCGGCGTGCCGTTCAGCGCTTGCCCGAACAACTGCCAGCCCAGCCCCGAGATCTGCGACGGCTGTGACAACGACTGCGACGGCGTCGCGGACGACGGGGTCGCGGCCATCCCTTGCGGCTTCAGCCCGCCCGGCAACTGCACCGGCACGCAGAGCTGCCAGAGCACGGGCCAGGCCGTCCCCATCGGCGGCTGCGTCGGCGCCGGCGTGCCCAAGGGCTTCGGCACCTGCGTGAACAACCCGCAGACGGAGATCTGCGACGGCATCGACAACAACTGCAACGGCACCGTGGACGAGGGCATCGCACCGACGACCTGCACCATCCCCGGCCAGCCGGGCCTGGTCTACAAGGACACCTTCCCCCCGAGCCAGTGCGTCAAGGGCCAGCTGCCCTGCAACGGCACCTGCTCCGGCTGGATCGGCCCCAGCGCCGAGATCTGCGACGGAATCGACAACGACTGCGACGGCGTGGTGGACGACGGCGTGCCGGGCGTCGGCCAGGCCTGCGGCGTCCAGGGCGGCATCTGCACCAAGGGCACCACCGCCTGCGTGGGTGGCGTGCTGGTCTGTCAGGGCGGCACCCCGCCGCAGCCCGAGAGCTGCAACGGCATCGACGACGACTGCGACGGCCAGGTGGACGACGCGCCGCTGACCGACCAGCCCGCGCAGCCCGGCTGCTGGAACCTGCCCGCCACCGGCTGCAACCCCGTGTGCAGCCACTCCAACGTCCAGTGGTGCCCGCCCGCCGGCGGCACCTGCACCGGGACCGGCACCCTGACCACCCCGTGTCAGGCCGGCAGCCTGGTCTGCAACGGCAACCAGGGCTGGAAGTGCCAGGGCGGCAAGACCCCGAGCCCCGAGGTCTGCGACGGCGTGGACAACGACTGCGACGGCACCAAGGACGACAACGTCTCCGGCGTCGGCCAGACCTGCGGCAACACCACCCCGCCCTGCCAGCCCGGTCTCACCGCCTGCGTCAACGGCACCATCGAGTGCCAGGGTGGCGTCAAGCCCACCCCGGAGGTCTGCAACGCCATCGACGACGACTGCAACGGCACCGTCGACGACGGCTTGGGCCTCGGCGGGCCCTGCGCCCCCACCTACGACACCACCCTCTACCCCGGTGACCGCACCAAGGGCCAGTGCAAGCCCGGCGTCAGCCAGTGCGACACCCAGGGCAGCGGCCAGACCGTCTGCGTCGGTGGCGTCGGCCCGAGCCCCGAGATCTGCGACGGCATCGACAACGACTGCGACGGCCAGACCGACGAGCCCGGCCCGGCGCCGGACGGCATCGACGGCACCGCGAACCCGAGCAACCCGAACCAGAAGATCGGCGACGCCTGCGGCACCGACGAGGGCGAGTGCCAGAAGGGCCAGCTGATCTGCGACAACGGCAAGTTCGCGTGCGCCAACGGCATCGGACCGCAGCCCGAGAAGTGCGACTGCCTGGACAACGACTGCGACGGCAACATCGACGAGGACGCGCCGGACACGGACGCCGGCGAGCTCCCCATCTGCAGCCCGGGCAAGTCCTGCGTCGCGCTCGCGGCCGGCGTCTGCCAGTGCGCCGCGCCGTGCAAGGGCGAGATCTGCCCTGGAGGCGCGGTGTGCGAGACGGTCACCAAGAGCGGCACCACCGAGACCGGGAAGTTCTGCGTGAACGACCCCTGCGGCGACTGCTCGAAGAAGACGGTCAAGGACCCGACCACCGGCGAGGTGGTCTGCGGCCCCGGCGGTAGCGGCGCCGGTCTGCCGGAGTGCAAGTGCAAGGGCGACCTCGGCTGCCAGAGCCCGTGCTTCGGCGTCCAGTGCCCGAGCGGCCAAGCCTGCGCTCCGACCGGCCCCGCCGTCGGCACCTGCCAGCCGCAGAACAACTGCAACTTCTTCGGCTGCAAGGCGGGCGAGATCTGCAGCAACAGCGCCTGCGTCGACGACCCCTGCGACCCGAACACCTGTCAGGCCGGTGAGGTCTGCAAGCCGAACGAGACCTTCACCGAGCCGCGCTGCGTGAAGAGCTGCGCCTCCGTCACCTGCCAGGCCGGCGAGAAGTGCGTCGAGGGCGAGTGCAAGGCGACCGGTTGCGGTCAGGACTGCCCGACCGGCCAGGTCTGTGCGCCCGCGGGCGATGCGTCGTTCTCCTGCGCACCGGACAAGTGCCAGACCGAGGGCGGCCTGGCCTGCTCGAACGGCTCGTACTGCGATCCGGCCACCGGCGCTTGCGGCAACGACCCCTGCACCGGGGTGAAGTGCCCGAGCGACGCCGAGTGGTGCCAGAACGGTGAATGCGTCTGGAAGCCCGAGACCGGCACCGGCGGCACCGGAGGCACGAGCGGCACCGGCGGTGGTGGAGCTGGCGGCAGCGGCGCCAAGGACGGCGGCGCGGCCAGCGGCGGAACCGCAGGCACGGCGGGCAGCGCCGGCTCCGGCGAACCCCCCAAGGGCGTCTGGGGCCTCGCCACCGGCGGCGGCGGCTGCGCGTGTAGGGCTACTGGATCGAGCCCGCGCCAAACGGCGCTGGCCCTGCTGATGTTCGCGGCGGCGATCGGCGCTGCGGGGCTTCGGCGACGACAAAGCAAAGTAGGCAATCAGTGAACAAGCTCCTGAAGCTCACGGCGCCGGTGCTGGCCGGCCTGGCCAGCATCGCAGTCGCCGCACCCGCGGCAGCACAGGCAGAGGATCCGCTGTGCCTGAGCCCGAACCCGGCGCTCTGGCCAGCGCCCTCCCGTCCCTACTTCATGATCGCCTTCGACACCTCGGGGTCGATGACGAGCTCGGTCGCGACGAACAACTCCTGCGGCTACCCGAACAACCGGCTGGGACACGGGCGCTGCGCGGTGAAGAACACCATGCAGGCCTTCGCGGGCGAGGCGCGCTTCGGCCTGGCCTCGTTCGCGCGCGTGATGAGCAACTGCGGAGCGACCTGCTTCTCCGGCTGCACCTACGCGAACCTGCCCGGGAACTCGGGAGGCAACTGCGGGAACGGCTGCGGCCCGGAGCCGACTCCGGGCGCCACGAACTCCTCGTCGCGCGCCGGCGCCAACATCCTGGTTCCCCTCGCGGCCGACAGCCAGCCGACCAACGCGACGCAGATCTTGGGCTACGTGGACAACAACTGCACCGGGAGCCAGGAGCTGTTCGCGGATGGTTGCACGCCGCTCAACGGCATCCTGCGCGACATGTATCGCTACTACTCGAGCAGCTGGACCAGGCCGGGGGGCGCCGTGACCTACACCTCGCCGCTGACGAGCGCGGCCAGCGGGGAGCGCGCCTGTCGCAGCGTGAACGTCATCCTCGTCACGGACGGCGGCGAGACCTGCGACGTCACGGCGGACGCGGTCGACGCCGCGGCGGACCTGTTCGCCGGCTTCACCAAGGATGGCATCAACTGGAAGGTCAGGACCTTCGTCATCGACTTCGGCAACGTCGGCGCCGCCGCCGATCAGATCGCGGCGGCCGGTGGCACCACCGCTGCCTACACCGCCAGCGACGAGGTCCAGCTCAGCCAGGCGCTCGCCACGATCATCGGCGGTGCAATCAAGCCGGAGGTCTGCAACAACGCGGACGACAACTGCAACGGCTGCACCGACGAGGGCTATTCGCACTACTGCAACCAGCGCACGGATTGCTGCACCCTGGCGCGAGCCACCTGCCTCTCGCAGTACACCGCGTCGATCACGCCCGCGAACCCGCAGGGCGATCTGACCAAGCTGCCCTGCACCACGCAGCTCCAGTCCACGCAACCGCTGGACTGGCTCTGCTACAACCCGACCGAGCAGTGCAACAACGCTGACGACAACTGCAACGGGCAGACCGACGAGGGCGTGCTCAAGTGCGGCAACCCGCCCCACTGCCCCACGGCGGAGGTCTGCAACAACGAGGACGACAACTGCGACGGCGTGATCGACAACGCCGCGGGCAGCGGCATCCCGTTCAGCGCTTGCCCGAACAACTGCCAGCCCAGCCCCGAGATCTGCGACGGTTGTGACAACGACTGCGACGGCGTGGCAGACGACGGGGTCGCGGCCATCCCCTGCGGCTTCAGCCCGCCCGGCAACTGCACCGGCACGCAGAGCTGCGTGAGCACGGGCCAGGCCGTTCCCATCGGCGGCTGCGTCGGCGCCGGCGTGCCCAAGGGCTTCGGCACCTGCAACAACTCGCCCGCTACCGAGATCTGCGACGGGCTCGACAACAACTGCAACGGCACCGTGGACGAGGGCATCGCACCGACGACCTGCACCATCCCCGGCCAGCCGGGCCTGGTCTACAAGGACACCTTCCCCCCGAGCCAGTGCGTCAAGGGCCAGCTGCCCTGCAACGGCACCTGCTCCGGCTGGATCGGCCCCAGCGCCGAGATCTGCGACGGAATCGACAACGACTGCGACGGCGTGGTGGACGACGGCGTGCCGGGCGTCGGCCAGGCCTGCGGCGTCCAGGGCGGCATCTGCACCAAGGGCACCACCGCCTGCGTGGGTGGCGTGCTGGTCTGTCAGGGCGGCACCCCGCCGCAGCCCGAGAGCTGCAACGGCATCGACGACGACTGCGACGGCCAGGTGGACGACGCGCCGCTGACCGACCAGCCCGCGCAGCCCGGCTGCTGGAACCTGCCCGCCACCGGCTGCAACCCCGTGTGCAGCCACTCCAACGTCCAGTGGTGCCCGCCCGCCGGCGGCACCTGCACCGGGACCGGCACCCTGACCACCCCGTGTCAGGCCGGCAGCCTGGTCTGCAACGGCAACCAGGGCTGGAAGTGCCAGGGCGGCAAGACCCCGAGCCCCGAGGTCTGCGACGGCGTGGACAACGACTGCGACGGCACCAAGGACGACAACGTCTCCGGCGTCGGCCAGACCTGCGGCAACACCACCCCGCCCTGCCAGCCCGGTCTCACCGCCTGCGTCAACGGCACCATCGAGTGCCAGGGTGGCGTCAAGCCCACCCCGGAGGTCTGCAACGCCATCGACGACGACTGCAACGGCACCGTCGACGACGGCTTGGGCCTCGGCGGGCCCTGCGCCCCCACCTACGACACCACCCTCTACCCCGGTGACCGCACCAAGGGCCAGTGCAAGCCCGGCGTCAGCCAGTGCGACACCCAGGGCAGCGGCCAGACCGTCTGCGTCGGTGGCGTCGGCCCGAGCCCCGAGATCTGCGACGGCATCGACAACGACTGCGACGGCCAGACCGACGAGCCCGGCCCGGCGCCGGACGGCATCGACGGCACCGCGAACCCGAGCAACCCGAACCAGAAGATCGGCGACGCCTGCGGCACCGACGAGGGCGAGTGCCAGAAGGGCCAGCTGATCTGCGACAACGGCAAGTTCGCGTGCGCCAACGGCATCGGACCGCAGCCCGAGAAGTGCGACTGCCTGGACAACGACTGCGACGGCAACATCGACGAGGACGCGCCGGACACGGACGCCGGCGAGCTCCCCATCTGCAGCCCGGGCAAGTCCTGCGTCGCGCTCGCGGCCGGCGTCTGCCAGTGCGCCGCGCCGTGCAAGGGCGAGATCTGCCCTGGAGGCGCGGTGTGCGAGACGGTCACCAAGAGCGGCACCACCGAGACCGGGAAGTTCTGCGTGAACGACCCCTGCGGCGACTGCTCGAAGAAGACGGTCAAGGACCCGACCACCGGCGAGGTGGTCTGCGGCCCCGGCGGTAGCGGCGCCGGTCTGCCGGAGTGCAAGTGCAAGGGCGACCTCGGCTGCCAGAGCCCGTGCTTCGGCGTCCAGTGCCCGAGCGGCCAAGCCTGCGCTCCGACCGGCCCCGCCGTCGGCACCTGCCAGCCGCAGAACAACTGCAACTTCTTCGGCTGCAAGGCGGGCGAGATCTGCAGCAACAGCGCCTGCGTCGACGACCCCTGCGACCCGAACACCTGTCAGGCCGGTGAGGTCTGCAAGCCGAACGAGACCTTCACCGAGCCGCGCTGCGTGAAGAGCTGCGCCTCCGTCACCTGCCAGGCCGGCGAGAAGTGCGTCGAGGGCGAGTGCAAGGCGACCGGTTGCGGTCAGGACTGCCCGACCGGCCAGGTCTGCGCGCCCGCGGGCGATGCGTCGTTCTCCTGCGCACCGGACAAGTGCCAGACCGAGGGCGGCCTGGCCTGCTCGAACGGCTCGTACTGCGATCCGGCCACCGGCGCTTGCGGCAACGACCCCTGCACCGGGGTGAAGTGCCCGAGCGACGCCGAGTGGTGCCAGAACGGTGAATGCGTCTGGAAGCCCGAGACCGGCACCGGCGGCACCGGAGGCACGAGCGGCACCGGCGGTGGTGGAGCTGGCGGCAGCGGCGCCAAGGACGGCGGCGCCGGTAGCGGCGGAACCGCAGGCACGGCGGGCAGCGCCGGCTCCGGCGAACCCCCCAAGGGCGTCTGGGGCCTCGCCACCGGCGGCGGAGGCTGCGCGTGCAGCAGCGTGGGCGAGCGCGAGCGGCTCACGCCCGCAGCGCTGCTGCTCTTCGCGCTGGGCGCGCTCACCTTCACCAGGCGGCGGCGGCACGGGCGGGCTGCCACTTTGAACGATGCTCGTTGCGCGGGCGAATCGGAGAACAAGGGAGATTGGTCATGAAACGCTTCGGGCTCTGGGCAGCCTTCGTCTCGAGTGCTGCAGTCGGTCTGTGGGGAGTGACTGGCTGCACCACCGAGGGCTTCTGTTTCGATGACTGCGGCACCGGCGGCTCCGCGGCCAGCGGTGGCACCGGCGCGACCGACGGCGGCGGCGCCACCGGCGGCATCGACATCGACGGCAGCATCGGTGGCAGCGGCGGCGGCATCGTCTTTCCGGACGCAGGCGACACTTGCGTGAAGACCGGCGACGAGATGTGCAACGGCATAGACGACGACTGCAACGGCAAGATCGACGACGGTCTGGACTGGACCTCGCCCCTGCACTGCGGCACCTGCGACCTGAACTGCACGCAGATCCCCCATAGCGAGAACCAGACCTGCGAGCCGCCCGGGACGCTGGACGGCACGACGCCCGGGACCTGCAAGTTCACCTGCGAGGTCGATTTCTACGACGACAAGACCAAGCCTGGCACCGACTGCGACTACCAGTGCCCCTGGAACCCGAACGGGACCAACACCACCGATCCGGGTGGCGCCTTCGGTTGCGGCAAGGACGACGACTGCGACGGCACCATCGACGAAGACGTCGACGTCTGCAAGGACATCGACAACTGCGGCAAGTGCGGCAAGACCTGCACGCTGCCGAACGCGACGGCGAAGTGCGTCACCTCCGCCGCGAGCGGCACGCCCTGCACCGAGGCGAACACGGGCTGTCAGATCGATCAGTGCACCGGCGGCTACGCCGACGCGAACAAGAGCGCGAGCGACGGCTGCGAGTACAAGTGTCCGATCTTCCCGACCACGGCCGAGGTGTGCGACGGCCAGGACAACGACTGCGACGGCCTGATCGACAACGCCGACCCGGACCTCACCACCGCCGACCAGGACGTCGGTGACGCCTGCTTCGGCGGCACCCAGGGCATCTGCGCCGACGCCGCGAACCAGGGCCTGAACAAGTGCATCGGCGGCAAGATCGAGTGCTGCGACCAGGACTCGAACAACATCAATGGGACCAACCCAGCGCTCCCGGTCACTGGCCTCCGCAACGGCGTGTGCGACTCCCCGAACGGACCCCAGGTCACCAAGCCGGGCGACAAGCTCGAGACCTGCAACGGCAAGGACGACGACTGCGACGGCCAGAACGACGACAACCCGACCGATCAGGGCGGCAAGTGCGGCCCGAGCGACACCGGCAACTGCGTGAAGGGCACCGAGCAGTGCCAGAACGGCGCGCTGGTTTGCGTGGGGAAGATCGACCCCGCAGCGGAGATCTGCAACGGCCAGGACGACGACTGCGACGGCGTCATCGACGGCACCGTTCCGAGCGGGACGCCGACGCCATGCACGACGAACGCGCAGTGCACCTCGACCCAATGGTGCGCACAGGTGGGCGCCGCCAAGCAGTGCGTGGGCTCGCCCACCGACGCCGCGGGCGACTGCGCCCCCCCCGGCCTACAGCTCCCCGTGCCGGCGCCTTGCCAGAAGGGCGCGCTCGCCTGCGTGGGCGGCGTGAAGTCCTGCGTGGGCGCGGTCGGCCCGACGGGCACGACGGACGCCTGCGGCGTGGACACCAACTGCGACGGCACGCTCACGAATCAGCCCAACCCGCTCACTGACGTGAAGAACTGCGGGCCTTCACTGCCGGGCGCGTGCGGCAACGACTGCACTCAGCTCAGCCCCGGCGGCCATGGCGTTTGGGCCTGCCAGAACGGCGCGTGCGTGCGCACCGGCTGCGATCCGGGCTTCATCAACTGTGACGGCAACAACAACGACTGCGAGAAGGCTTGCACCTTCATCAGCGCCAACGAGCAGTGCAACGGCGTGGACGACAACTGCAACTGCCAGGTCGACGAGAACATCTCGAACGCGCCCACCGCGGTGCAGGTGTGCGGCGTAGCACCTTCCGCCACGGACACTGGCTGCCTCTCGACCGCGCAGGGCGGTCAAGTCCAAGTGAGCTGCACCGCAGGCTCCTGGCAGTGCACGTTCCCGTCCGGCTACTGCACCGGCACGAAGCCCAACTACTGCAACGCCACCGCCGACATCTGCGATGGCAAGGACAACAACTGTAACGGCGCGGCCGACGAGAGCTACAAGCAGCCGGTGCTGAACCAAGGTTACCTGGGTCAGCCCTGCGCCAGCGACGACGGCAAGCCGCCGCCGGGCGACGGCGCCTGCAAGGGCGTGGGCCAGTTCATCTGCAACGGCACGCAGAACGGCACCGTGTGCAACGCCGTGAAGAACAACGCGGCGGCCGGCCCGGAGCTCTGCGACAACGTGGACAACGACTGCGACGGCAGCGTGGACGAGCCGTTCTCCGCCAAGGGCACCAACCCGACCCACTTCGTGCGGCCGGCGGCCACCAGGGTCTCGGCGAACCTGTGGATCACCCAGTACGAGGTGAGCCGCCCCGGCGCGACCAACATCAACCCCGGCACCGGCAACGGCTACCAGACGGCAGCGCCCACGGGCTCGACCATAGACAAGACCCAGGCCTGCTCGGTGAGCGGCGTGGTGCCGTGGTTCAACATCACGCCCGTCGAGGCCGCCCAGACCTGTGCGGCGCGCGGCGGCAGACTCTGCTCGACCGCGGAGTGGACCAGCATGTGCCAGGCTACCGCCAGCTGCACCTACGGCTACAACCCCCGCGGCGCCGCCTGCACCTCGGGGTTTACGGGCACGAAGTACTGCAACCTGGGCGCCTTCGACTTCGACAACAACCCCGGCAACGGCAACCAGGACGGCCTCCTGCCCACCGCCAGCAACTCGCTCCAGAACTGCTGGGCCGATTGGGCGAACCTGCAGGGCAACGTCGCAGCCAACAACAACATCCGCGACGTGACCGGCAACTTGCGCGAGATCACCTTCAACTCGACGGCCAGCCCGGGCGGCTGCAGCCAGACAGCAACGAACAGCACGTGCTTGTTCACGCTGATGGGCGGCGCTTTCAACACCGACGCCGAGGCCGGCGCCGCCTGCAACTTCACCTTCTACACGGTGAACGCGCAGTACAAGCTGTTCGACGTCGGCTACCGTTGCTGCTTCAGCGCCGACCCAGGCTTGTAGGGGCCAGAAAATCCGAAGAAACCTCGCGCCCCGGTGACAACCACCGGGGCGCGGTGGTTTTGTCTCGGCATGAAAGCCTCCCCCGTCGAGCTCATCGTCAAGAAGCGTGAGGGGGGCGCCCACCCGGCGGATGAGATCCGCGGGCTGGTGGACGCCTTCGTGAGAGGCGAGATCGCCGACTACCAGATGAGCGCCTGGCTCATGGCGGCGTTCTTGCGCGGCCTCGACGACGCCGAGACGGTGGCGCTGACCGAGGCCATGCTGCACTCCGGCGACGTCCTCCGTTTGCCGAGCGTGAAGCGCGGGAAGGTGGACAAACACTCCACCGGCGGGGTCGGCGACAAGATCAGCATCTGCCTGGCGCCCCTGGTCGCCGCGTGTGGAGTCGCGGTGCCGATGATCTCCGGCCGCGGCCTCGGCCACACCGGCGGTACCCTCGACAAGCTGGAGGCGATCCCAGGCTTCTCGGTGGACGTGGACGCCAAGCGCTTCGAGCGCATCGTGCGCGAGATCGGCGCCTGCATGATCGGGCAGACCGCCCGCCTCGCGCCGGCGGACAAACGCATCTACGCCCTGCGCGACGTCACCGGAACGGTCGAGAGCATCCCGCTCATCGTGGCCAGCATCCTGAGCAAGAAGCTCGCCGAGGGCATCGACGGGCTGGTGCTCGACGTGAAGGTCGGGCGCGGCGCGTTCATGAAGGATCTCGACTCCGCGCGCGAGCTGGCGCGTGCCCTGGTCCGGGTCGGCACGCGCGCGGGCAAGAAGGTGGTCGCGCTGCTCACCGACATGAGCGTGCCCATCGGCACGACCATCGGCAACGCCCTGGAGACACGCGAGGCCATCGAGCTCCTGATGGGCAAGGGCCCCGCCGACACCCGCGAGCTCACGCTGCGGCTCGGCGCCGAGATGCTGCTCCTGGGCGGCGCCGCCAAGAAGGCCCCGGAGGCGCGCCGGCAGCTCGAGCGCGCCATCGCCGACGGCAGCGGGCTCGCCGTGCTCGGCCGCATGGTGAAGGCGCAAGGCGGCGACGTGCGCGCGATCGAGGACCCGTCCCGCCTACCGACCGCCCGCCACCGCGTGGAGGTCCCGGCGAAGAGCAGCGGCTTCGTCACCGCCTGCGACGCGCTCGAGCTCGGGCTCACCGCCGTGGCCCTCGGAGCAGGTCGCACGCGCGCGGACCAGAAGGTCGATCCCGCCGTGGGCATCGAGCTCTGCGCGAAGCCGGGCGACCGCGTGACCAAGGGTCAGCCCCTCGCCCTGCTCCACCTCTCGAGCAAGAAGCACGCGCCGGAGCTGGTCGCCCGTACCGCCGCCGCCTTCACGCTGGGCCGGCAGGCCCCGCCTCCCCGCCCCCTGGTGATCGAGCGCATCGCGAAATGAGAGAACGCAGAGCAGGAGAGCTTCGGCTCTTGCTGTGATTCCGAGAATCGAAAGATGCTTCCGTTGCGTCGCGACTCTGTGCCGACGCCCTGGCGAAAATCTCTCGCCGTCAGTGCAGCCGCTGCCCCGGCTTCGCGCCCTGGTCCGGTGAGAGCAGGAACACTTCCTTCTCACCCGGACCGGCCGCCACCACCATGCCCTCGCTGACTCCGAACTTCATCTTGCGCGGAGCCAGGTTCGCCACCATCACCACCAGCCGCCCCACGAGCTCCTCCGGAGCGTAGGCGGCCTTGATGCCCGCGAACACGGTGCGCGTCGTGCCGCCGCCCAGGCAAAGCGTCAGCTTCAGGAGCTTCTTCGCCTCCGGAACGGCCTCCGCCGCCACGACCCGAGCGACCCTGAGGTCCACCTTCCCGAAGTCGTCGATGCTGCACTCCGGGGCCAGCGGCTCGGCGGCCAGGGCCGCGCCGTCGTCGTCCCAACCCGCGGGCTTCTGCCGCGCGACGTCGGCCTCGGCGTTCATGCTGGCGGCGATGACCGCCTCCACCTTCTTGGGATCGACCCGCTGCATCAAGTGTTTGAACTCCGCCACCGGCGTCCCGGCGAGCGGCGTCTTGGCGTCGTCCCACGAGCTCAGCGGGGCTCCCAGGAGCTCCGCCGTCTGCTCGGCCAGCTTCGGCAACACCGGCGCCAGGTAGACGACGATCTGACGGTAGAGGTTCAAGATCACCGTGCACACGTCCCGGAGCTCGGCCGCCTTGCCCGGGTCCTTCTTCAGCGTCCAAGGCTGGACTCGATCGACGTATTCGTTGGCGCGATCCGCCAGCGCCATCACGGCGCGCATCGCGCGGGCGTAGTCCACCGCCTCGTAGGCCGCGGCGATCTCCTCGCCCGCCAGGACTCCGTTCTGGAACAGCCCTTCGTCCGCGGGATAGGCGGCCGAGAGCCCGCTCTCGCGCACGAAGCGTGCGGAGCGGCTGGCCAGGTTCACGACCTTGCCGACGAGATCCGAGTTCACCTTCGCGACCAATTCGTCGAGCGCCAGGTCGATGTCCGCCGGCCCGGAGCCGAGCTTCGCGGCGTAGAAATAGCGCAGATACGCCGGATCCAGGTGCTCGAGGAAGGTCCTTGCTAGCACGAAGGTGCCCTTCGACTTGCTCATCTTCTCGCCGTTCACGGTCAGGAAGCCGTGCACGTGCACGTGGGCCGGCAGGCTGAAGCCCGCGGTCTTCAGCATCGAGGGCCAGAACAGCGTGTGGAAGTAGGTGATGTCCTTGCCGATGAAGTGGCGGATCTCGGTCTCCCCACTCCGCCACCAGTCGTCGAAGCGCTCGCCGGTCGCGTCGCACCACTCCTTCGTCGAGGCCATGTAGCCGATCGGCGCGTCGAACCAGACGTACCAGTAGTTGCCGGGAGCGTCCGGGATCTCGAAGCCGAAGTAGGGCGCGGGGCGGGAGACGTCCCAGTCCCGGAGCGGCTCCGACAGGAAGTGACCCGCGAGGTAGTTGGCGATCTCCGGCTGCAGCCGGCCCCCCTCCTGGGTCCAACCGCGCAGGAACTCGTGCAGCGCCTCGATCATCACGAACAGGTGCTTGGCGCTCCGGAGCTCCGGCCGAGTGCCCGATAAGGTGCTGACCGGGTCGATGAGCTCGTGCGCCGAGAACGTCGCGCCGCACTTCTCGCAGGAGTCGCCGTATTGGTCCGGCGCCTTGCAGCGCGGGCAGGTGCCCTTCACGAAGCGATCCGCCAGGAAGGTGCCCTCCTTCGCGTCGAAGAGCTGGGTCACGTCCCGCTCCACCACCAGCTCCGCCCGGCGCAGCGCCGCCCAGATCTCCTCGCACAGCGCGCGATTGGCCGCCGAGTGGGTGCTGCCGTAGTGGTCGAACTCGACTGAAAAACCGGCGAAGTCCCGCTGGTGAGCCACGCTCATGTCCGCGATCACCTCCTCCGGCGTCCGCCCCTCCTGGCGCGCACGCATCATGATGGCGGTGCCGTGGGTGTCGTCGGCACAGATGTAGATGGCGCGGTGCCCGCGGAGCCGCTGGAAGCGCACCCAGATGTCGGTCTGGATGTACTCGACCAGGTGGCCGATGTGGATGTGCCCGTTGGCGTAGGGCAAGGCGGCCGTGACCAGGATGCGACGACTCATCGGGCGCGCAGCCTATCACCGCTCGGAGCGCCTTGGGCAGCCGCCCGCGGCGCAGGCGCGTCGCGGGCGGGGCCTCGGCGCGTTCGCTTACTGCGGGACCGGAGCGCAGCAGCCCGTCACGCAGTAGCTGCCGGCAGGACAGGGCTGCTGGCCCGGCAAGCCGCACTTTTGCTGACCGACGGGGCAGGTCTGCTCCGTGCACTCCGGCGGCAGGGTGGGCTTGCCCACGCAGATCTCGCAGTTGCCGCAGGTGTTCAAGCAGGACGGGACCTGCACGCACTTGTGGCAGTTGTTCGCCGGGTCTGGGTTGCCCGCGAGGATGTCGTTGATGTCACACGTGCCGGGCGACTGCTTGTTGGGCGACGAGCCGAGGTACACGCCCACGTTCATCGTCACTCCGTGCGCGACCACCGTGCCGTAGTTGAGCTGCGGGAACACGCAGCAGCCGAAGCAGTCGCACCCGTTCGGGACCAGCGGACCGCAGTAGCCGGTGGCCACGGTCGGCTGGCTCATGTTGCCCGCGCACTGCGCCGACTGCGAGCCCGCGTAGTCCGCGCAGGACTTGTTGCCCGGGAACTTGAAGTTGGGGTCATAGGCGCAACCGTCACCGGCCTGCGGATTCGGAGCGTTCGGGTCGCAACGGTGATCCCAGTTGCAGTCGTCGTTGCCCGCGCCCGAGTCGGCGTCGAAGTAGCAGTCCATCTTGCAGGCCGCGTTGTTCTGGCCGGGGATCTCGCCCTTGAACCCGCCCTCGTTGTCCGAGCAGGTGCCGATGCAGTGCGGGTCCGCCGAGTCCACCTTGCAGTCGTTGTCGTTGTCCAGGCAGTCGCCGCAAGCGTAGGTCTTGCCCTGGCAGGTCCCGGGAGTGCACCACTGGCCGCAGCCGCCCTTGGCGGGCACGCAGGTCTCGCGGCAGCCGCACAGGCTGTCGTCCGGCTTGGACACGCAGCCGACGCCCTCGACGCAACTCTCCACCGTGCACGCGATCCCGTCCGAGTTCGGGCACTGGAGCGGGCCGGGGCTCGGCACGCAGCCTGTGGTCGCGTTGGCGTTGCCGGCGGTCGGATCGCAGGTCTCGGCACCGTTGCATGTGCTCGAGTCCTGACAGGCGGTGTCGTTCGGCGTGGAGATGCAGCCGACGCTGTCGATGCACGAGTCGATGGTGCAGCTCTTGTTGTCGTTGCAGGTGAGCGGCGTCCCGCCGACGCAGCCCGTCGCGACGTTGCAGGTCTCGACGCCGTTGCACAGGTTGCCGTCGCTGCAGAAGGCGTTGAACGGCGTGTGCGAGCAGGCGCCGGTGCCCGGGTTGCACTCGTCGAAGGTGCAGGCGACTCCGTCGTTGCAGTTCACGGCGTTACCGGGCTTGCACTGGCCGCCGGCGACGCTGGTGTCGCAGGTCTCGACGCCGTTGCACAGGTTGCCGTCGCTGCACTGGGCGTCGGTGGTGCAGTTCTGGGTCACGCAGCCGGTGGGCGGCAGGCAGAGCTGACCGCCGGTGCACTTGGTGTTGTCCGGCGTGGTGTCGCAGCTGTCCGTCGCTTCGTTGCAGCTCTCGACGGTGCAGGCGAGCCCGTCGGTGTTCGGGCAGGAGATGGCCGTACCGGGCTTGCAGCCCTGGTTGACGTCGCAGATCTCGGTGCCGTTGCAGTAGAGGCCGTCCTGGCACAGGCCGTTGTTCGGGACGTGGGCACAAGTGTCGTTCGCCTCGTCGCAGCTGTCGGCGGTGCAGCCGAGGCCGTCCTCGCAGTTCGGGGCGGTGCCCGGAACGCAGCCGGTCGTCGGGTTCGCGCCCGAAGTGCCGGGAGCGCAGGTCTCCGCGCCGTTGCAGAAGAGGCTGTCGCTGCACGCAGCGTTGTCGTTCACGTGCGTGCAGGTGTCGTTGGCTTCGTCGCAGGCGTCGGTGGTGCAGCTCACGCCGTCGGCGCAGTCGACGGGGGTGCCCGCTTTGCAGCCGGTGGTCGAGCCCGAGGGGGCGTTGGCCGGATCGCAGGTCTCGATGCCGTTGCAGTACGAGCCGTCCAGGCACGCCGCGTCGCTGTACACCGTCTTGCAGGTCTTGGTGCTCTCCTCGCAGATCTCCGTGGTGCACGACTTGCCGTCGCTCGGGCACACGATGGGCGTCCCGGCGACGCACTGGCTGTTCACGCACTGCTCGACGCCGTTGCAGTAGGTCCCGTCGTCGCAGTCGCCGGCGGTCACGCACTCCACCGTGCCGCCATCACCACCCGCGCCCGCCGCGCCGCCGGTTGCCGTGCCTCCCGCACCCGCCGCGCCGCCGGTCGAAGTCCCGCCCGTGCCGCCGGTCGAAGTCCCGCCCGTGCCGCCGGTCGAAGTCCCGCCCGTGCCGCCGGTCGAAGTCCCGCCCGTGCCGCCGGTCGACGCGCCACCAGCACCCGCCGCACCGCCGGTCGACGTGCCACCGGCGCCGCCGGTCGACGTGCCACCGGTGCCGCCGGTCGACGTGCCGCCGGAGCCGGCCTGGCCGCCGGTGGACGTCCCGCCGGTGCCGCCGGTCGATGTGCCTCCGGAACCCGCCTGGCCGCCCGTCCCGCCGGTGCTGCCGCCCGAGCCCGCGACGCCGCCGCTTCCGGCTGCGCCACCCGTTCCAGCTGCCCCACCTGTCCCAGCTGCTCCGCCCGTGCTGCCGCCGCTGCCGCCGGAACCGCCGCTTCCGCCGGAACCGCCGGTCGGGCCGTCGGTTCCCGCGTCCTTCTTCCCGCCGGAGCCGCCTCCGCCCTCGTCGCCCCCACCACATGCGACCGCACCGAGCAGCGCACACAACCCCACGACAGCGATACTCCGAAGCTGTTTCATGACGAGCCTCACGGGCCGGCCGAGCCGGCAAAACTACGGATGAACGGAAACCCTACTTATAGATGAAGACGCCCTTCAAGTCTTCCGTTCTCGATATCGGCACGCCGGCTTTGATGCTGGTCGCCCGGAACTGGTAGTACATGCCCGGCTCGAGGGCCGGACCAGCGTAGAGGGCCTCGGCGGGTTTGGACCCCTTGGGCCCGAGAACTCCCTCGACCTTCCACACCTCGGTCCCGAAGGCGTCATAGACCTCGACGGTGTAGCTGTCCTCGCTCGAGTCGTCCTTCCAGCTGAAGGTGGGCGTGCCGCTCACCTCCTGCCCGCCGTCCGGTGAGATCACGTCGAGCGCGCCGGTGATCTTGAAGCTGGTGACGGTCGTCGTTCCCGGCACCGTGATGTGCTGGATCTCCGTGCCGCCGATGCTGGTGTCCGGATCCCGAACCAGGAAGTCGTTCTCGAACGCCCCGAGCACGACGTACTTCCCATCGGGGACGTTCGGGATGGACCAGTCACCGCTGACGTTCGCCGCGCGCAGGCCCGGAGGCGCCTCGCCACGCGCTGCGTTCTCGACGAAGGTGTCCTCCACCACCAGGATGATGCTGGTGTTCTTGCCGGCGCCGGGGTTCACGATCGAGACCTTGCCGCTCACCGTGGTGGTCGCATCGCCGAGCACGTCCAGGTTCACGTCCTTGGTGGTCTCTCCGGCCTTCACGTCCGCGGTGGCGGGCTTCAGGTTCACGCCGGCCAGGTAGCCCGTGACGCTGACGTTCCCGGCCGGGACGTTGAACACGGTGTAGACTCCGTCCTTCCCAGAGGTCGCGGTGACGCTGCCCGCGACGACGAGGGTGCCGCCGGGGTTCTCCGCCAGCACCTTGCCGGAGACACTGCCGAGGCCCGCCGTGTTCTCGAGCGGGATCAGGCCGATGTCGGTCGCAGCGTTCTGCACGACCAAGGGCTCGCCGGTCGCGGTCGCGATGTCGACGGGCAGCGCGACGCGCGGAGCCTTGGGGAACGTGAGGTAGCCCTGGGCGTCCGCGCGAAGCGTGTAGTTGGTCGTGATCGGCTTGCCGTCGGCGTTGCGGGGCGACGGCACCACGAGCTCGTAGGTCCCGTCGGCGGCGGTGACCGCGATGCCCGAGATCGCCACCTCGTTGGCGTCGCGCGCGACCACGTGGGCGCCCTCGATGCCCGCCGCCGTGGTGGTGTCGAAGACCTTGCCCTTCACGCTCACTGGCGCAAAACATTTGGGCTCGCCACCAGTGACCTGCTCGCAGACTTGGCTCTCTTCGCAGCCCGTTTGAGCCACGACGTCGCAGGGCTTGTCCGTGTTCTCTTCCTTCTTGTCGTCGTCCCCGCAGCTCGAGAGCAACGGCATCAATCCGGCGAAGAGCAGGCTCACGACCAGTCGCCGCGCGCTCATGACGGCACCGCCTGGCAGCAGCCGGTGATGCAGTAGTAACCGCCCGGGCACGCCGCCTGACCCGGCAGGCCGCAGGGCTGTTTGCCGGTCGGGCACTGCGGCTCGGTGCCGGCATCGGTGCCCGCGTCGGTGCCGCCGTCCGGCGGGTAACACTCCGCGGGCAACGTGGGCTTGCCGATGCAGATCTCGCACTTGCCGCAGCCGTTGAGGCAGGCCTTGACCGGCGTGCAGGGCTTGCACTTGGCCGGGTCGTTCAGGCTGGCGACGTCGCAGCTCCCCGCGCCGTTGACCTCCGAGCCCAGGTAAACGTACTTGCCGCCGCCCGCCGGCAGCTCACAGCAGCCGAAGCAGTCGCAGCCATTGGGCGTGAGCGGCCCGCAGTAGTCCGTGCAGGTCTGGCTCTGCGCCGCGTCGAGCTCAGCGCAGGACTTGCTCGTCCCCGGCGTCTTGACGTTGGCGTCGTAGGGGCAAGCGGAGCCCTCCGGCGGGTAGTCCGGCGCCACCGAGAGCGGGTCGCACTGGTGGTTCCAGTAGCAGTCGTCGTTGCCCGGACCGGTGTCCTGGTCGAAGTAGCAGTCGGCCTTGCAGGGGGCTTTGTTCTGGCCCGGGATACCGCCGTAGTAGGAGCCCTCGGTGTTGTCGCAGGGGCCGAGGCAGTCCGGATCGTAGGCGTCGATCAGCCCGTCGCCGTCGTTGTCGAGGGTGTCGCCGCACTGGTAGGTGTGGCCCTGGCACGTCGAGATGCCACCGTCCGGGTTGAATCCCCCGCCGATGCCGCCGGTTCCGGACGTCCCGGAGCTGTTGCCGGTCCCCGCCGAGCCGTCGCCGCTGGCGCCGCCACCCCCCGCAGCACCGCCGGAGGAGGTCCCGCCACCGCCGGAGCCCCCGGAACCGCCGTCGTCCGAATCGCTGCCACATGCCATGGCCAGGCCGAGGGCCAACAGAACCGAGACACCCAGAGCTTTTCGAAGCTGCATGATCGTCACCTCACCCAAGCTCTCGAGTGTAACGGATCGAGACGCTTCGCCAATTTCTTTCCAGGTGTGGGGCGAGGTATGAGGAGGTCGTGAGGGCGCCGCTCGTCGCGTGGATCCTACTGTTTGCCGCGCCTGCGGCAGCCGAGGAGACCGACCCGTGGTGGGGGCGCGACAAGGCGCTCCACTTCGGTGTGTCCGCCGGCCTCGCGGCCGGAGCCTACGCCACCTCTTCGTTCGTGCTCGACGAGCGCTGGCAGCGCGCCAGCGCCGGCGCGGGCTTCTCGATCACACTCGGCGCCGGCAAGGAGCTCTACGACGCCGCAGGCTACGGACACCCGAGCGCGAAGGACTTCGCCTGGGACGTCGCGGGCGCGGCCGTGGGCACGGCCATCGCGTTGCTCGTCGACGTGCTGATCGCGCCGAAGCAGCGCGAAGCCGTGCGAGCAGGGCGCGCGACGCTGGTGACGCGCTGACCTCGCCGCGCTACGCGGGCGACCATGAAGCTCCTCGACGGAAAGGTCGCGATTGTCACGGGTGCGGGAGGCGGCATCGGGCGCGCCACGGCGTTGCTCCTCGCACGCGAAGGCGCGAAGGTCGTGGTCAACGACGTGGGCGGCGCCCGCGACGGCAGCGGCGAGAGCGCGTCGCCCGCCGAGACGGTGGTGGCCGAGATCCGCGGCTTGGGCGGCCAAGCGGTAGCCAGCCCCCAGAGCGTCGCGACCCGCGCAGGCGCCGAGCAGATCATCGCGACGGCCGTCAAGGAGTTCGGCCGGGTCGATGTTCTGGTGAACAACGCAGGGATCTTGCGCGACAAGACCCTGCTCAAGATGGATGACGAGATGTGGGACGCGGTGATCGGCGTCCACCTGAAGGGCACGTTCCTCTGCACCCAGGCGGCGGTGGCCCAGATGCGCGCCCAGGGCTCGCCTGGCAGCGTCGTCAACACCACCAGCGTCTCGGGCATGCTCGGCAACTTCGGCCAGGCCAACTACTCCGCCGCGAAGGCCGGGATCTACGGCTTCACGCGCACCGCATCGATCGAGCTGCAACGCTACGGCATCCGAGTCAACGCCGTCGCGCCCATCGCCAAGACGCGCATGACCGAAGATTTGCCGATGTTCGAGAAGATCCAGAGCATGACGCCGGAGCACGTCGCCCCGGCCCACCTGTTCCTGGCCAGCGAGCTGTCGGGCGATCTTACCGGCGCCGTGCTCTCGGTCGCCGGGGGCAAGCTCAGCGTCTACAAGGTCGTGGAGAGCGCCGGGAAGTTCAAGGACTCGGACCAAGGTGTGTGGACGGCACGAGAGATCGCCGACCACTGGGAAGTGATCTCCAAGGTTTAGAGCCGCTTCCCGGGCCCGCCTTCCATCTGGCCCCTCGATTGCTGGTCCAGGGGTCGGATGTTACGTTAGTCGAGCCTTTCGACCGCCCGTGCCGCGATGACTCGCGACTCGAACATCCCGCTCTTCCTCTGGATCGCCACTGCGTTGCTCGCGCACCTGGCCTGGGGCGGGGGTGCGTCCAAGATGTCGAAGGCGTTCGAGGAGACGCTGGACATCAAGCGTTTCGCCCAGAGCGTGCAGCGGCAAGTGCGCGGCGGAGCGACCGTGGAGGTGGCGCTGCTCGACGAGTCGGCGAGCGAGGCGCCGCCGCCCGAGGAGAGTCCCACGCCGCCTTCGGCCAAGGAGGAGGACCCGAGCACGGAGCCGTCGGAGGAGCCGTCGGAGAGCGACGAGGCGAGCAAGAAGAAGGAAGAAGAGGCGAAGAAGGAAGAGCAGGCCGAGCCGGACAAGCCCGAGGCCCCGAAGCCCGAGCCGCCCAAGCTCGAGGTCGAGAAGAAAGCGAAGGAAGAGAAGAAGGCCGAGGAGCCCAAAGAGCTGCCCAAGATCCAGGCCAAGAAGCGCGTCGCGGTGGTGCAGCACGTCGACGACCCGAATCAGAAGGACAACCCCAACGCGGCTCACATCGCGGACCACGCCAACCGCGTGAAGCAAGAGACTCAGGCCAGGATCACCGCCACCGATCAGAACGATCCCAAGCCCACCCCGGGCGGCGCGCACTCCTCGGCCCAGAAGAACCCAGGCAACTCCGACGAGTCGCGAGTGGCTCAGTCCGAGGACAAGGCCGGGGAGCCGAACCAAGCGCCGACGACCCAGGACGACCCCGGAAAGCCGGAGAAGACCGCATCATCGGCCGCCCCGCCGCCTTCGCCGGGCCGGGATCCGAAGGCGCCCGGCGCCGAGACCGGGAGCGAGACGTCGAAGCGGGCGGGCAAGGATCCGGCGCAGAGCGGGCAGAAAGCACAGGCCGCCAAGGAGGAGGTCGAGGCGACTCCAGACACGGCGAGCTCCGGCCAGGGGAGCTGGTCCGTGGCCGAGGCGCGGGCGGGCCAGGCGGCCCAGAAGGCGAAGCGCGCGAAGAAGAAGCGCCTGCCGCCGATGAAGGGCTCGGGCGGCGCGAGCGACATGCTCGGGCTCGGCGCGCTGGGCACCACCTCGAGCGGCGTGAACCTGAACCTGTCACCCCAGCAGGCGCTGGCCGCGGTGGGACGCGACCGACTGGTCAAGGAGAAGAAGCGCGACGCCGAACGCCGGAAGAGCGCCCATCGCGGCTCGTGGAAGTCCCTGGGCATCGAGCGCTGGCGCGCGTCCATCGAGAACTACGTGGCGAGCGTGAAGCCCGGCAACCAGACCGCGCTGAATACCGCGCGGGTTCCCTTCGCGAGCTACCTGAACTCGGTGCACAACCGCCTGCACCCCATCTTCGCGGACTCGTTCCTGGCTTCCCTCGACGGGCTGCCCGGCGGGCACCCGATGAACCGCGCCGACATCAAGACCCACCTCGAGATCGTCCTCGACAAGGACGAGGGCAAGGTCGTCCGCATGGGCGTGACCCACACCAGCGGGGTGACCGCGTTCGACATCGCGGCGCTCGAGAGCGTGATGCGGGCGAGCCCGTTCGGCGCGCCCCCGCGGGAAATCGTCTCTCCCGACGGCAACGTGTACTTTCACTGGGAGTTCTACCGGAACCCGTTCTACGCCTGCTCCACCTATTTCGCGCACCCGTTCATCCTGAAGGGTGCGCCCAAGTCCGCGCCGCCAAGCGTCGATCCGCCGAAGTGGCGGCCGCTCGATCCGAAGGAAGGCTCGCCGGCCGACCAGCGGCACGGCTTCGACTGGCCGGCCCCCACGCTGGAAAAGCGGGCATCGCTCAGGTAAGAGCGAGGCGCGACGATTCCGAGCGAGCCGACCATCGGCGAGGCCGCGTGTGACCCAGATCGACGGGCAGGGCACCAGCACGAACGACACCCCGGGGACCGAAGGCGCCCCCGAGCCGGCGTTCGAGCCCAAGGGGGAAGAGGGCCCCTCGTCCCGGGAGGCGCCGCCCAGCGAAGCGCGCCACTCCCACGCTCCCGCGCGGCTCTTCACCCGCGCTCGGCGCTGGGTACTCGCCGCGATCGTCATTCTGTTCTTCCTCGCGTTGGTGTCTGGCCGCATCGTCGTGCCCGCGCTGCTCGGCTGGCGCTCGGGGCTCGAGCACTGGATCGCGCGCTCCGACACCGCCGCCGCGCTCCTCGGCCAGCTCGCCGTCGTCGCGGGGTGTTTGATGGCGATCCAGCTGCTCATCGCCACCCTGGTCGAGAGCAACCTGAGCGTCGCCTTCCGACTCGTCGCGGCCCCGACCACGGCCGGCGTGGTCACGCTGGTGATGGCGTCGGCGACGCGCGAGCTCCCGCTGCTCTTGGCGCTGGGCCTCGCCGTGCTGGCGTCCTTCATGGCGCTGTTCGCCAGCGTGCCGACCTTGCTCCAGCAGCACACTCGCGCCGCGGGGCTCGTCGTGGGTCTGGCTGGGTCGAGCGCGCTGATCGGCGTGACCGCGCGGGCGCTCGCGGTCTGGGCCAGCCACGAGGCGTTGACGCGCCTGTTCCGTGCGGCGCAGACCCTCGCCACCATCGCGTTCGTGCTCGACCTGGTCGCCCTGGGAGTCGCCATCGCGTGGCTCACCGCCCGGCGCTGGAAACCCCTGGTCGCGGTCTGGGTGCCGGTCGTGGCGCTCGGGGTCTGGCTGGCCGTGGCCAGCTTGTACGCATCGCCCCGCCCCGACGGCGTCCTCGGCCTCGTCACCAAAGCGGTGCACGCCTTCCTGCGGCACCCCTTCCCATTCGTTCCGGGCGTGCTGCACTTCGCACTGGCCACGACCCTGCTCCTGGCCGTGCCCGCCACGCTGTTCGGGCGTGCCAATCGACCCTACGCCCGCAGCGCCGTGGCGCTCGCGTTGCTCGCTCACACCGGGACCGACATCCCCGTCTTGGCGCTGGCGCTGCTGCTCGGATCGCTGTTCGCGGCGCTGGCTGCGGCCCGAGAGCGGCCGGAATCAGCGCCCGAGCCAGTACCCCAGGAGCGGGATCGCGAGGCACACCAGGGCCAGTAGGCCCCAGGCCCACCAGCGCATCGGTGGAGGTCGGCTCATGGCGCCGTCAACGCCAGGCACCCGTAGACCACCAAGAGGTAGGGCAGCGTCGCCAAGAACAAGCCGCCCGCCCAGCGCTTCAGATCCGGCGCGCCGAGGCCGCGTACCGCGATCACGATCTGCGCCACGCCGAGCGCGGCCGCGACCAAGACGTAGGCGACGCCTCCGAGGCCCATGATGGCCGGCGTCAGGCTGACCGCGAGCAGCAAGCACGAGTAGGCGACCACCGCGCGCTTCGCGGCCGGCACCCCGCGCACCGACGGGTAGACGGCGAGGCCGGCGGACTCGTACTCGGACGCGCGGAAGATGGCGATGGCCAGAAAGTGGGGGATCTGCCAGACCAGCAGGATGGCGAACACGCTCAGGGCCGAGAGCGTGAGCCCACCGGTCATGCTGGCCCAGCCGATCAGCGGCGGAATGGCGCCGGGCAGCGTGCCGATGTGCAGCGCGAACGGCGTCACCCGCTTGAGCGGGGTGTAGACCAGCACGTAGCTCAGGAACGCGACCGAGCACAGGAGACCCGAGAGCGGGTTGACCAGGAAGGTGAGCGCGACGAGCCCCGCGACGGCCAGCACCACGCCGAACCACAGCGCCACCTCCGGAGAGATGCGGCCCGAGGGAATGGGCCGCTTGCGCGTGCGCTCCATGAGCGCGTCCACGTCCCGCTCCAGGTACATGTTGAGGGCGTTCGCCGCGCCCACCACCGCCGCGGTGGCGACGACCGTGACCGCCAGCGTGGACAGCACCACGCGTCCCGGCGCGAGGATGGCGCCGATGGCAGTCGTGACCAGGACCATGCGCGTCACGCCCGGCTTGGTGAGCTGGACGAGTGCACCGAGCACGCGAGAGACGTCTCGGGTTCGAGTCGGTCCTGCCACGTCCGGGGTCATGTTAGCCCAAAGGGTCCGCGCTCAGCGTTCGGCGGCCGCCACGGCCGCACCCAGCACGGACAAGGCCTCTTCGATCACCGATTCGGCTGCCGCGTAAGTGTAGCGCACGTGCCCCGGAGCGCCGAACGGCTCGCCGGCGACGGCCGCGATGCCGCACACGTCGAGCTGCCAGAGGCTGACGTCGTCGGCGCTGCCCAAGCGCTTGTCCCCCCACTTGATGCCGTACAGACCCGTGACGTCGGGGAAGGCGTAGAAGGCCCCGCGCGGCCAGTCGCAGCGGATGCCGGGGATCTGGTTCAAACCCTCGACCATTCGGCGGCGGCGCTCGGCGAAAACCCGCGCCATGTGTTGCATCGGCTCCCGGGGGCCGAGCAGCGCGGCCTCGGCCGCGACTTGGGCGATGGCCGTCGGGTTGGTGGTGGACTGACCCTGGACCTTGAGCATCGCCTTGGCTACGGCGGCGGGAGCGATCGCCCAGCCGATCCGCCAGCCGGTCATGGCGTAGGTCTTGCTCACGCCGTCGACCACGATGATGCGATCGCGGAGCTCTGGCGCGAGCCTGGCGAGCGACACGTGCGCGAAGCCGTCGTAGGTCAAATCGCCGTAGATCTCGTCGAGCACGATCCACACGTCGTGCTTCTTCAGCACCTCGGCCAGCGCCGAGAGCTCGCCCGCGTCGTAGGCTGCCCCGCTCGGGTTCGAGGGGGTACACAGAATGACCGCCTTGGTGCGCGGGCCAATCGCGCGCTCGAGGGCCTCAGGCGTCATGCGGAAGCCGTTGTCGGCGGAGGTCTCCACGATCTTGGGGACACCTTCGAACAAGCGAACCTGCTCGGGGTAGCTGACCCAGTAGGGCGCGGGGATCACGAACTCGTCGCCGGGGTCGCAGAGCACCATGGCCAGGTTGAACAACGCGTGTTTCGCCCCGACGCAGACGGTGATCATCTCCGGCGTCGGGCGCCAGCCGCGGTCGCGCTCCGTCGCCACGCAGATGGCCTCGCGGAGGCTGGCGGTGCCCTGGACTGCGGTGTAGTGCGAGCTCTTCTCCATGGCCTGGGCGGCCACCTGGCGAATGTGCTCGGGCGTCTCGAAGTCGGGCTCCCCGACGCCGAATGCGTACACCTTGCGGCCCGCCGCTCGAAGCTCCGCCGCCTTCGCGGTCATCGCGAGCGTCGCGCTCGGCACCACTGCGTCCAGTCGCTTTGCCAGGTTCCTCGGCACCATCAGCTCCCTTCGTCTTCGTCTTCCTTCCGCGAGCGCTTGGCCATCACGTGACGCCGGTTCTGCACGGCTCGCTCGCGGCCCGCGCGCAGCTGCTCGCGGGGTTCGTCTTCGTCTTCGTCTTCGTCTTCGTCTTCGTCTTCGTCTTCGTCTTCGTCTTCGTCTTCGTCTTCGTCTTCGTCGGGCTCCCGGCGGCGCTCGCCGCTCATGCTCTTCTTGAACGCCCGAACACCTTCACCGAGCCCGCGACCAATCTCCCCGAGCCGGCTCGCTCCGAAGACGAGCAGGACCAACAAGACGAGGACAGCCAGCTGCCAGGGGCCGACACCCATGGGGAGTCGCGCTTCCTATCACCGTGCGCGGAGCCGGGCAACGCACACCGCGGACTCGACTCGGGCAGGCATGATCGGATCACGATCATGGGCGAAAACCACCACCTGACGACGGGAGCGCGCCGCTCTCCCGGTGAGCTCACTTCCACCAGAGAACCTTGCCGCGCGCGCGCGAGCTCGAGGCGAGCAGACGCGCCGCCGCGGCGAGCAGCACGAGCGCGACGGCGCCGACGAACGGCACCGCGAGGTACGCGGCCGCAGGCAACGTGCTCGCGTCCATTCGGCTCAGCGAGACCAGCACGCCCAGGGCGGGCAAGGTGCCGAAGGCGAGGGCACCGAGGCGGCGCGTGATCCCGAGCGCGAGGACGGAGAGCGCCGTACCCAACGCCAGAATGATGGCCGTGGTGGCGGCGAGCACGCTGCGTACACCGACCGTGAGCTTCGCGCTCCGGCCCCAGCCGGGCAGGCCGCGCACCGTCCCCTGCTTCACGCTCAGCTCGAGCCGGTAGCGCTCGTCGAGCTTCTTGGTGACGACGCGCAGGTCCGAGAGGCGCACCTCGCGCAAGTCGTCGCTGGGGGTGAAGCTCTGCGCGGTGAACCTCGCGTTGTCGGCGAGCCCCGGGAGCCTGCCGGCGACGCGAGGTGGCTGCCCGGGAAAGCACAGCCAGGTCACCCCGACCAGCGGCACCTCTGCGCTCCGGGGCGTGGTGGCGCGCGCGCAGCTCGCGCGGCCCTGAGCCAACAGATCCACGGCGAATCGGCCCGGCACGTCGGCGCTCGAGCCCCACGCCAGTCCGACCAGGACGGCCAAGAGCCCGAACGCGGCCAGATGCGGCGCGGCGCTCGCGACCAGGCGCGCCGGCGAGACCCCGAGCGCGAACAGCGCGCGCGCGTCGCCGCGCTCGACGAAGCTCGCCGCGCCGAGGGCGGCGCCGAGCGGGGCCCCGACCACGAGCGCCGCCTCGGTCGCGGCCGCGCCGAGCGCGCGCGCGAAGGGCAGCGCGACCTCGAGCGGGACCTCCGGGGCAAACAGCCAGGGCAGAAGGCGCACGGTCCCGGCCGCGATCCCCAGGGCCAGCACGACCAGCATCGAGAGCGCTGCTCCCGCAAAGATGCGCTCGCCCAGCTTGCCCACTTCCCCTTGGTTTAGCCTGAAATGGCCGGCTCGGCGCGGCGGCCGAACACCTGTACGGACGCACCGGTGCCTGAACCCTTGGTGGCCGGACGGGGGCGGGGTACTCTCCGCGAACATTTTGGCACGGAGGGACACCGGAACCCCGGCACCCCTGCCAGCGGAGGAACGATGCGCATTCTTCACATGCTTCCGGCGGCCGCGATCGCGGCGTCTCTGGCGCTCGGCGCGAACCCCGCCCGAGCCCAGTCGGAGGACAAGACCGAGGCCAGCCCGACGGGCAAGGGCATCACTGGCGGCGTCCTGCTGGGCGCCGAGGCCGTCATGCTGGTCGAGGCCGCCATGAAGGTGAAGAAGCCCTGGGCCTACGCCATCGGCGGCATCGCCGGCGGCATCGCCGGCGGCGTGGGCGGGTACTTCGCCGAGGACTCCGGCGACGCGAAGCTCAGCATCTACCTGCTCGCCGGCGGCATGGCGCTCGCCATTCCCACGACTGTGGCCGTGCTCAGCGCCGCCGCGTACGAGCCGCCGGCGGACGTGACCGAAGACCGCCGGCCCGCCGACGAGCCCGTGGCGGAGCCGCCGCAGCCCGGCGCGCCCCCGCCACCGCCCCAGGGCGCGCAAGGTGCCAAGCGGTCAGAGCCCCGCCGCGTGGCGAAGCGCCCCGCGGAACCCGCAGTGCTCTACCCGGCGGTGCCGCCCGCGCTGGTGGGCTTGAGCCCGCGTGCGCTCACGCTGGGGGTACCGGCGGTCGAGGTCAGGAACGCCTACTCGCGCGCCGAGCTGATGCAGTTCGGCGTGAAGCAGGCCACGGAGGTTCGCGTTCCGGTCATGAGCTTCGTGTTCTGAGGGCGCTCTCGCCTTGGAGAAAACGGCAGCTTTCCGCTAGCATCGGAGGTCCTCTTCCTCCCTTCGCCAAGGACGAACGATAAAGCAGATGGCACAAGCAGCGCCGCAACGCTCGGGATCACGTGGACGCGGTGAGGATCCCGCGCTCGGCAAGGTCATCGCCGGACGCTATCGCCTCGAGGCGCGCATCGGCGAAGGCGGGATGGGCATCGTCTACCGCGCCCGGCACGTGCTCATCGACCGAGTGGTCGCGGTCAAGCTGATCCGACCCGATCTGCGCGGCGAGACCCACCTCCGAGCCTGGATGCTCCGGGAGGCTCGTGCGGCGAACCGGGTGGACCACGCGCACATCATCGACATCCACGACATCGGCGAGACCGACGAGAGCGAGCTGTATCTGGTGATGGAGTACCTGATCGGTACCCCGCTCTCCACCGAGCTCGCGCGCGGACCGATGCCGCTGACCCGAGCCGTGGACATCCTGGAGCAGATGGGCGCCGCCCTCGCCCGCGCCCACGACCTGGGCGTCGTGCACCGCGACCTGAAGAGCGACAACATCCTGCTCACCCAGCGTGGGGGCCGCAAAGACTTCGTGAAGATCCTGGACTTCGGCCTGGCGGCTCTGGCTCACGACCCGCGCCTGGCCCCGAAGGGCGCCGTGTTCGGCACGCCCGAGTACATGTCCCCGGAGCAGGCCCGCGGCGAGCAGGCTGGCCCGCAGTCGGACCTGTACGCCCTCGGCGTGTTGTTCTTCGAGATGCTGGCGGGACAGCTGCCGTTCCGCGCCGCGGACCGCGACACGCTCTTGGAGATGCAGCGCACGGCGCCGGCACCGCGCCCGACCAGCATCAAGAAAGACGTCAACCCCGTCGCCGAGAAGATCATCCTCAAGCTACTCGAGAAGGACATCCGAAAGCGCTACCGCGACGGCCACCACCTGCTCGAGGAGCTGAAGGCCCTCCAGCGCTCCTTGCCCAGCACCTCGTGGGACAAGGAGAGCCCTGGCGAAGCGCAGCCGCAGGCCGCGCCGCCGCCCCCGCCGCCGCCGAGGTCCACGCCGGTGACCGAGTGGGCGAACCGAGCCGGTCTCTTCGCACGCATGCTCGCCCGCGCGTTCCCCTCCGGCAACGCCACCCCCGAGCTGACCCAAGCGATGGCCGCCATCTGGGAGGTCACCGCCAAAGCGAACGGGCTGGAGGGAGAGATCGCCAGCCACACCCGCAAGCTCGAGGCGCTCGAGCGCCGCGGACGCGCGCTCCGCGCCGAGATTGGCCGCAAGGTCGAGGAGCTCGCGCAAGAGGAGAGCCGCTCGCTGCGGGACGCTGCCGCCTACGGCGAAGAAGAAGAGACCGCACGTCGAGAGCTGGCGGCGGCGATGCAGATGGCCAAGGACAAGGTCGCCCAAGCCGACGCGGCGGAGCGCGCCGGGCAAGGCAACCGCGCCATCTACGAGGCCGCCGGCGCCTCCCGCGCCATGGTCGAGGCCAAGCGTCAATGGCTGAGCACGCGGGAGACCCGCCGCACCGGTCGCGAAGCGACCGCCCGGGACCTGCGCCGCCAGATCGAGGACCTGCGAGCCCAGCTCGCGCGCTACGCCGAGGCGCTGGAGGAAGACCTGGCGAGCGGCCGCGAGAAGGTGGCGGGTCGGACGCGTGAAGGCATCCGCATGGAGCAGACCTTCACCGACTCGAGCCACCTGCTGACCGAGGCCCTCAAGGACCGCCCCGAGTGCCGTGACCTGATGGCGCAGCTCAAGAGCAGCGACGCCGCGCAGGAAGCGCCGGAGCAGCCCTGGACCAACATGAGCGGCCGCGTGATCAGCTGACCCGCGCCCGAGAGCTCACTTCGGCAGCTTCGCGCAGAGGAAGCTCTTCAGCTTGACCAGGTTCTTGGCGTCGCGCTGGAACGCGGGCTCCTTGTAGCCGTCGGCCCAGGTCCGCACCTCGCGCACGAACACAGCCAAGACGCTCGCGTCGGCGAGGATGTCGTCCACGGTGCGCCCGCGCGAGGCCGTGCCACCGAGGCCGGCGACGTAGGCCTCCAATCGCGAGAAGTCGTCGCCCAAGAAGTCGCGGATCAGACCCGTGTCAGCCGCCAGCCGCGACACCACGGGATCCGCAGCGTCGCCAGCGCCGGCCCTCGACGCCGCGACGCGGAACACGAATGCGTCGTCGATGAAGCCCAGGTCCTCGATGCCGTCCGGGATCAGGTCGAGGGACTTGAACAAGTAGTTCAGCGCTGCTGCGGAGCTCTTGCGCACGGCGGCGGGCGCTGACTCGTTCTCGACGAGCGCCGCCAGGGCGCGCGCGTCTTCTCCGAGGGTACGCAGCCAAGTCGGGAACGCCTCGAGGCAGCGGCTATCGAGCTCAGTCATGGTGGGCGCGTTTTACCCGAGCCCAGCTCGGACGTCACCACTTGCCGACGAACAACCCCGCCGCGAACCCGAGCATCAGCGCGATCAGGGCGATGATGAGCGCGAGCGGCAGCGGCACCGCGAGCCCCCGCTTGGGGAGGGTCACGACCTCCACGGCGGGCGCGCCCGGCTGGGAAGTTGCCGCGCCCCCGGGCAGGCTCGCCGAGACGGCCGTGTCGCCGCCGAAGCGCCGGGGCACTTGGGCGGGGCTCGGCGGCGGGCTCGAAGCGTAGTGACCGGGCGGCGGCGCCGACGGGTAGTGGCCGGGAGGCACCGAGCGATGCTGTCCAACGGAGACGGCCGCTGCCGGGTCCGGCGGCGGCATCTGGCCAGAGCGCGCCACGCTCTCGAGCGCCTGCGCCATCTCGTAGGCGCTCTGGAAGCGCTGCTCCGGGTCGCGCGCGAGCGCGCGCTGGAAGAACGGCCCCCAATGCGCGTACTGCGGCGCGACGCGCTCGATGGGAGTCGGTTCGCTGGTGAGCACCATGGTGACCCGAGCGAACTCGTTCTCCGCTTCGAACGCCGGGACCCCTGCGAGCAGCTCGTAGAACAAGATGCCGCAGGACCACAGGTCGGCCCGGGCATCGGTGTGCTTGATGTCCTTGATCTGCTCTGGGCTCATGTAGCCCGGCGTTCCCAGCAGCATGCCGGTCCGCGTCTTCCGGTGCATGCCGCCCGCCGCGTCGAGCACCAGAGAAATGCCGAAGTCGAGCACCTTGAGCTCGCAGCCGTTGGTCGTGTCGCCGGTCAGGAACACGTTCCCAGGCTTCAGGTCCCGGTGCACCACGCCAGCGGCGTGCGCCGCCGAGAGCGCTCGCAGGATGTTCTGCACGATGCCTACGGCCTGTTCTACGGGGACGCGCCCGCGGTTCATGCGGTTGGCCAGCGCCTCGCCACGCAAGAGCTCCATCACCAGGTACGGCGTGCCGTCCGCAGCGCGCACCGCCTCGTGGACGCGCGCGATACCGGGGTGGTCCACGCGCGCGCTGGCTTGCACCTCGTTGAGGAAGCGCCGCACGATCTCCTGGTTTTCGCCGAACTCGGAGCGCAGGATCTTCACCGCGACCCGACTCTGACCGTCCACGGACTCGGCCTCGTACACGACGGCGAGCCCGCCCTGCCCCAGCACGCCGACCAGCCGCCAGCGACCGTCGAGAGTCGCTCCCACGAGGGCCTCGGGATCGTCGAGCTCGACCATTCTCAGGCCTCGAACAAGGACAGCTGCCGCGCTCGGGCGCGCGGCGCGGCGGGGCTCGGTGGTGGGGAGACCTGACGCACCAGGCTGGACTCACGGCGGAAGAAACCCTCCGTGTGGAAGGTCTCGGCGAGCCCCAAGAGCGCGAAGTCCAGGTGGTGGCAGACCTCGTGCAAGAGCGTGCGCAAGAAGGTGCGAAACGCCACGACCTTCTCGTGCTCGGCGGTTCGCATCCAGACCTCGATGTGCGCGCGCCCGTCGCTCTCCAGCGTGTAGAGACCGTGCAGCTCGCCGTCGTGGTTCTTGGGCCGCTTGGCCAGGACGCGGACCTTCACGCTTCGGACCCCTAGCGCGAGCGTGATCCCAGACACCAGCGCCTGGGCGGCTTGGGCGACGACGCGCCGGTCCTGGCTCGAGAGGGCGCGCCGGAGCGCCGCCGCGTGCTGTCGGTGGACGGCGAGCTTGGGCAGGGTCACGGCGTGGACGCCGTCGCTCACGTCGTAGATGCGTTTCGCCTTCGCAGAGAGCGAACGATAGTAGGGGAAGCGGGCCAATGCGGAGGCATTCTACATGAGGCGACTGCCCGTCATCCCGTCTTCCGGCAGCACACCGTGATGGCCGTGTTCGGGTCGCCGCTGATGGTTCCGCTCGGGATGCCGCCGCCGGGCGTGCAGCCGCCGCCGAGGACCGGTGCCTTGGTGCGCCTGTAGCCCCACGCGGGCCAGAAGTCGTTGATCTCGTCGCTCACGTCGGTGCAGGTCGTGCTCGAGACCTTCTTGCCTCCGCCGGCGCACAGCGCGTCGTCGTAGAACTCGTACTCGGCCAGGCACGTCACTGCTCCGGGTACACAGGTGCACTCCGAGCACTTTCGCTGGTCGAGCGCCTTCTGGAAGATCACGGTCGCCGTCGGCCAGTCGCCAGGGCAGCTGTGCTCACCCGGCAGGTAGATGCAGATCGAGGAAGCGTAGACGTCGCTCCCGAGCGGCACGCACGCGGAGCCCGCCCCACAGGAAGCGTTGCTCTTGGTGGGGCACAAGTCCGCGCGCAGCTTCCAGCTGTCCATCGGCGTCGGGGTCCCGCCGCTCGGGGTGCAGGTGCCGGGGGTCGTCACCGTGGGGCCGCCCAGCATGCAGGACAGCGTGGGGCTACCGGTCTGGCCGTTGCAGTCACCGTTGCCCTTGGTGAAGTCCTGGAAGCTAGCGCAGGTCGAGTTGTAGCCGCACACCAGCGGCACGCTGCACGCTCCTCCCTGGATGGGACCACAACCGCAGGGCACGCAACCGCCGGCGCCCGCCGGGTCACTGAAGAACGGCTGCGGGTCGGCGCCGTCCGGACATTGCGGTCCGGGCTGCGTCTCCGAGTAGGGGGCGACCGAGACGAACGCGTAGCCCCACTGCTCCGGCAGCTTGGGCACGCACTGGAAGCCCGCCGCACAAGTGGTGGGCGCCGTGCCTGCGACGCCCCCTACGCCGGCGCCCGCGCCGTCCCCTCCGACACCGCCGAAACCGCCGAAGACGTTACCGCCGCTCCCCGCGGCGCCGCCGGTGGAAGGCGCGCCGCCGCGGAGCTCGATGCTACAGCCGAGCGCGAGGAGCGCCGCGAGGGCGCAAGCGAATTCGGTCCTCGAAGCCACCGCGACCCCGGGAGCGTATCACGGCGCTAGAAGCGGCCGCCAAAGCTCACTGTCGCGCCGCGCCCCTGGATCTGGAGCCCGGTCGTTGCCGGCGCCGGAGTGGGGCGCGAGCGAGTCATCAGCATCAGCGCGCCGGCGCCCACTCCGACGATGCCGAGCCCGAAGGTGACGCCCGAGAGCGCCGAGTAGGTCTCGCCGTTCTGCTGCGTTCCTTTCAAGGTGTCCGGGCAGGTCCGACCGATGCACTTCTGGTCGAGCTCGTCCTCTGCGTTCGCGCGCAGAGAGTAGAACACCGCCGACAGCGCCAGGCTGGCGACCCCGAGCCCGCCGACGATCCACGGCGCCGCCGAAGACGACGAGGCCGGCGGCGCGTCGGCCACGGGGCTCGGCGCGCGCGGCTCGAGGTCCGGCTTCGGCTCGGGCTCCTGCGCCTTGGGAGGGGGCACGGGCGCGCCGAGCTCTTCGGGCACGTCGAGCACCACTCGCACCGCGTCGCCCTCGGCGATGGTCAGCGTGCGCTTGAACGACCTGCCCTGCTCGAGGATCCCAGTGAGCACGTGAGGCCCCGGATCCAGGGCGATCGGCTGTCCAAGCTGCGTGTCACCGAGCGCCACGCCGTCCAGCTCGATCTTGATGGCCTCGGCGCCCTTGCCGCGCACGATGGTGAGCTTGGGGATGCGCGCCTCGAGCGCCTCACGCGCCTTCTTGACCTCCTCGACCAGGGTGCGCTCCTTGGCGCCCGCTTGCTCGGCCTCGTACTCCGCGATGCGATAGCCGCCGAGGGCCTCGTTGAAGCGGCCCAGGTGCTCCTTGCAGCGCGCCAGGTGAAAGCGCACCTGTGGCGTGGCCTTGATGCGCGCGACGTCTTCGAACGTGGCCAGCGCGCCCGCCCAGTCCCCGGCCGCTTCCTGGGTCAACCCCTGGGCGTAGAGCTTGCGAGCCCTCACCAGATCGGCGTCCGATTGAGCCAGAGCGGTGCCCGCCCACGCCAACACCAACAGGGCGAGCAGCCGGGCTCGGGCGCTCCTAGAACGCGGAAAACGCACGCCGAGATGGAAGCGCGCCGGCGGGCCCTCGGCAAGGGAGTTTCACCCGCGCGGCGGTCCGGGCTACGCTAAGGGGGTCGCATGAGCCAAAAGGTCACCACCGCGTTCGAGCCGCTCTTGGCTCAGCTCGCCGAGTTCCGCGCCAAGTGGCCCAAGCGGGGCTGGAGCTGGGATGGCCGGCTCTCCTGCGTCGCCTCCGCCTTCTCCACCGAGCTGGTCGAAGAGGCGAACGCGGCTCTGGCCATTACGTTTCCCGGCCGCTGGAACCACAAGACACTGTCCACTGCCCCACCGCTGGTGCAACAGATCGCCGAGCGCAGCGGTGGGGTCCGCGCGGATCAGTGGATCTTTTCAACGAATCCGAGCGGAGGCGCCATCATCTATGGCCTGTGGTGGCCGTGGGGCGACGACACGACCATCACGCTGCGGATCGGCTTGCCGAGCCCAAATCCCAGCGTCGAGGATCAGCTGCGGGAAGTATTCGGGGCCAGCCCCTACTGAAGCTGAGCGCTGCGTCGGCGGCTTCGCACCCGGGCGTGGCACGCGCATTGCTCGGAAAGCCGCGTGGTGGGACTATTCACGCGGAGACCCGGGATGAGCGTCAACGACGCCGAGGCATTCGAGACCACACTCCTCGACGAGAGTGGTCCGCGCACCACAGCCAAGTCTCCCCGCTCCGACCTCGGCCGCTGGGTGGGGCAGCGTTTCGATCACTTCGACGTCGAAAAGCCGCTCGGCAGCGGCGGCATGGGTGCGGTCTACGTCGGACTCGACCGCTCCCTCGATCGCCGGGTCGCCATCAAGGTCCTTCCCCACGGCCTTGCGGAGAGCGGCGAGCTGCAGGAGCGCTTCCTGCGCGAGGCTCGCGCCCAAGCGAAGCTCAACTCGCCGCACGTCGCTCACATCTATTACATCGGCAGGACCCCGGCCGCGGACGAGGGGGGCAAGCCCTCGCTGTTCTTCGCCATGGAGCTGGTGGACGGCGGCGACCTGGAGAGGCTGGTCGAGAAGGCCGAGCGCTTGGATCCGGAGCGTGCGCGGCGCTTGATGCTCGAGGTGGCCAAGGGGCTCCGCGACGCGCAGGCCGCCGGCATCATCCACCGCGACATCAAGCCCAGCAACCTGCTGCTCGACAAGCACGGCAGCTTGAAGATCGCCGACTTCGGCGTGGCCAAGCCGGTCGGCGGCACGGACTCCAAGATCACGCGGGACGGCGCCGTGGTCGGCAGCCCGCTCTACATGGCGCCGGAGCAGGCCAAAGGCGACGAGATCGACCACCGCGCGGACATGTACTCGGTAGGGTGCACCTTCTTCCATCTGCTCGCGGGCGCACCGCCGTTCGACGCCAAGACGCCGGTCGCCGTCATCAGCAAGCACCTGACGGAGGCGCCGCCGATGCTCGCCAGCGCCGCGCCGGAGGTCCCGAAGCGCTTGGCGAGCATCGTCGAGCGCCTGATGGCGAAGGAGCCCTCCGGCCGCTTCGCGAGCTACGACGACCTGATCGCGGAGCTCGAAGCCGCAGCCCCCGAGAAGGTGCGCCACGGTGGGTTCTGGGTGCGCGGCGCCGCCGTCGGCATCGACGTCGCGCTCGCGAGCCTGGTCATCGGCTTTCTCGGGCTGCCCGGCCTCTTCGTTCACCTCGCGTACGTCAGCGTCGCGCACGCCACGCGCGGGCAGACCCTCGGCAAGCTCTTGATGAACCTCCGGGTGCGGAGCACCGACGGGAGCTCGCTCGGTTTCGGCCGCTCCCTCGCGCGCACCGTCGCCAGCATGTGGCTGCCGTTCTTCGCGGGACTGGTGATCCTCTTGACCGAGGGCCGGGGAGGGCTGCAGCTCGCGATCCGGCAGATCCAGCTCACCGACGTGGACGCCTTCAAGGGGCTGGTCCTGGCGGTCGCTCTGGGCAACGTCCTGCTCAGCCTGCTCTACGCAGCAGGCCTCGCCCTCGCCGCCTTCCACCCCGAAAAACGTGCGGCCCACGACCTATTGGTGGGGTCCGAGGTGGTTTACCGCTTGAAGTGACGCTCGGCTCCGTTGGACCCACATGCGCCCCGGATAGGCGCACCGGGGCGGTTGCCCATGACCCCCGTCGGGTGTAGACCGCGCCCGGTTTTCCTTTCTCGCCGGGGTTCGCTATCCTGGTTGCTCGGGTTTCTTATCTGGAGGAGACAGCCGTGTCTTTCGCTGATCGCCTGAAGGGTTTGTTCGTGGCGGCCTTTGCGGTCGCAATTCCCCTCACCCTGGCGCCCGCCTGCGGCGGCGACGACGGCGGGGGCTCGAGCTCCGGTGGCTCCGGCAACGTGGGCAACACCGGCGGCGTCGGTGGCGGCCTCGGAGGCTCCGGCGGCACCGGCAATACTACCGGCGTCTGCCTGCTGAACAACTGCAACTCGGACGCGGAGTGCGACGGCTGCACCTCCGGCCGGAACAAGTGCAAGGTCAGCGAGCACCGCTGCGTGGCCTGCGACCCGACCACCGGGGAAGGCTGTCCCCCCGGGCAGGTGTGCAGCTCGTTCGGCACCTGCGCCCCGTCCGGCCAGACCTGCCCCACGAACACCAACGGCGAGCCGACCATCACCTGCCAGTCCAACGCGGACTGCGCGGCCTGCGACCCGATGCACCAGATCTGCGACCCCGCGAAGGGCCAGTGCGTTGCCTGCACGGAGGGCAACACCAGCCAGTGCTCGCAGTCCGACATCTGCGTCGACAACAAGTGCTCGCACAAGTGCCCGGATAGCTGCACCACGGACAACGACTGCTTCCGTTGCGAGTACGGCGAGGCGCCCAACCTGAAGAAGGCCAAGGCCTGCTTCAACCACAAGTGCGCCGAGTGCTCCGACACCTACGCCTGCCCGTCGGGCAAGCTCTGCCAGAAGGGGCAGTGCATCCAGCCCTGCGGCATCCCCGGTCAGGCCGCCGGCACCTGCAACACCAAGAGCGACTGCGCGGGCTGCGGCGATCCGACCAACGCCACGGCGCCGAAGTGGGACTGCAAGTTCCCGATCAACGGCGGCCTGCACGGCGTGTGCGCAGCCCCGGCGACCGGCTGCTCGGACTTGGGCCAGGGCGCCGTGCTGCCCCCGCCCTACGACAAGGTGACGAACCTCTGCTCGGGCGACGCGGACTGCGCCAATGTGGGCATCAAGTACAACGTGGGCGAGCTGATCCGCGATCTGGTCGGCGGCCCCGAGATCGACGTCGGCATCAAGAAGATCAAGATCCAGGACGCCACGGTCGACTACGGCATGAGCAAGTGCGCGAGCCTCGAGCTCGTGAACAACGTGAAGTGCGGCGTGTGCGTCCCCTGCAAGGTGGACTCCGACTGCAAGAAGATCGACATCAGCAAGCTGGTGTTCGACCTGTTCAAGGGCGACCCCTTGGCCCAGATCGCGGGTGGCCTGCTGCTCGAGCTCTTGTTCGGCTCGGAGAGCGACAAGAGCCTGCACTTCCAGTGCCTGAACATCGCCGCGGGCTACGGCGTCTGCGCGCCCTGCTCGAACCCGCTGAAGCCTTGCGGACAGAGCTCGAGCGGCGGCACCGGCAACTGCGATCACGACGTGTGCACGACCGGCGGACCGCTGAAGGAGAGCTGCAACACCTGCGCCGCCGAGGTCTGCAAGAACGACTCATACTGCTGCACCACGGCCTGGGACGACATCTGCAAGAAGGCGGTGGAGAAGTACTGCCCGAACGGCTGCAGCGGCGGCAGCACCACGACCTGCGACCACACTCCCTGCACCGAAGGCAAGGCGCTGAGCCCGACGTGCAGCGCCTGCACGAAGGCCGTCTGCGACAAGGACGCCTTCTGCTGCAACACCAAGTGGGACGCTCAGTGCGTGACCGAGGCCCAGGGCGAGACGGCTTGCGCCACCGCCTGCGGGACCGGCTGCGCTCACAGCGAGTGCACGACGGGCGGGCCGCTCACCAAGACCTGCTCGACCTGCGCCACCAACGTGTGCAACGCCGACGCTTTCTGCTGCAACACCTCGTGGGACAGCCTGTGCGTGACCAAGGCGAAGACCACGACGGGCTGCACCTGTCCGTGATCTGAGAGATGGTGCTCGGTCCGCGGACGCGAGTCTGTCTCGCGAGGCACTTCTCGCTCCGCGGATTGCCTACGCGTCTCGCCACTCTGCCGTTCTGTCTAAACAACCGGCGCCGGCCCGGGCCGGTTTCTCACTCGCCTCTCTTTGGCCGATCGTGATCTGATCGTACCAAGACTGGTGAAGTAGTGGCGGGCTCGGCCTCCGGCCTCGAGGCGCTCTGACGGCATCTGGTCTGTGCGCTCCTCGGATCCCCCACGCGTCTCAGGATCTTGTTCGCTCCGCGGATCTTCCCCACCCGTCTCGCCACTCTGCCGTTCGGTCCAAACAACCGGCAGATCCTGTTCGCTCCGCGGACTCCCCACACGTCTCGCCACTCTGCCGTTCAGCCAAAACAGCCGGCGCCGGCCCGGGCCGGTTTCTCACTCTCCTCTCTTTGGCGGATCGTGATCTGATCGTGCCAAGACTCGTGAAGTAGTGGCGGGCTCGGCCTCCGGCCTCGAGGCGCTCTGAAAGCATTTGTCCGGCCCCGCGGCGCTCTGAAAGCGTCTGGTCTGTCCGGCCTCGGGCCTCCGGGCGCTCTGACAGCATCTGCTCTGTCCGGCCTCGGGGCGCTCTGACTGCATCCGCTGCGCAGGCCCGCGGCTCCGCCCAAATCAGTCGTGCTATCCTCTCGGAACCGGTTGGAGGCTCCAATGAAGTCCTTTCTTGCCACGCTCCTGGCCCTCGGACTCGCGCTCGCGCTCGCGCTGCCCGCCTGCGGCGGCGGCAAGGGAGGAGGAGGCGGGCCGCCCGGCATCGGCGGCAGCGGCGGAGGCAGCGGCGACAGCGGTCTCGGCGGAGCCGCGGGCGGCGGCACCGGCTCCGGGCTGTGCCTCTTGAACAACTGCCACTCGGACCAGGAGTGCGAAGGCTGCAACTACGGGCGGACGATCTGCGACGTGGCCCAGACCCGCTGCATCGCCTGTGACGCCAAGACTCCGTGCAAGCCCGGTGAAGTGTGTACGTCCTTCGGCACCTGCGCCCCGAAGGAGCTCACCTGCCCCACGAACGCCGGCACGCCCACCATCTCCTGCTCGAAGGACGCGGATTGCGCCGCTTGCGACCCGATGCACCAGGTCTGCGACACGGCGCAGAGCAAGTGCGTGGCCTGCGTCACCGGCAACACCGCGTCCTGCACCGGAAACCAGACCTGCGGGAGCACGGGCGCGTGCGAGAACAAGTGCCCGACCAACTGCACCGCCGACACGGACTGCGACAAATGCGAGTCCGGGGGCATGCAGGCCAAGGCCTGCAACAACCACGTGTGCGCGGAGTGCTCACCGACCAAGCCCTGCGTCCCCGGAATGGAGTGCTCCGGCGGCAAGTGCATCAAGCCCTGCGGCTCGGCCGGTGGTGAAGGCGCCGACTGCAAGCAAGACGCGGAGTGCTACGGCTGCGGCAACACCAGCTCCACCGAGACCTGGAAGTGCAAGTTCCCGATCAACGGCGGCACCCACGGCACTTGCACGCACCCGGCCACGGGCTGCACCGATCTGCTCTCCGCCGGCGCGGTGCTTCCCCCACCCTTCGACGGCGCCACCAACACCTGCTCCAGCGACGCGAACTGCGCGGGCGTCAGCATGGACGTGAACGTGGGCAAGATCATCCGTGACCTGGTCGGCGGAGGGGAGATCAACCTCGGCATCAAGAAGATCAAGATCCAGGACTCGATCCTGAAGTTCCCGATGAAGGCCTGCGCCAGCATCGAGATCATCGACGGCAAGAAGTGCGGCATTTGCGTGCCTTGCAACGACGACGGCGACTGCAAGCCCATCGAGCTGGACCCGCTGATCGGTGACCTGTTCAAGGGCGACCCGCTGATGCAGATGGCCGCCGCGTTCCTCATGGATCTCCTGTTCGGCAAGGACAAGAAGCACCAGATCCACATGCAGTGCCAGGAGGTCGCCGGCGACTACGGCGTGTGCCTGCCCTGCGCGAACCCGCTCGACGGCTGCGGCGCGGGCAGCGGCAGCGGCCCGACCAGCGGCAACTGCGGGCACGACAAGTGCACGCCCGGCGCCGCCCTCGACCCGAAGTGTGGCGTGTGCGAGGCGGCCGTGTGCCTGGTGGACCCGTTCTGCTGCACTTTGGGCTGGGACGAGCTCTGCGTGGCGGCCGTTGGAGAGATCTGCGGCACGCCCTGCGCCAAGGACCCGAGCTGCGCGGCGCACACGCCGTGCGAGACCGGAGGCGCCATGAAGGACACCTGCAGCAACTGCACCCTCGCGGTCTGCGACGCGGACCCCTCGTGCTGCAACCTGAGCGGCGGATCTTGGGCTCAAAAGTGCGTCGACCTCGTGCTCAACGACGTCACGATCAAGCCGCTGTGCGGCGGAGCCTGCGGCAAGACGCCGTGCGGCACCCATAGCGAGTGTGTGACCGGCGTGGCGCTCAGCGAGACCTGCTCGGACTGCACCAAGGCCGTCTGCGCCAAGGACAAGTTCTGCTGCGACTCGCAGGCCGGCAAGTGGGATCTGATCTGCGTCAGCGAGGCGAACAAGGAACCTTTGTGCCCGCCTTGCCCGAAGAACTGAACCTCGGACGTCGAGCGCCGCCGGTGTCGCCACGAGTGGCACAGCGCGGCACACCGCCCTCGGTGATCTCCCGAGATTCTCGGGTGGCGGCGCTGGAACGCGGGTTGCAGGAGCGCCCCGCATGAACTGGACCCAGGTCACCGGCGCCGCCCTGCTCTCGACCCTGCTGCTCGCCTGCGGAGGCTCCACGGACAGCGACGGCTCGAGCACCGGTGGGAATGCCGGCAGCGGCGGCTCGAGCGCCGGTAGCGGCGGTAGCAGCGGCTCGAGCGGCGGCGGCACGGGTGGCGGCGGCGGCACCGGTGGCGATTGCGAGAGCTTCGTGCCGTGCTGCGACGCCCAAGGCAGCCCGGTGACGCCGATCTGCCCGACGCCCGGCAACCCACAGTGCCCGCCCGGCTCGTCGTGGCCCAAGACCGGGATCTGCGAGCCGACCGGCGACGAGTGTACCCCCACGAAGGCCTGCGCCGCCGACGAGTGGTGCGACTACCCGGACAACCTCTGCGGCGCTGGCGTAGCAGGGAAGTGCGTGAAGCGCCCGCAGGGCTGCGACCTGCTCTATGCGCCGGTGTGCACCTGCGAGGGCAAGCAGGCGGGCAACGAGTGCGCGGGGCAGTCCGGAGGCTGGGACGTGGCAGCCAAGGGTGGCTGCGCGCCGCCTCAGGACATGTTCGCCTGCGGCCAGCTCTTCTGCATGACCGGCAAGCAGTACTGCGAGGTCGTGACGTCGGACGTCGGTGGCTACCCGGACTCCTTCGCGTGCAAGGAGCTGCCGAGCGCCTGCGGCTCCGCACCGAGCTGCGCGTGCCTGAAGGACCAGATGTGCGGCGATCTGTGCAAGACCGACGCTGGCGGGAACTTCGTGCTCACCTGCCCGGGCGGGTGATCAGAACCGGCCGAGCACGCCGCCACCCGCGAAACCGGGGGCCCAGAGCGGCGCCGCGGAGATCTCCATGCTCGGCGCCCCGGGCGTGGGTCCGGTCGGCTGACCGGGGACGGCATCGTCCGCCGGTGGCAACGGAGCCTTCGCCGGATCGAACGCGTAGAGCATGAAGCCGAGGGTGCCGAGGCCCGCGCCTACGCTGGCCGAGATCACGGCAGCCATGCGGAAATCGTCGCGACTCTGCCGGAGATCGTCGTACCGGGAGAGGCTGCCCGGGCTCTGGTTCCCCTGCTCGCGCGTGGCGTTCAGGATGTCCTCCGCCTCGCTCTGCTTGTTCAGCGCGACGAAGCCCAGCACCCCACCCGCGAGGATCCCGCCGGCGCCGACGCCCATCAGCACCCAGGAGGCCGTGCGCTGGCCGGTGCTCTCGAGCGACGCACTCAACGTGCGCTTCTCGCCGCGCTTCAGCGTCACGCGCTCCGAGAAGGGCCTCTTGCCGTTCAGCGTCACGCTCACGAAGTGCTTGCCCGAGGGCACGGGCAACGGCGGCAGCGGAGTCACGCCCTGCAAGCGCCCGTCGATGGCCACCTCCGCGCCGTCCGGGGCCTGGATGACCAAGAGCGCAGGGCGCTCCTCGAGCGGGATGTCCAGGGGCGGCGTGCCGCTGGTCGCGTCGACGGTGATTTCGCGCTCGTAAGTCTCGTAGCCGGGCGCGCTGAGCACGACCTTGTGCTTGCCCGGTTGGACCTCCTGAATGAAGGGGTGACTGACCGCGCGGCCGTCGAAGGTCACCTTCACGCCGGGTGTGGGCGACGAGATCATGACGCGGGGCTTGCTGGGTGCCGCGGGCGTCGCGGGTGCCACCTTCTCGCCAGCCGCCGAGGCCAGAGGACGCAGCCGCGAGAGCGCGTCGGCCGCCTCGGCGGCGCGCTTTCCCTGCGGCTCCTTGGCCAGGTATTCCTCGTAGTAGTGGATGGCGTCCCGCAGCCGCTCCGGGTTGTTGCGGGCGGCGTGCTCCATGCGGTGGGCCTGCCCGAGCGAGAACAGGAGGCCCGGCCGGTTCGAGCGCTTGTACGCTTCCTCGAAGGCCTGCGCGGCGTCCACGAAGCGTCCGGCCTGGTAGGCCTTCGCGCCGATCTCGAAGTAGGTGCGCGCTTCGTCGGCGGCCCAACCCGGCTGGCTCGCGAGCAGCGAGGCGACGAGCAAGAGCGCCGAGACCCCGTGCCTCATTTTCTCACCGGAACGCCGTAGAAGAGCTGAGTGCCGGACAGGTAGCCCATGGCCACGTCGGGGATCCCGTCCCCGTCGAAGTCGCCGGCGACCGGGTTGATCGGGAAGTCGAAGCCAGGCGCAGTGGCGGGCTCGGCGCCGAAGAACGGCTGGTCCAGGGTCACCAGGTTGGTCAGCTTCTTCGCCGCCAGATCCAGGTCGGCGACGAACGTGCCTTGGGGCGCGAAGTACGCCAGCTCGAGCTCGGGATCCTTGTCCGCGTCGAGCAGCGTGAAGGTCACTGGGTTCACGTCCGAGGGGAGCGCGATGTCGAGCGCGGAGCCGGCGTCCAGCTTGCCGTCCGGGAACACGAGCAGGCGCGAGGTCAGGGTCTGCTGCTCGCCCTCACCGGTCGCGACGAAGGTCATCACGACCAGGTCCTGCCCACCCGTGGCGTCCACGTTGCCCACCTCGACCCGGCCGAGCCGCCCCTCCGCCTCCTCCACATCCTCTCCGGTCAAGTAGGCTCGACACAAGGAGCGCGGGAGCGGGTGGTTGGTGAGCTTGAGCTCCGGAAAGTCGATGGGAGGATCGAGCGAGAACGAGTCGACCCCTTCGTTGGAGCTCGCGCGCGCCACCACGATGCGCGCGCCCTGGGCATTCGCACCGGCGGCCTCGCCGATCACCAAGAGCTCGTCCCTGCCGTCGGCGTCGAGGTCCATCCTCACCAGCGAGGCCGAACAAGGCGCGACGTCCGAGCCCGCGCCGAGCGTGAGCACCTTGGTCGTGCCCGTGCTGAGCGCGGCGGTCCCGGTCGAGGGCACCAGCCACAAGCGAGTCTCCCCGCCGAGGGTCACCGCCAGCGCCGCGATGTCCAGGTGGTCGTCGCTGGTGAACTGGCCGACGCCCACCGCGACCGGGAGATCCGGCTCGCCGCCCGAGTCGGTCAGCTGGAACGGCGACTGGAGCTGGCGGTTGCTCGCGCCGGCGAACAGCGCGACGGCGCGCGCTCCGAACTGATCAGTGCTCAGGACGCCGATATCGGACATCTTGTCGAAGCCCTGAACGGCCAGGTTTCCGGTGAGGATGCCCTCCACCCAGCCGAGCTCGCCCATGCGGACCGGCGGCTCGGGTGCGCCTTGCAGCTTGCCGAACAGGACCGAGAGCACGTCGCCGTCGGATGGGTCCGGCACCACACCCACGTCACCGCCCTTCGTCGCCGTTCCGCCAACGCCGATGATGCCGCCCTGGCTCTCGGCGATGGCGACGTCCCGGACCAGATCGCCGTCGAAATCTCCGGAAGCGAGCGTCGTCGGCAGGCCCACCGTCGGAACGACGAACAGGTTCGTCACGTTGGAGCCGGTGCCGTTGAAGAAGAACACCGAGCGAACCTGCCCCGAGATCGCGACCACGTCGGGGAGCCCGTTGCCGTTGAAGTCCTCGACGCGCGCGGCGATCAGGCCGCCCAGCAGGATCGGATACGCGTCGTAGCAGGCCTTGCTCAGCTGGTTGCACCCCGGCACGCTCATCACGAAGGCGTGGGGCAGCACCAGATCGGCGCGACCGTCGCCGTTGATGTCGCCAGCGGCGAGCGGCATGTTCGGCAGGAGCAGCGTGGTCAGCGCCGCCTTGCCGTCCGTCGCACCCGGCACGGCGGGCGAGGTGCTGTTGAACGTTCCGTCTCCCGCGCCATAGGCCACGAGCGCCAGCGCCTCGGCGCCTTCACCAGGGGGCCCAGGCAGCGCGCCGCCGATCAGGAGATCGAGGTGCCCATCCCCGTCGAAGTCGGCGAGCAAGACTCCTCCACCCACCGTGGTAGCGCCGGGCAGCGTGACCGGCGGCAGCGCCGCGAAGTCGTCGTTCCACGAGACGCCACCCTGCTTGCAGGGCGAAAACACGTAGACCTGGCTACCCAGGAAGGGCGCCAGCACCATCTCGTCGCACGGCGAGGCTGCACCCTCGTCCACGTTCCCCACCGGAACTCCGCCGATGAGGGTCGCGGAGTCGAAGGGCATCGTCGCGATGTTCGGGTTCAGCTCTTGGGACAAGGCGTCGACGATCTTGTCGCCCGCCAGCACGACGATGTCGTCGAACAGGTAGTTGCGGATCTCCAGCGCGGTCTTCGGATCGTTCTCGCCCTTCGAGACGTCCGGAAGCTTGCCTTCGAGGACCACGAAGCGGGACTCGCCTTGCTCGATGGGAATTGGCGCGTATGCGACGGGGCGCAGCGTCTTCTGGGGCGAGCCGAGCAGTACGCCGATGGCGAAGTCGCTGATGTGGACGATGTCGGCGTTCGCCTCCTTCGTGAGCTGCCCGGTCGCGGGCCGCGCGCCACGCGTCTGGAAGCGCGCGACGTCGCTCAGGCCGCTGCCGCCGAAGCGGACCACGAGCTCTCCGGACGCCGAGATCGTGACCAGATCGGCCGGCGCTGCGCCGTTGACCTCCGCCACGCCGAGATCGATCTGGTTGTCCGCCGGCAGGTAGTCGCCCAGTTGAAACGAGCCGGTGGGCTCACGGCACACCTGGTCCGCGCCGCAGCGCCAGCCCGAGGTGCAGTCCGCGTCGGTCTTGCACTCGAAGCGACACTGGAACGACTCTCCGGGCTGGATGCAGCCGCCGCCGCTCTGATCGCAGTCTTCACCCGCCTCCAGAACGCCGTTGCCGCAGGTGCCGGCGTCGATGTCAGCGAGGTCGGTGCAGCCGCCCAGAAGGCCCGACGCGGCGAAGAGAGCCACTAGCATTCGACGAGGCTTCATCATCAGTACTCCAGCGCTCCGGTCCCGGGCGCCGCCTTGCCCGCGCCGCCGCCCTTCTTCTTGAGCTTGACCGAGGTCGACACGTCGGCGACAGGCTTGACCTTGACCTTCTCCGGAAGGTAGCCGTCGGCCTTGATCGTGAGCACGAGCTCCCCGTCGCCGCGCTCGAGGCGGATCTCGTCGCTGGGGCTCGTGCCGAGCTTCTCGTCGCCGAGATAGACGTCGACCTGCTTGGGCTCGGAGGTCAGCGTGAGCAGTACCGGGCCGGAGACGACGGGCGACGCCGTCACCGACGCGGGAGGCGCCGCGGTCTCCGAGGCGGGCGGCGTCGCGGTCACGCTCGGGAGCAGCGCCGTCGCGGTGGCAACGGTCGGCTCCGAGGACTTTCTCGACACCGCGAGGGCGATGCCGCCGCCGACCAAGGCGACGAGCGCGACCACCCCGATGGCGACCAGCGGCGTCTTGCTCTTGGTCGAGGTGGTGGAGAGCGCCGAGAGCGTCGTCGGCCCCGTGTCCGCTATGGCGGTGCTGGCGTGGGCGAGCCCTTTGCCGTCCAGCGTCCCGGAGCCGAGCAGCGCTGCCGGGGTTCCGATGGGCAGCGTCCCCACCGCGTGCCCCGCGCTGCGCGCCGCAGCCGCCAGCCCTTCGACCGCGGCGCCGCACGACTCCGGACGATCGCCTGGGGCCTTGGCCAACATCTGCAAGATGGCCGCGTCCAGCTGCGGCGCCAGCCCGGGCGCCGCCTGGGACGGAACCGGCGGGGCCGCGCTGACGTGGGCGAACATGATCTGCATGAACGACTCGCCGCCAAACGGCAGCGCGCCGGTCAGCGCCTGGAACGCCAGCACGCCGAAGGAGTAGACGTCCGTCTTGTGGTCCACCTTGTCGCCCCGGCACTGCTCCGGCGACATGTAATAGGGCGTGCCCATCGGCACGCCGGTGCGCGTCTTGTGTCCGCCGGTGGCGCCTCCCATCAGCTTGGCGATGCCGAAGTCCAGGAGCTTGGGCATCAAGCGCTGCTCTTCGTCGGCCACCAGGAACACGTTCTCCGGCTTCAGGTCGCGGTGCACGATCCCGGCGGCGTGCGCCGCGTCGAGGGCGCGGGCGATCCCGCGAAGGATGGGCACGGCCTCCTCGACCGGGATGCGCCCGCGCTGGCGGATGTAGTCCTCCAACGTCGACCCGCTCAAGAGCTCCATCACGAAGTACTGGCGGCCGTCGGAAAGCGATCCGAAGCCGAAGATGTCGACGATGTTCCTGCTGCGGATCTGGTTGACGGCGCGGGCCTCGGCGACGAAGCGCGAGACCATCTGGGGGTCGCCGGAGAGCCTGCGGGAGAGGATCTTGATCGCGACCTGCTTGCCGATCAGCGGCTGGATGGCGCGGTAGACGGCGCCGAAGCCGCCTTCGCCGAGCTTCGCCTCGATCTTGTACTCACCGATCATCTCCCCCGGCAGCACCTCGCGATCCATCGCGGCGATGGCGGCGTCCGGCACCAGGGCCTCACCGTCCGCTTCGCAGCTCAGCGTCTCGTCCGGGTACCGGGTGTAACACTTGGGGCAGGTCGCCATCCAGAGGCCCTCACGCTCGGCGAAAGCCTACTCCGACCGCCTGCCGCTGGCCACGATCGTCGGCTTCAGTCCAGGCGGACGGGCAGCGCCATGGCCTCCGCCGCACGCTGCTTGTCGTAGAGGTAGGCGTAGGCGGCCCGGCTGGCGAGCACGCGCTTGGTGTAACGGCGCGTCTCGGTGATCGGGATCAGCTCCACCCAGACGTCGAAGTCGGCCCGCGGGCGCTCGCGAATCCAGCGCCGCGGACGGTTCGGCCCGGCGTTGTAGCCGGGGATGGCCAGGAGCGGGTTCTGGGCGAAGGTCTTCTCGAGATCCGCGAGGCCCCGCGCGCCGAGCGCGATGTTGACGCTGGGTTGCTTCAAGCTCGCGGCGTCGTACGGCAGCCCCACCGGCTTCGCGAGCATCTTCGCGGTGGGCACGATGAGCTGCATCAGCCCGTGAGCGTCGGCTGGGCTGACGGCGTTCGGATCGAACGCGCTCTCCTCGCGCATGACGGCGTAGACCAGCGACTCGTCCACGGAGCTCTTCTTGGTCTCCTGCTGCACGATGACGCGGTAAGGCCTCGGGTAGGCCAGCTGCCAGGCCTTGATCCAGTCGCCGGCGGGCCAGCGCCCGAGCCAGTCCGTCAGCATGCCGCGGGCGATGACGTGGGCGTCCCGCGCGGAGCCCGCTCGGGAGTACAGGAGCGAGAGCCCCCAGAGCAAGCGAGGCGTCGCGCCGGGCTTCGCGATGCCGAGGGCCTCGACCTCGCGCCGTGCCATTTCGAGCTCGCCTTGCCGGAGCAGCTCCATCGCGCGCAAGAACCCGGGGGAGTCGAACTCCGGCTGGTGCTCGAAGCTGAAGGGCTGAGTGGCGGCCTTCTTCTCGGCCTCTTCCAGCACCTTTCTGGCGCGGAAGGGGTCCTTCTCGACCAGACGCGCCCAGGCGTGCAGCATGTAATAGGACAGCGGCAGGTCGCGCACGATGGACTCGAGCTCGGCATAGCCGCGCTCGGCGTCGCCGTTCTCGATGAAGGCCCGTGCCAGGAAGTAGCGCTCCCGCCCGCTGTGCTCCGTGCCCCGAGCGCTGTCGTTCTTGGCGATGGTGCTCGCCACCTTCTCCAACACGTTGGCGGCGCCGGGCCAGTCGCTCTTCTCGATGCGGCGCAACGCCAGGCGGAAGACCGCGTCGAGCACGACGTCCCCCTCCGGGTAGTCGTCCATGATGGTGGACAGCAGCTCGGTGAAGCGCGCCTCGATCCCCAGCTCGAAGTAGCCGAGCGCGGCTCCCATGCGCGCGTCGTCGGCCAAGCGGTGCTTGGGCAAGAGCTTCTCCAGCTCGGAGTAGCGCTGCACGGCCTGCATGTGGCGACCGTCCGCCGCGGCCTGCTTGCCCGCCAGAAAGAGCGCGCGCGCCAGCAGATCGTCATCGCTCTTGCAGTTCTCCACCACGTCGTCGAACGCACCTGCCGCCCGCGCGGCCTCGCGCTTGAGCGCGATGGCCTTGGCGCGCCAGAACGAAGCCTCGCAGCCGACGCTGCCCCAGCGCGCGGCCCTGTCGAGCGAGCCGATGAGGGCATCGGCGGCCTTCTCCGCGTCCGCCTCGAGCTTCGCCTCGACCAGCGCGCGCACGCGGATCAGCTCCTCCTCCGGCGTGGGCCGAGCGAGGCGGCGGCGCTCCGCCGCGGGCAGCGCATCGAGCGCTCGCTTCTCGACCTTGCGCGCGCGGTCGAGCGCCGGCAGCCTGCCGGCGTTCTCGGCGACCGCGCGGCGCGCGAGGCCGAGCGCCTCGCGCTGGTCCGAGAGCGCGTCCGCGGCCGCCTTGCCCGAGGACCGATCGAGCAGAAGACCCGCCAGGCGCAGGGCGAGGTCGGTGGACTCGGCGGGCCTCTGACCGATGTGGGCGCGCCAGGCGTCGATGGCGAGGTCGGGCTTGCCAGCCTTGAGCGCAGCCTCGGCCAAGAGCAGCCGCGCGTCGCTGGCGATCGGCGGCTCCTTGGGAGCGCGCTCCAGCCAGCCGATCGCCTGCTCGGTCTTGCCCGCGCGCAGCATCACCCGCCCAGCGGCCAGCGTCGCGTAGCCAGACAGAGGCCAGCGCTCCGCGGCGGCGAGCTGGTAGGAGGCGGTCGCTCCGGCCAGATCGCCGGAGAGCTCGCGCAGGCGGCCGAGCAACATCTGGAAGCGCGCGACGTTCTTCGGCGTCGACTCGACCTTGCCCATCTGCGCCTCGACCTCGCGGGCCGCGGCGGCGTAGTTGCCGGCGTCCACCTGCTTCTGCGCGCGCGCGAGCACCGGCTCGGCGAGCAGCGGCTGGAACTCCTCGATCGAGATCTCGTCCTTGATCACGACCGGCGTCGCCTTCGAGAGCGCCACGCCGGCGTCGCTGCCGATCGGGGTCTGCACGCCGTGCGAGCCCACTGGCGCCTGCTGTGCCGAACACGCGGCGAGCGACAGCGCAATCAGCGAGAGTGTCACCGAGGGCTCGCGCCACCGCGCCCAGCGCTCGCTGCTGCGCCCTGCTCCCTTGGGGGTTCTCGTCGAGGAGAGCGCTGGGCGATCACTCCCACCTGACGGCGAGGATGCGCCGGTCTCGCCGGAATTCTCGTAAGTCCGGGTCTCGGTGGCGGATCGCGATCTGCCCATGCCGAGACAGCGGAGGTCGAGTCCGAACCTCACGCGCGCCTCCGAGCGGACCAACCGTCCTGGATCGCGTCTTCGGCTTCGTTCTCTCGCTCCCGCTCGCGCTCCGCGCTCCAGCGCTCGTGGTGCCGTTCGACCGCCTTGGCGTCGGCTTCGGCGCGGGCGAGCTCCGCGCGCGCGCTCTGCTCGACCGCAGCCGCCCGTCGGGTGACCTCGCTCTGCTCCAACTCGCGCTCGGTGAGCCGCGCCAGGCGCGCCTGCTCGGCCTGCTCGAACGCTGCCTGGGCCTGGAGGTCCACGGCCCGCGCCGCGCCCTCCTCCACCCGCGAACGCTCCGCGTCGCGCTGCGCGCGCGCCCTCGCCTCCTCTTCCCGACGCAGGCGGCGTGCCCGCTCCTCCTCGCGCCGCGCCTCGCTGGTGGCGTTCGCCCGCTCGGCCACCTCGCGCACGTGCCCGTCCACGGCGCTCCGGCGCACGCTCTCCAAGGCCGTGAGGGGGTAGCGCCGCTTCACGGAACGACCCTAGCTCATCGGCCCAGGGGGGGCGACTTTCCGGGACGGGCGTTCAGGCAGCCCAGCGAAATCAGAGCGTCAGCCGGCCGCGCGCCGCGCGCGCTGATGCCACTCTTGCAGGCTCCGCACGGCGCTGATGTTCCGGCCCGCGACGAAGCGCACCTCCATGGCGTCCACGGCCGCCCGAGCCGCGCTCAAGGTGGTGAAGTACGGGATGTTCGCCAAGAGCGTGGTGCGCCGGATCGAGTAGCTGTCACGGATGGCTTTCGCGCCCTGACTGGTGTTGACCACGACCTGGATGCTGCCCGCCTCGATCGCGTCCACCACGTGGGGCGAGCCGTCGAGCACCTTGTTGATGCGCTCCGCCGGGATGCGGGCGGCCTCGAGCGCCTGCGCGGTGCCGCCGGTGGCCACGATGCTGAACCCCAGGTTCCTGAGCCGGCGTGCCACGTCGCAAGCGGCTGCCTTGTCGTCGTCCTGCACGCTGATGAAGGCGCGACCGCGGTCGGGCAGCGCATAGCCGCTCGCGGCCATCGACTTGCCGAACGCGAGCGGCAAGCTGATCGAAATCCCCATCACTTCGCCGGTGGAGCGCATCTCCGGACCGAGGATGGTGTCCACCCCCGGGAACTTCGCGAACGGGAACACGCTCTCCTTGACCGCCACGTGGGTCGGCACCGGCTCGTCCTCGATGCCGAGCTCGGCGAGGGTCTTGCCCACCATGACCTTGGCGGCGAGCTTCGCCAACGGCCGTCCAGTGGACTTGGAGACGAAGGGCACCGTGCGCGACGCGCGCGGGTTCACCTCGAGCACGTAGACCACGCCGTCCTTGACCGCGAACTGTACGTTCATCAAGCCCACTACGCCGAGCTCCAGGGCCAACGCCCGCGTGTTCCGCTCGATTTCGGCGATCACAGCCGGCTCCAGGCTGTACGGCGGCAGCACGCTGGTGGAGTCGCCGGAGTGAATTCCGGCTGCCTCGATGTGCTGCATCACGCCGCCGATGACCGCGTCTCTGCCGTCGGAGACGCAGTCCACGTCGACCTCGACGGCGTTCTTCAGGAACTGGTCGATGAGCAGGATCTGCGAGCCGCCCTCCTCGCGAGCCGCGTCGATCGCCAGCTCCACGTAGGCGTCGAGCTCGGTCTCGCCCCAGCAGATCATCATGGCGCGCCCGCCGAGCACGTAAGAGGGGCGCACCAGGACGGGGTAGCCGATCTCGGAGGCGATGCGCTTGGCTTCCGCGGCGCCCTTGGCGATGCCAGCCTTGGGCCGGAGCAGGCCCAGCTTCGAGAGCAGCTCGTCGAAGCGCTCGCGGTCTTCGGCTCGATCGATGGCGTCGGCGCTGGTCCCGAGCAGCCGCACGCCGGCGCGCTCGAGGGGCACCGCCAGCTTGAGCGGAGTCTGCCCGCCGAACTGCACGATGACCCCGAGCAGCTCGCCGCGCGACGCCTCCTCCCGGCAGATGGACAGCACGTCCTCCAGCGTCAGTGGCTCGAAGTACAGCCGATCGCTGGTGTCGTAGTCGGTGGAGACGGTCTCGGGGTTGCAGTTGACCATCACGGTCTCGATGCCCAGCTCGCGCAGGGCGAAGACCGCGTGGCAGCAGCAGTAGTCGAACTCGATGCCCTGGCCGATGCGGTTCGGACCGCCACCGAGGATGACCACCTTCTTGCGATCGCTGACCTCGGCCTCGCTCTCGGTCTCCCAGGTCGAGTACAGGTACGGCGTCTTCGCGACGAACTCGGCCGCGCAGGTGTCCACCCGACCGTAGACGGCGTGGACTCCGGCGGCCTCGCGGGCCGCGCGCACGTCCGCCTCGGTGACGCCCCGGAGGCGGGCGATCTGCGCGTCGGAGAAGCCCAAGCGCTTGCTCTGGCGCAGAAGCTCGCGGCTGAGCTCGTGAGCCGACGCCAGCGTCTGCTCCTCCGCCACGATGCGGGCCATCTGGCGCAAGAACCAGGGGTCGATGGCGGTCAGCTCGTGCAGGCGCTCGAGGGAGATCCCCTGCCGAATCGCGTCGGCGACGTGGAACAACCGCTCGGCCGTCGGCTGGGTCACGATCTTCTCGAGCAGGGCGCCGAGCTCGTCTCTCGGCGGCGGTGCGCTGGCGCGCGGCCGGGCCATGGGCGGTGCGTCGTGGACCAGATCCCGCGCCGCCGTCGGATCCTCGAGCAGCGCTCGGTAGTCCACCCGTCCCACCAAGCTGGTCAGGCCGTCCTTGCCCGTCTCGAGGGAGCGCGCGGCCTTCTGGAGCGCCTCCGCGAAGGTACGGCCGATGCTCATCGCCTCGCCCACGCTCTTCATCTGCGGGCCCAGCCGGTTGTCCGACCCGGGGAACTTCTCGAAGGCGAAGCGGGGCCACTTCACCACCACGTAGTCGATGGTCGGCTCGAAGGCGGCGCTGGTGCCGGTGATGTCGTTCTGGAGCTCGTCCAGGGTGAAGCCGACGGCGAGCTTCGCGGCGATCTTCGCGATCGGATAGCCGGTCGCCTTCGACGCCAGGGCGCTCGAGCGCGAGACTCGCGGGTTCATCTCGATCACCAGCACGCGCCCGGTCTTCGGGTCCACGGCGAACTGCACGTTGCTGCCGCCGGTCTCGACGCCGATCTCGTGCATGACCGCCCGGGCCGCGTCGCGCAGGCGCTGGTATTCCCGGTCCGTCAGCGTCATGGCCGGCGCGACGGTGATGGAGTCCCCGGTGTGGACGCCCATCGGGTCGAGGTTCTCGATCGAGCAGACCACGATGAAGTTGTCGGCCTTGTCGCGGATGACTTCGAGCTCGTACTCCTTCCAGCCGAGCACGCTCTCCTCCACGAGGACCTGGTGGGTCGGCGACTGCTGGAGCGCCCACTCCACCTTCGCCTCGAGCTCACCCGCGTCGCGCACGATGGCGCCGCCGGAGCCACCGAGCGTGAAGCTGGGGCGCAAGATCACCGGGTAGCCGGTGAGCTCGGCGAAGCCCCGTGCCTCCGCCACGCTCTCGGCGTGGGTCGAGCGCGGGCACTCGAGCCCCGCCCGCGCCATCGCCTCCTTGAACAGCTGCCGGTCCTCTGCCTTGCGGATGGCCTCGATCTGCGCGCCGAGCAGCTTCACGCCGTTCCGCGACAGGATGCCGTTCTCGTGCAGCGCCAGCGCCAGGTTCAGCGCGGTCTGGCCGCCCAGCGTCGGCAAGAGGGCGTCGGGCCGCTCGCGCTCGATGATGGCGGTGAGCGTCTCGAGCTCCAACGGCTCGACGTAGGTCCGGCGCACCAGCTCCGGATCCGTCATGATGGTGGCCGGGTTCGAGTTGACCAGCACGACGTCGTAGCCCAGCGCCGTCAGCGCCTTGGCGCCCTGCGTCCCCGAGTAGTCGAACTCGCACGCTTGTCCGATGACGATGGGGCCCGAGCCGATGAGCAGGATCTTCTCGATGTCTTCGCGCTTGGGCATCTCGGTGGGTTCGAACGCGGCGTCTATCCCAGCCCCGGCCTGGGGAGAAGCAGGTCCCTCGCCCCCCGCGAATCGCGGGGTTTTGTCGGGCCGGGCCAGGCGGGTTAAGCTCGGCGGCATGCACCGAGGGACGAGGCAGCGTTCGCGCTTCTGGGCATCGCTCGTCGCGCTCGCCATCGCGAGCCAGAGCGCCACCGCGTTGGGCCAGGGGGACAGCCCGGACGACCTGGCTCGCCGGCACTTCGAGTCCGGCGTCGCGTACCTGCAAGAGGCCGACTACGAGAACGCGCTCAAGGCCTTCGAGAAGGCCTACGAGCTCTCCAAGCGCCCCGACCTCTTGCTCAACATCGCCACGGTCCACGAGCGCAAGGGCGACTTCAAGGCCGCCGTCGCGTCGCTGAAGAAGTACCTCGAAGTCGCGCCGGACTCCGAGCAGCGCGCGACGGTCGAGGCGCGCATCACGAACCTCGAGAAGCGCGCGCAGGAGGGAACGACGGAGCCGCCCCCGACCGGGCCCGGCGAGACCCCCGGTGAGACGCCTGCGGGCGGCCCCGCTCCGACCGGCAAGCCGGACCAGAAGGGACCGGTCGAAGCCAAGAGCAACGTCCCGGCTTTCGTCCTGCTCGGCATCGGCGGCATCACCGCCGCTGGCGCGGTGCTCACCGGCGTCCTCGCCAACGGCGAGTACAACGACGCCAAGGACCAGTGCTCCCCGGGCTGCACCGACGACGACGTCTCCGCGGGCAAGACGCTGGCGCTCACCAGCACCATTCTCACCGGGGTGGCCGTGGTCAGCGCGAGCATCGGCGCCGTGCTGTATTTCACGGGGAAGCCTGCCAGCCAAGAGCAAGCCCGAAAGCCTCAGCGATTCAACGTCGGGCTCGGCGTGGCGCCGGGCGGCGCGGCGGCGGCGGCCAGCTGGCGGTTCTGATGAATTGATCTCGCTCCGCGGACTGCCCACGCGCCTCCCGACTCTCCCCACCAGACCAACAGCCGGCGCCCGGCCTCGCCGGGTTTTCTCACTCGGGATTTGATCTCGCTCCGCGGACCGCCCACGCGCGAGGCGACTCTTCCCACCGGACAAACAGCCGGCGCCCGGCCTCGCCGGGTTTTCTCACTCTTCTCTCTTTGGCCGATCGTGATCTGATCTTGCCAAGACTGTTGAAGTGATTCCGGGCTCGGCCTTCGGCCTCGCAAGTCCCCCGCATCTCAGGTTCCGGACCAGACCCCGCATCTCAGGTTCCGGACCAGACCCCGCATCAGGGTCCGGACCAGACCCCGCATCTCAGGTTCCGGACCGGACCCCGCATCTCAGGTTCCGGACCAGACCCCGCATCTCAGGTTCCGGACCAGACCCCGCATCTCAGGTTCCGGACCAGACCCCGCATCTCAGGTTCCGGACCAGACCCCGCATCAGGTTCTGCTCTCGTCCCCCCGTCCCCGTGCCCGTTTCCGGCTCGGTTCCCGCGTCCGGCCCGCGGGCCTAAAGTACAAAACTTACTATTCCTATATTTCCTGTACCCTGGCCGGGCATGCGGGCCAGCAGCCTGACGACGCACGAAGTGGCCGCCCTGCTCGAGGTCAGCCCGTCGGCCGTGCTGACCTGGATCGCGAAGGGTTGGCTGAACGCTCACCGCACTCCTGGAGGTCACCGCCGCGTCGCGACGCTCGACCTGGTCCGCTTCCTCCGCGGGAGACGCATGCCCGTCCCCGCGGTGCTGACGGCGGTCGAGCGGCTGCTGTTCATCGACGACGATCCCGTGTTCCTGCGCAACGCGAAGCGCTTGATGAAGCGTCACGTACCGGAGCTCTCGGTGGAGACCTCGGAGGGCGCCATGGACGGCCTGATCAAAGTGGGCACCTTCCAGCCCAATGCGGTGATCCTGGATGCTTTCATGCCGGGCATCGACGGGGTCGAGCTGTGTCACCGGCTGCGCGAGTCCGCCGACACCGAGCACATCGCGGTGGTGGCATTGACCGGACACCCCGGGCGCGACCTGGCAGCGCGGTTCGAAGCAGCCGGAGCGCTGGCCTGCCTGTCCAAGCCCCTCGACGTCAGCGCGCTGCTCCGCCTGCTCGGACTGCAACGCAACCACGAGGTGATGCGATGACCGAACCGGTACGACTCGAGACCGCCACTACTCCCCTCCAGCGCTCTCCGCGCCGCCTGCGCGCCCGGCGCCTCCGGCTCGGCGATCTGAGGCTCGGTGACACGCTGGCCCGCGGGCGACACGCGACCCTCGGCCGCATCGAGGGCACGGTGGAAGACCTCTCGCTGTCGGGCCTCGCGCTGGTGCTCCCGGATCGCGCTTCCTCCCACGGCCTGGTGTTGCTCGGCGATCGCGTCGAGAAGCTGCGCATCGAGTGCAAGCACGGCCCCATCCACCGGGGTGACGCCAGCGTGCGCCACGTGGCGGAGCGCGGCGGCGATCTGCTGCTCGGGCTCGAGCTCTCCGCGCCGGGCGTCGATCTCGGCCTGGTTCATCGCCTGAGCTCGCAGAGCGCGTTCGCGGAGCGCTTCGCCGCGGTCCTGGCGTCCGGGCAGGGGGTCAAGCTGTTCGCCGAGTTCAAGGCTTGGGTCGCCGATCTCAGAGCCTGGCTCTTGGCCACCAAGAGTTTCCTGGACGCCGAGGAGCGCGCCGTCGCCGGGCTCGACCGCTACTCCCGCGAGGAGACCCTCGCGGCGTACCTCGACACCGTCGCACCGGAGATCGTCGCGCACATGAACGCGGCCTCGGAGGAGCTGGCCGACTTCGCCTCGCGCCTCTCGGAGGACCAGCACCCACACTACCGCGCCTACTACCGCGCGCACTTGCACGCGCTGATCCTGGAGTCACCGCTCTTGCGTCGGGCCTTCGAGAAGCCTCTGGGTTACGCCGGGGACTACGAGATGATGAACATGCTCTACCGCGATCACGCGGAAGGCGACTCGCTGTTCGCCCGAGCGCTGAACGTGTACGGGGCGCAAGAGCCGGCGGCCCGCGCCAACATCAACCGGCTGACCTACCTGGGGGATCTGATCCGCAATGAGGTCGCCGAGCGCAGTGGACGCGTGCGGGTCGCCAGCATCGGCTGCGGGCCGGCGCAGGAGATCGCGGCCCTCTTGACCGCCGACCCCGGGATCGGGCCGCGCCTGGACGTCGCGCTCCTCGACCAGGAGGAACGGGCCATCTCCTACTGCGAGCGCACCCTGGGCCCGCTGGGAGCGCGCACCGGCGCTCATCTGGACATCATCAGCGAGTCCGTCCGGCGCTTGCTCGCGAGCCGCCGGCTGGGCGCGGCGCTCGGCGCCCGAGATTTCGTCTACAGCGCTGGCCTCTTCGATTACCTGAGCCCGCGCACGGTGGTGGCCCTCCTCGAGTCGTTGTACGATGCGCTGGTCCCGGGGGGACAGCTCGCGATCGGCAACGTCGCAGCCCACAACCCGACGCGCTGGTTCATGGAGTACTGTCTCGACTGGAACCTGATCCATCGGACGCCGGAGGAGCTCTCTGCGTTCGCGGAGCACCTCCAGCCGCGCCCGACCCGCGTGCTCGTCGATCACGAACCCACTGGCGTGAACCTGTTCTTGCGCGTGTGGAAATGAGCGGAGCGGCGGCGAGCCCGTCTCTCGAGGAGGAGCTGGCACGCCGGAACCTCTCCGGAGCGCGCCTCGGCTACGTGCTGTCGGCCGTGCTCATGCCGGCGGGTTTCACCTTGGACTGGGTGCTGCACCCGTCACGCGTCCGCGAGCTCTTGCTGATTCGCGTGGTCTCCTCGGTGGTGGCGCTCGGGCTCCTCGGGCTGACCTGGCTCCCCGCCGCTCAGCGCCATCCCCTGCTCATGGGTGCGGGGCCGCCGTTCGTGTGCGGGGCCGCCATCGAAGCCATGATCATGCGCTTGGGCGGCGTCGAGTCGAGCTACTACGCAGGGCTCTGCTTGTGCATCCTGGCCGTCGCGGTGCTCTACAACTGGCGGCTCAGGGATGCGCTCGTGGTCAGCACGGGCCTGCTCGCGCTGTGGGTCCTGCCCGACCTGCCCCGGCTCTGGCGCGGCGAGGTGGATCTACGGGTGGCGTTCGGGAACTTCTACTTCCTGGCGTTGACCGCGGCGATCTCCGTGTCGTCCACGGTCATTCGCTACCGGGCGGCCGAGCGAGAGTTCGACGCACGCCGGCGCGCCGAGCAGTCGAGCCTCGAGCTCGAAGAGACCTTGGGCAAGCTGCGCGAGATGGACCGGCTCAAGAACGAGTTCTTCGCCAACGTTTCCCACGAGCTCCGCACGCCGCTGACGCTGATCTTCAGCCCCGTCGAGGAGCTGCTGGCGAAGACCGAAGCCCCCGAACAGCGTGTCGCGCTCGGGATCATCCAGCGCAACGCCCAGCGGTTGATGCGACTGATCGAGGATCTCCTGGATCTGGCGCGGCTCGATGCCGGCGGCCTGCGCCTTCGCATCGCGGAGCTGGATCTCGACGAGATCCTCAGACGCATCGTCGGTGCCGCCAGACCCACGGCGGAGGCCAAGGGCATCGAGCTCGAGCTCGACACCTCGGGGTCAGTCGTCGATCTGTGGGGCGACCCTCACCGGATCGAGATCGTGGTGACGAACCTGGTCGGCAACGCGCTGAAGTTCACGCCGCGCGGAGGACACGTGCGCGTGATCCTCGCTGCCACCGAGTCTGGCGCCAGCGTTCAGGTTCGGGACGACGGCGAGGGCATCGCGGCCGACGACCAGGCGCGCATCTTCGACCGCTTCTACCAGGTCGAGGGCTCGGTGCGGCGGCGGCACGGCGGGGCGGGGATCGGCCTGGCGCTGGCGCGAGAGCTGGCGGAGCTGCACGGCGGGCGGCTCTACGTCGAGAGCACCCTGGGCCGCGGCGCCACCTTCCACCTGGAGCTGCCCCGCGGGCGGGAGCACCTCGGCGCCGAGGTCGTCGAGCGCCGGAGCGTGACCCGGGCCGAGCACCCGGGCCGGCGCGCGACGGACCGCTCCGCGGGCAACCCCGAGGCCGCCGCGCCGCCCGCGCTTCCGCGCGCCGAGACGCCCATTCGGCTGGAGCGCGGCCGGCGCCCGCGCGTGCTGGTCGTCGAGGACGAGAGCGACCTGCGCGAATTCCTGGTGCGCACCCTGGACCAGGAGTTCGAGGTCCTGTCCGCCGCCGATGGCGCTGCCGCCCTGCCGCTGGTCCACTCGGCGCGCCCCGATCTCGTGCTCACCGACGTGATGATGCCAGGGGTGAGCGGCACCGATCTCTGCCGCCAGATCAAGCAGAGCCCGACCCTCGCCGCCACACCCGTGATCCTGCTCACGGCGCGCTCGAGCACCGATGCCACCCTGGAGGGCTACGCTTCCGGGGCAGACGACTTCGTGACCAAGCCGTTCCACCCGCGGGTGCTCGAGGCACGCATTCGCGCTCACCTGAGGCTCAGGGCGATGGGGCTCGCCCTGGCGAACCGCGCGCGCCTGTCCACCGCCGGGGTGCTCGGTGCAGGCGTCGCGCACGAGGTGAAGAACCCAGTCAACGCCATCGTGAACGCTGCCCGCGCGCTGCAAATGGCCGAGACCTCTCGCGTGCCCCGGGACAAGCTCCTGGGCGTCGTCATCGAAGGGGCGCAGCGGATCTGCGACGTGATCTCCGTGCTCGAGGAGCACGTCCGGCCAGCCGAACCGATCGAGCAGAACGTGTGCGACGTGTCGGCCGGACTCGACTCTTCTCTTCAGCTCCTCTCCCACACCCTCGGCAGCGTCGAGATCCACCGGGAGCTCGCGGCGCGACGCCCGGTCATCGCGCCGGCGCGTCAGCTGAACCAGGTCTTCTTGAATTTGCTCCACAACGCGGTGCGGGTGCGTCCGAAGAACATCTGGCTGGAGAGCCGGGACACGGCGGCAGGGGTAGAGGTCACGGTCGCAGACGACGGTCCCGGCGTCCCGCCGGACCTGGTGGACCTGTTGTTCGAGCCGTTCTTCCCCTCGACCGACTCCGACAGCGGCGCCGGGCTGGGCCTCTATCTCTGCCAGCGCCTGTTGGAGGAGGTCGGCGGGCAGATCCGCTATCGCCCGCGAGCCGGCGGCGGCGCCGAGTTCATCGTCGGTATCCCTGCGATGGAGGCGGCGGCGTGAGCGGCCTGGTCCTGTTCGTCGACGACGACGACGCGAACCTCCTGGTCTGCGAGGCCATCGTCGGTAGCGAGATGGAGCTCTGCACGGCCCCCAGCGCGGCCCGCGCCCTGGAGGTGCTGGAGAGCCGAGAGGTGGCCGTCCTGGTCACCGATCAGCGCATGCCCGGGATGACCGGCGTCGAGCTGTGCGAGCAGTCGCTCCGGATCTCGCCGGAGACGATCCGCATCCTGATCACCGCGTACTCCGACTTGAAGGCGGCGATCGACGCCATCAACCGCGGGCAGGTCCGTCGCTACATCCGCAAGCCGTGGCAACCCGAGGAGCTCCTGGCCGAGCTCCGGGACGCGCTGGCGATTCGGGACACCGCACGCCAGCTCCGCGACGCGGAGAGACGTCTCCGGGAGGTGGAGCGCGTCTACACGCTGGGCGTGTTGGCGGCGGCGGTCGGGCACGAGCTCGCGAACCCGCTCGCGATCGTGACGGCCAGCGCCGACGTCGCGCGAGGTGAGCTGGAGCAGCTCGAGAGAGAGCTGCGCGAGCCTGGCGCGGCGACTCCACGGCTGCGGAGCCGCGTGGACGCGCTGTCGTCGCTGGTCGCCGACTTGTGCCTGGGGGCCAACCAGATGACCACCGTTCTGGCCGACATGCGGCAGCTGTTCCGGAGCACCACGGTGCCCGAAGAGATCCGCCTCCGCGACGTGGCGGAGCAGGCCCTGCGCCTGGTGCCCCGAGGCTTGCGGGAGCACGCGGACACCCGCTTGGTCGTGAAGGGAGAGCCCCGGGTCGCGGGCTCCTGCCCCAAGCTCATGCAGCTCGTGCTCAACCTGGTCGTCAACGCGCTCCAGGCGTTCGGCGCCAGACGACCCGGGAACGCGGTGCAAATCGCCATCTGGTCCGAAGAGGACCACGCCGTGCTGGAGGTGCGCGACAACGGGCCGGGGATCCCCGCGGGGCTCGGGGACCGGGTCTTCGAGCAGTTCTTCACCACCAAGGCCGAGGGCGGCGCGGGCCTCGGCCTGGCGATCTCGCGCCGGATCGCCGAGGATCACGGCGGGACCCTGACCGCGCCGCCCGCTGCCACTGGCGCCTGCTTCCGCCTGGAGCTTCCACCCTACCGGGGCTGAACGCGGGGACCCTGCCCTGCCCACCCGAGCAGTCCTTCGCGCGCGCTTGACTGGCGGCGCGCCTTCCGTCATAAGTCCGCGCTCCCGGCGGTCCTGGAGGCCCAATTGCGCCCCGGTCCGGCCCGAGAACGAGTGAGGCGCTGCCGCCTCCGCCATAGGAGTCGATTCCCATGCCGAAAATGAAGACCAACCGCGCCGCTGCCAAGCGCTTCAAGGTGACTGGCAAGGGCCGCGTTCGCCGCCCCAAGTGCGGCGCCCAGCACGGCTTCATCGGCAAGAGCCGCAAGCGTCGTCGTCGCCTGCGCGACAACGACATGGTGTCGCCGGCCATGGAGCGGCGCGTGAAGATTCTGCTGCCCTACGGCTGAGCCCAGGGCGCCCAGAGGAGAGAGAAGATGTCCCGCGTCAAACGAGGTGTCACCGCTCATCGCCGCCACAAGCGCGTGTTCGAGCAGGTCGAGGGCTTCCACGGCGGCCGGAAGAACCGCTTCCGCCAAGCGCTGCACGTTCTCTGGCACAGCTGGCTGTACGCCTACGAGGGCCGCAAGCTCAAGAAGCGCGACTTCCGCAGCCTGTGGATCACGCGCATCAACGCCGCGTGCCGCCTGAACGGCACCACGTACTCGAAGCTCATGGGCACTCTCAAGGCGAGCGACATCGAGCTCGATCGCAAGGTCCTCGCGGACATGGCGATCAACGATCCGGCCGCCTTCAAGCAGCTCACCGAGCTCGCCGTCGCGGCCGCCAAGTAGCGCGCCCGTGTCCGACGCGGCGGCGGAGATCGAAGCGGGGCTCCGGGCGCTCGGAGAGCGTTTTCGGGAGGCCTTCGCCCGCGCCGCGACGGAGCAGGAGCTGCGCAACGCCAAGGCCGAGGTGCTCGGCAAGAACGGCGAGCTGACGAAGCTCTTGAAGCTCATGGGCAAGGTGCCCGCTGAGCAGAAGAAGAGCATCGGCGAGCAGGTCAACGCCGTCAAAGACGGCGTCGAGAAGGCCTTCGACGAGCGCCTCCGCGCCCTCTTGCGGGCCGCGCGCGACGCCGACCTCGCGGCGCGACCCTTCGATTTGACGCTGCCAGGCCGCGTGCCGGCACCGCGCGGGCACCTGCACCCGATCACCCGGGTGAAGGACGAGATCCTCGACATCTTCCGCTCCCTGGGCTTCGAGGTGTCGTGGGGCCCCGAGGTGGATCTCGAGGCCAACAACTTCGAGAAGCTCGCCTTCCCGCCGGACCACCCGGCCACCGACATGCAGGACAGCTTCTGGGTCAACGTCGAGGGCGGCCGCCCGGACGCGCGGGTTCTGCTCCGCACTCACACCAGCACGGTGCAGGTCCGCGAGATGAGCACGCACACCCCGCCCATGGCCATCGTGAGCGGCGGCGCCGTCTACCGGCGCGACGACGACGTGACCCACTCGCCGATGTTCCACCAAATCGAGGGCTTCTTGGTGGCCGAGAAAGTCAGCTTCGCCGAGCTCAAAGGTGTGCTCACCGCGTTCGCGGAGCGGCTCTACGGTCCCGGCACTCCGGTGCGCTTCCGGCCGAGCTACTTCCCCTTCGTCGAGCCCGGCGCCGAGGTGGACGTGGGCTGCGTGTTCTGCCGCGCCGACGACGGCTCCCGCCCGAGCTGCCGCGTGTGCAAGGCCACCGGCTGGCTCGAGATCCTGGGTTGCGGCATGGTGCACCCGGCGGTCTTCGAGCACTGCGGCATCGATCCCGAGAAGTACACGGGGTTCGCCTTCGGCCTCGGCGTCGAGCGCGTCGCGATGCTGCGCTACGGCATCCCGGACATCCGCCTGCTGTTCGAGAACGACCCCCGGTTCCTGGCGCAGTTCTGAGCGGCGCTGCCGGCCGTGGTACGCTCGGCGGATGACGCCCGCGTGCGCTTCACATGCTGTCCCGCCGCCGCGGGATGGCTTCGCCGACGCCCTCGAGGAGGCGCGCGAGGTGGAGAACGCATCGTTCGCGGAGCGGTACCAGCTGCTCGAGGCGGCGTGTGCCTTCGTCTTCCAGGTCCTGGAGCAGCACCCCGATCGAGAGGCGATCCTGTCGTACCGCGATCCGTTGCCGCCGGACGCGCCGGGCGTGCTCGAGCGCGCGCGACACGCGAGCCCCGCGCATGGCTGAGCCGGTCGTGATCCTCGCCGCCGCCGACGTCGCGGCCGCGCTCGAGGGCGCCGGGTTCGCCTACGCCGTCGGGGGTGCCATCGCGCTGGCCTATTGGGGCGTTCCCCGCGCCACGGTGGACGTGGACGTCGGCGTCGCGGCGGAGGCGATGCAGCTCCCGGAGCTCTTCGCCGCGCTCCGCCGCGGCGGGTGCGAGCTCGACGAAGCGAAGGCCGCGGAAGCAGCCATGCGGGGCGACTTCGGTTGTCGCGCGCGCGGCGTTCGCGTGGACGTGTTCCTGCCGGTGCTGCCGCTGGCCAGGAGCGCGCTGGAACGACGCGTGAGCGTGCCGTTTGGGTCGCGCCAGCTGTGGATCGTCACCAAGGAGGACGCAGTCCTCTTCAAGTTGCTGTTCGGTCGCACCAAGGACCTGGCCGATCTCGAGCGCCTCTTCTCGGTGCACCCGGAGGCGTTGGACCGCGGCTATCTGGACGGCTGGGTGGCGGCTTTGTTCACGGCGGACGATCCACGTCGCGCGACCTACGCCTCCCTGCTGGCCAGAGCGGGGCTGTCTTGACCGTGCCGAGCCTCCAGGTCCGCGGGCGCGCGGTCCCGGCCATCATGTACGGAACAGCCTGGAAGGAAGACGACACCGCGCGGCTCGTGCGCCTCGCCCTCGATGCCGGCTTCCGCGCCATCGACACCGCCAACCAGCGCAAGCACTACTTCGAAGCCGGGGTCGGCGAGGCCGTAGCCGCTGCCGGGGTGCCGCGGGAAAAGCTCTTCCTGCAGACCAAGTTCACCTACGCCCGCGGGCAGGACCATCGCCTGCCCTACGATCCGCGGGCCAGCTTCGCGACGCAGGTCGAGCAGTCCTTCGCGATCTCGCTCGAGCACCTCGGCACCAGCTACGTGGACTCCTTCGTGCTCCATGGTCCCGCCAGCGGGCGCGGCCTGACGCCGGCGGACCGAGAGGTCTGGACGACCATGGAGGCGCTGGCGAAGGCCGACAAGACGCGCCTGCTCGGCGTGAGCAACGTGTCCCTCGAGCAGCTCGCGGCCTTCGTCGAGCTCGCGTCAGTGCCCATCGCCTTCGTGCAGAACCGCTGCTACGCGCGTACCGGCTGGGATCGCGACGTGCGCGCGCTGTGCCGCCGCGAGGGCATCGTGTACCAGGGATTCTCGCTGCTCACCGCCAACGAGCGCGAGCTCCGGGCTCCTCGGGTCCGGAGCATCGCCGCGCGCCTCGGCGTCGGGATCCCCGAGGTCGTGTTCCGCTTCGCGCACCAGCTCGGCATGCTGCCGCTCACCGGCACCTCCGATCCGGAGCACATGCGCCAGGATCTCGGGAGCCTCGCGCTCGAGCTCGACGCCGCCGACGTCGAGGCGCTCGAGCAGGTGGCCTTCGCCTGACTCACTGCTTGGCGTAGGTCGCGACCTCGGTTTTGGCGCCGCTGGCGAAGATCTCCATCAGCCCGGTGGCTGTGGCGGTGAATGCGAACGAGACCTGATTCGAGCCAGGACAGGTCTCCTTGGCGGAGAGCGTCGTGCCCTGAATGGTGAGGTCGTAGTTGACGTGCTGCTCCGTGGGTTGCTTCAGCGCGACCTCGACCTTGCCGCCGGCCACCTTCGAGGTGACCTGTCGCATCATCGACCCGGGCGCGGCGCCGTACACCTCCCACTTGGTGAGCACGTAGGTCCCGTCCACGATGTTGCCGCCCTGGGCGCTGGGCGGTGACCCGGTGCCTGCGACTTCGGGAACGGCGCTGCCGAGGAGCACGACCGTGTTGCACCCGCTCTGGCCGCCGCTGCCGCCGCTCGCTCCGCCCGCGCCACCCGTCACGCCGCCCGCGCCACCCGTCGCGCCGCCCGCGCCACCCGTCGCGCCGCCGCTGCCCGCGGCTCCACCCGTCGCGCCGCCGGCGCCCGCCGTTCCACCCGTCGCACCTCCGCTGCCTCCCGCGGAGCCGCCGCTGCCCGCGGCGCCACCCGTCGCACCGCCGCTGCCGCCCGCGCCGCCAGTCGAAGCGCCCGCCGATCCGGAGCCGTCGTCGTCTCCACCGCACCCGACGCCCGAGCCGCACACCATGACGAGCAGCAGAACCCAGCGCTTCATCCGCACCTCCGCGGCAAGAGGATACCACTCACGCGCCGCGAGCGTAGCCGCGGAGCGCCCGAGGCAGGTCGGCCGACGTGAGGCTGCCGGTCTCGACCTTCCGCCCGTCGTAGCTCAGCCAGAACACCACGGTCTTGTCGCGGAGCTTCGGCGCGTCGGCCTGGAGCGCGGCCAGCGCCTTGGCGCAATAGGTCAGGTCGAGCTCGAGGCCCGCGTGCTTCCTCGCCAGCTCCCGCGCGCGACGACCGGAGCCCGTCGGCTCCGCGTAGCCCTTGCCCACCCAGCCCTCTCGCACGCTGAGCCGCGGCCCTCGATCGTAGAGGGGGAACGTCGGGTCGAGCTCGTGCAACAGCGCGCTGGTCTCCAGCGCGGCCTTGCGCAAGAGCGCGGGCGTCCCGTAGCGCGGGCTCGCGGTGCGCACCGCCACCACGTCCGCGGCCGCCCCCGCGGCGTCGAGACCGAGCGCGAGACCCACCGCGCTCCCACCCGTGCCGAGCGGCAGGTAGACGACGTCCGGGGAGAGCTCGGCCGCGAGCTCCAGGCCCGCTGCGACGAAGCCCGCGTTGCCAACGGCCGAGCTGCCACCGGTCGGGATCGGGTACGGGCGCTCCGGCAGCCGTGCCATCGCCCGGGTCGCTTGGGCCTCCGTGCCCACGAGGCGCTGCTCGGCACCGAGCGCGGCCTGCGCCATCAGGTGCTCGCGCGCTTGCACGCTCGGCCGCTCCGGCAAAAGGAACAGGTGCGCCGCGAGCCCGCGCTGCTTGGCGAAGAACGCGGTGGCCAGCGTCTGGTTCGAGCTCACGCCTCCTTGCGTGGCCACTGCGCGGAAGCCCCGCGCCTCGGCGTCGCCCAGGAGCAGCTCGAGCTTGCGGAGCTTGCTCCCGCCGTAGCGCGCGCCGGCGCGATCGTCGCGTTTCACGAACAGACGACCGACACCCATGGCCCGCGCGAGCTCCGGGGCTTCGGTGAGCGGCGTCGGGAAGCCGCCCAGATCGAGCCAAGGCAACGCGCGCGTGCCGGGATAGCGCTGGACGAGCTTGCGTTGCGCCGCAGCGACGGGGGCCGGCCAGAGCGAGAGCCCGAGCAGCGACAGGAGCGCGCTCCGCCGGTCCATGACCCACGGCAACGCCGGCCAGCTACCGGCACATTCCCGTCACTCCGCCGCGAGCGCCGGCGCAGGGTCGAGCGAGAGCACTCGGTCGGCGAGCGCCGCCACGTCCGCGTCGTGCGTGACCCAGATGACGGTGCGCGCGCCGCGGAGCCCGGCGATGGCCGCGAGCACTCGGGCGCGACTCTTCTCGTCGAGACCCTCCGTCGGCTCGTCGAGCAGAAGCACGGGCAGATCGGTGGCGAGCGCTCGGGCGAGCGCGACCAGGCGGCGCTCGCCTCCCGACAGCGGCGTGCCGCCGGGCCCGACGCGCTCGCCCGCCCGAGCCAGCAGGCGATCGGCGCCGAGCTCCGCCAGCGCGACCCGCGCACGCGACACCTCCCCGCACGCGAGGGCGACGTTCTCGAGCAAGGTCCCCGTCACCAGCGGGGCGTCCTGCGGCACCCAAGCGAAGGGTCGCGCTTCCGGTCCGACGCCGGCGTGGGTGAGCTCCACACCGTCGTACTCGAGCGCGCCGGTTGCGGGCTCGAGGCCCAGCAAGGTTCGTAGCAGCGTGGTCTTCCCCGAGCCGTTCGCGCCGAGCAACGCCAGAGACCGCCCGGGCATCACGCTCACCGAGCTCCGCGGTCCCCGCGCGCGCGCGCCGAGCTCCCGGAGCTCGAGCACGCCGCGCCGCTTCGTCCAGTCGCGGGCGGGGCCCGCCGCCGGTCGCGCCGCGGGCTCCTCGGTCATCACGCGCTCGAGCGCGTCGTGGGCTACGGCGCCGCGCTCCAGCCAGGCGCGTGCGTCCCCCAGGTCGCGCAGCGGACGGTAGGCCATGAAGCACACGGCGGCGAACGCGACCAGCGACCCGTCGCCGAATGTTGCGCCAGCGCGCTCCGCGAGCGCAACGCATGCGAGCAACGCGAGCGCCCCGAGCACCTCGTTGGCGCCGGAGAGCGCCGCTCGAGCACCCTCGACTCGCGCAGCCAGCGATACTGCGACCTTGCCCGTGGACTCGAGCGCGTGCGCCACGCGCGTCGTGGCGCCGAACGTGCGCCACAGATCGAGGTGGCTGACCAGCTCGTCCACGGCCTCGTGGAGGGCGACCGCGCGGCCCTGCGCCAGCTCGCTCTGACGGCGGAATCTTCGGCGCAGCGCGGCAAGGACCAAGCCGAACGGGAGGAGCAGCAAGGTGCCAACTGCTGCGAGCCGGGGTGACACGGAGATCAGACCCACGACGATGGGTGCGAGCTGTGCCAGCGACCGGAGAGCGGCCAGCACACCATGTACGACAGCGGATTCGAGCTCTGCCACCCGCACCGCCACGGTCGCGAGCACTCGGGGTGCCGAGTCCGGAAGACCCCGCGCTGACCAGCGCATGACGAAGCGCTGACGCCGCGCCATCGCGACGTTGCCCGCAGTATTTGCCTGAAAGTATCCGAGCAGTGTAGAGCCCGCGGCCTTGACACAGGCCGCCCCGAGCCCGAAATAGCAAGCCTCCAGCAGTCCGAACCCCTCGACATTGGCTGTGCGCGGCTGAGCCAGTGACCGGGTCAACATTCCAGCCGCAAATGCCAGGGCACCGTGCCCTGCACCCGTCAGGGCGAGGCTCGAACCGAGCGCCAGCAGGCTGGAGGGGCGCGCGGGCAGATCGCGCCAAACGGCGGTAACGAATCCGCGAAGTTGCTGCGGATCAGACTTTGCGCGGATCGCCTGCGGCATCTCGTCCGTAGTTACCAGAGACAAGCGCGCTCCTACACCCCACCGAGGCGCCCTGAAACCCGCGGCCCTGCGTTTGCATCCGAACCCGAGAGGGCCTCCCCCCGAGCAAAATGAACGACACCCCGAAGCCCAAGACCAGCGCTGCTCCCGACCGGCTCACCCCGGGCATGGACATTGCACGAAAAGTCAAGCGAATCGCTCAGTCTCCCCGCCCCCGAACCTCCAAGCCCGCGAGCCGTCTCGAACCCACCGCCTCCCCGCGTCCGGGAATCCCGCTTCCCGGCCGGGGGTTGACCGACGTCGGGCCTTCACGACGTCCCGCCACCCCCAGGACCGCCATGGCCCAGAACCGCGCAACCGCCCAAGTCGCCGAGCCCCCGGAAGTCGACGAGTTCGACGAGCAGACGGACGTGCGCTCGCGCTCGTCGCTCGCTGCGGAGGACGCACCGGAGAGCGAGCTCCGAGTCTCCGCCGAGGCGCCCGAGCAGGCGCCCGCGGTGGAGGACAGCTCCACGGACTCGATGCTCTCGCGCTACTTCCGTGAGATGGCGACCCATCAGGTGATGGGTCCCGACGAGGAGCTCTCGACCGCACAAGGCGTCGAGCGCGCCGAGATCGAGCACTGGGCGGCACTGCTCGCCTACCCGCCGTGCGCCGAGCTGGTCTTGAACCAGATCGACGCGGACATCCTGACGGCGCCGGAAGAGGACCGCCCGCAGGCCCCGCAGCGCGAAGAGCTGCGCAAGCTGCTCAAGCTCCACAAGAAGCAGCGCTCCAAGTTCCTGGCGCCTCAGCAGAAGCGCTGGACGGAGCTCAGCGAGGAGCTCGCACGCGACATCCGACTGCCGGACTCCGATCGCATCTGGATGGCGAACGCCAACCGCGTGGTGCGCGAGGTGGTCGAGCTGCCCACGGACGACGCCGACCGCCCGGTGCTGCCGGAGTCGCAGGCCTACAAGCGCTTCATGGACCGCGTGAAGGCCAGCGACCAGAAGCAGCGCACGGCGAAGAACCGCTTCGTGAAGGCGAACCTGCGCCTGGTGGTCAGCATCGCGCGTCGCTACAACCGCGGCCGCCTGCCCCTCATCGATCTGATCCAGGAGGGCAACATCGGCCTGATGAAGGCCGTGGAGCGCTTCGACCACACGCGCGGCTACCGCTTCAGCACCTACGCGTCGTGGTGGATCCGTCACGCCATCAGCCGCGCGCTGGCCGACAAGGGCCGCGCGGTCCGCATCCCCGTGCACATGCTCGACACCTACAACCGCGTGTCGCGGGCGACGCAGACCATCATCGCGCGCACCGGCCGCGAGCCCACGGTGGAAGAGCTGGAGAAGGAAACCGGCATCCCCAAGGACAAGCTGGACAAGGTCCGCGACCTCTACGCCGACACGCCGTTCTCGCTGGATCGGCCCGTGGGTGACGAGGACGGCCGCCGCTTCATCGACTTCCTGGTCGAGGAGAACAACCTGTCGCCCTACGACAACCTGGCCAACCAGAAGTGGGCGGCGGAGGTGCGGCGCCTGCTCGGAACCCTGACCCCGATCGAGAGCCGCATCATCCGCTGGCGCTTCGGCCTCGACAACGAGGACGAGCTCACGCTGAAGGAGATCGGCGACAAGTACAACCTGTCGCGCGAGCGCATCCGTCAGCTGCAAGAGCAGGCCATCGGCAAGATCCGCAAGCAGATGCGGGACAACTGGTGAGGTCTCGGGCGGGGGCCCCCCCCGCCTCGTCCGTGCTCGGCCGCTGACGCGGCCTGCGCGCGGCCGTTCCCCCCCTTACGTCCGGCTCGGCCGCGCAGCGCGGCCTCGCTCGTCGGAGGGCGCCCGGGTCGGCGCGGGCACCGAGTGCCAAGATCCGCCCGCCGTGCGCGCCTCCTCACGCCGGGACAGGGCTACGTGCTGCGGAGACACGCCAACGTCTCCTGGTGAGCGCCCGCGCAGCCCGTGCGCCCGGTCCGCGTCGAACGCCAGGACTGCGCTCGGCTACCTCGATCCCATGCGATTCCCGCGCTGGCACCCAGCTTGCTGCCACGTGACGGTGTGACCGATCACGTCTACGAGCTCCGCGGCGTCTGGAAGGGCTTCGAAGAAGGCCCGGTGCTGCGCGGCGTCGACCTCATGCTCGACCGCGGCGAGACCCTCGGGCTCATCGGCCCGTCGGGCTCCGGCAAGAGCTTGCTCCTCAAGTGCATGATCGGGCTCCGGCCCATCGACGCGGGAGTGCTCCTCTTCGAGGGCCGGAGCGTCCCCGACATGAGCCCCGACGAGCAGATGCGCATGCGCCAGCGCGTGGGCTTCTCGTTCCAGGCGGGCGGCCTCTTCGACTCGATGACCGTCCGCGAGAACCTGGAGTACAGCCTGCGGGAGCAGTTCTTCGCCAGCATCACCGAGAAGGAGCTGCGCCAGCGCGCCGACTGGGCGCTCGAGGCGGTCGGGCTCTCGCCGAGCGAGGGCGACACCATGCCCGCCGACCTGTCCGGGGGCATGCAGAAACGCGTCGGCATCGCGCGCACCATCATCACCCACCCGGAGGTGGTGCTGCTCGACGAGCCCACGCAGGGGCTCGACCCGCCGAACGCCCACCGGATCTCGGATCTGATCGTCGATCTGCGGGCTCAGCTCCGCCTGACCTCGATCATCGTCGCGCACGATCTCCGGACGGTGTTCACCGTGTGCGGCCGCGTGGCGTACCTGGACGGCGGGCGCATCCAGGAAGCCGCGCCACCCGCGGAGCTCGTGGAGAGCGACAACCCCGCCGTGCGGGACTTCGTGATCGGGCATCCGCCGGAAGAAGAGCTGGACCCGCGCGTGTCGCAGCCGCCGGAGCCGTGGACGTGAGGCGGGGAGCTACTCCGTCAGCACCGCCGGCAGCTCCAGCGGGAACGTGTCGTCCAGGTAGGCGTCCACGTCCATCAAGCGCTGCGTGCGGTAGAGCACGCCGGCCAGGGCCAGCGCCTCGCGCACGCCGATGCCGCGGAACCACTTGAGCCAGCGCCGCGAGGCGTTCCCGCTCGAGAGCACGTTCTTCTTCCAGCTCGAGACCATCAGCTCGTAGAAGCGGCGACGCCCGAGGCGCGGCTCCCAGAGCACGTGGTGCATGTCGAAGCGGGAAAAGTCTCGCTCCGCGAGGCGCGCCCTCTGCTGCGCGTAGTACTCGGTGCCGGGCAGCGGCGTGAGCACGGTGAAGCCCACGCGATCGAGGCGCAGGCGGTCGAGCAGCGCCCAGAGATCCTCGAAGTCGCTCTCGCCCCAGTCGGGATCGACGACGAAGTTGCCGGTCACGCCGAACTCGAGGCTCCGGCACAGGCGCACCGCCTCCTCGGAGTCGGCGATGGTCGCGTCCTTCTGCAGCGCCGAGAGCGCCCGGTCGGTCGCGGCTTCGAAGCCGAAGAACAGATCGAAGCGCTCGGCGAGAGGACGCCAGGCTTCGAGCACGTCGGCGCTCCGCGCCACGGTGTCGGCGCGGGTCTGGACCAGGATCCAGCGCTTCTTCACGCCGCGCTTCCGGAGCTCGAGCGCGAGCTCCCGGCTGCGGTCCCGCGGGTAGAAGAACAGGTCGTCGATCACGAACACGTCAGCGCCGACCTGGGCGAAGTCGCGACACACGGCGTCGATGTCCCGGGGGCGATAGCTGTCGGCACGGCCCACCGCGCAGAACGAGCAGCGGAACGGACAGCCGCGCCCGGTCTCGAGGGCCCAAATCGGCGAACGGTGCACGCAGCGGTAGTGCTTGCGATGACCCGCGACGAGCTCGCGGGCCGGCAGCAGCGACGGGTCGAGGCCGTCGTCGTCCGCGGTCGGGGCCCGGACCAGATCCCGCCCGCGCAGCCGGAAGCCCGAGAGGCCCGAGAGGCTCTCGCCTCGGGCCAGCGCCGAGACCAGGCGGGGTACGCTGCGCTCGCCGGCGCCCAGGCCCACGGCGTCCACCTCGGGGCCCGAGAACGCCTCGGGGTCGGCGGCGGCGGCGTGGCCCCCGACCATCACGAAGGTGCCGGGCCAGCGCGCCTTCACCCGCCGGGCGAGCGCCCGGGTCTCCGGCACGTCCAGGGTATGGATGCAGGAAATCCCGACCAGGCCCGGCCGCTGCCGGCCCAGGCCGGAGCCGAGGCGGAGGTCACGGATCTCGGCCGAGTGACCCACGCGGTGCAGGGCGGCCGCCAAGTACTCGAGCCCCAGGGGCTCGACCCGGAAAAAAGGACCTAAGCCGAAGCGCTCACGGGCGGCGGGGCGAAGCAGGAGAGCGCGCACGCGGGGACCGCTAGCACGGTCCCACCGAAGCTACTCGGGCTTTGCGTACCCCGGCTTGTCGGGCGGCGGAACGATGGCTTCTTCTCCAGCTTTCTCGGCGGGATCCGCCGAGGGTTGGGCCTTCGGTGCGGCCTTGGCTCCCCCGCCTTTGGGAGAGCTCGCCTCGGCACCCTGGTGCTCGCACGCCGCCAGCAGAAACAGCATCACGCAAATCCAGCGCATGTCCCCAGAGAGCCGATGTCGATGCGTCTCGCATTGATCCCCGTCAATCGTGCCATAATCCAGACAGCGTCGATGAACACCTCGATGCCCCTCCGCTGCCAGACCTGTGGCCTGGTGCTCCGCTCGGGAGCAGGCGATTGTCCATTCCGGGACACCCGGCGCCCCGCGGGCAGCGTCCTGCTGCAGCAAGGAGTGAAGCCGGAGACGGTCATCTACCTCCGGCGCGGGCAGGTCGTGCTGAGCTCCAACGCGGCGTCGGGTGCGGAGGTGTCGTGCGCGGTGCGCGGCCCCGACACGATGCTCGGCCTCGAGCTGCTGTTGGACCAGCCGATGCCGTATCAGGTGTGGGCGCTGACCGACGTCGCGTACTGCACCCTCGACCGCACGGCAGCGGAGGCGTGGGTCGGCGAGCGCAAGACGCCGGCGGGAGCGGCGCTCACCTACTCGCTCGAAGAGTCGGCGCGACGTGTCGGTGAGCGCCAGGCGCTCCAGGGTCCGGCGCTGCGCCGGGTCGCGCGCTTCCTCCTTCAGCACAGCGAAGCGGACGGCAGCGGCGAGCCACTCAAGACTCCGCACCGCGTCTTGGCCGGCATGCTCGGGATGCGTCCCGAGACGCTGTCGAGGACGCTGGCGGACCTGCGAGCAGCGGGCGCGCTGGCGCGCGGGCGGACCGTGCACATCGCGAGCCTCGAGCGGCTGCGCGAGCTGGCCGACTGAGGCGCCCGAGGCGGACCCCGCCGAGGCCCTGGCGGCCCGCTCTTCGGGCTTTACAAAACGCGCAGGTTTGCGCATAACCTCCGCGCGTGGCGCAGCGCCCGGCGGAGGCGTGAAGGCGGAAGTGTTCCATCGGTGACAGACACCCGTCATTTGGGTCGCCGGTCCGAGTCTCTTCTGTCGCCTTCCATACCCGCCTCGTGCTACCGGGGGGCGCCCCGATCACCCCTTCGTCCGGTGCCGTGCGTCGAGCACACCGGGCGACCCAGCTCAGGGTCGAAGCGATGAAGCCATTCACGTTCCCGCGATGGGCCAATAAGACCCGGCAGCTCGCCGGCGTCGCGCTCGGCGTCGCGCCGGTCTACCTGACCGCGCTGGTCTGGTACGGGTTCTCCCCGAAGACCACCGACGTCGGGTACCAGCCGAAGCAGCCGGTCCCGTACAGCCACGCGCTGCACGCCGGTGCCGTCGGCATCGACTGCCGCTACTGCCACAACACGGTGGACCGGGCCGCGCACGCGGCGTCGCCGCCGACCGAAACGTGCATGAATTGCCATGCCCGCGTCCGGGCCACGAGCCCGCTGCTCGAGCCCATCCGCGAGAGCGCCAAGACGGGCAAGCCGGTCGAGTGGGTCAAGGTCCACGACCTGCCGGACTACGTCTACTTCAACCACAGCGCGCACGTGACCCGCGGCGTCGGCTGCGTGAGCTGCCACGGCCGCGTCGATCAGATGGTCGAGGTCTACCAGAAGGAAACCCTCAGCATGGGCTGGTGCCTGACCTGCCACCGCGCGCCGGAGGCGCACCTTCGGCCGCCGTCCGAGGCGACGAACATGACTTGGCAGCAGCCCAGCCCGACCTTCGGCGCCGAGTTCCGCAAGGCGAACAACATCAACCCTCCCGAGGACTGTTCTGCATGTCACAGGTGAACGACAAGCCCTCGTACTGGCGGAGCCTCGCCGAGCTCGAGAACGATCCGGAGTTCCTGGAGACCGTCGAGCGCGAGTTCCGCGTGCCCCTCGACCAGGAGCCTGGCTCCCCGGCCCGCCGCCGCTTCATGCAGGTGATGGGCGCTTCCTTCGCGCTGGCCGGCCTGTCCGGCTGCCGCTGGAAGGAAGACAAGATGATCGACTTCGCCAAACGACCCGAGGGTCTGATCCCGGGCGAGGCGCGGCACTACGCCACCACGATGGAGATCGGCGGGCTCGCCGTCGGCCTGATGGCGACGAGCTACGACGGCCGCCCGGTCAAGGTGGAGGGCAACGCCGCGCATCCGGCCAACCTGGGCGCGGCGACGGCCTGGCACCAGGCGAGCATCCTGGAGCTGTACGATCCCGATCGCAGCCAGGCGGTGCTGAAGGGCGGACAGAAGGCGGAGTGGAAAGACTTCGTCACCGCCGCCAAGGAGCAGTTCGGCAAGCTCAAGGGCGCCGGCGGCAAGGGCCTGTACATCCTCTCGGGGCGCTCGAGCTCACCGACGCTGGCGGCGCTGAAGAAGGACGTGCTGGCGAAGTACCCGCAGGCCAGATGGGTCTGGTACTCGGCAGTGCCGAGCGCCGACCAGGAGCTCGCGGGCACCAAGCTCGCGTTCGGCAAGCCGCACCGCGTCCACCTCGACTGCGCCAAGGCCGCGGTGATCGTCAGCCTGGACGCAGACTTCGTCGGCCCCGGCTTCCCGATGGGCCTCAGGAACGCGCGCGCCGTCGCTGCGGGCCGCGATCCCGACGCGGAGCGCATGAATCGCCTGTACGTCGTCGAGCCGGCCTACTCGCACGCCGGCAGCATCGCCGACCACCGCCTGGCGCTGCGCTCCGAGCTGGTCAAGGCGTTCGCCGCAGCGCTGGACGCCGCGGTCAGCGCCGCCGCCAGCGCGGCCGCTGACCTCGGCCCGGCGCAGCCCAAGCCGAGCGCGGCGTTCTTGAACGACGCCAAGGTGACGAAGTTCATCGAGGCCCTCGCCAAGGACCTGGCCGCGCACAAGGGCAGCTCGCTGGTCGTGGCGGGCCCGCACCAGCCGGCGGAGGTCCACGCCATCGCCGCCCGGCTCAACCTGGTGCTGGGCAACGTAGGCAACACGCTCTCCTACTCGGAGGATGCCGACGAGCTGAGCGGCGACGAGCAGCTCAAGCAACTCGTCACCGATCTCGGCGCCGGCCAGGTGGACACGCTGCTCGTGCTGGGCGAGAACCCGGTCTACAGCGCGCCGGCGGACCTGGACTTCGCGGGCGCGTTCGCCAAGGCCAAGACCAGCATCGCGGTCACCAGCTACGTGGACGAGACGGCGAAGGTCGCGAGCTGGCACGTGCCGCTCGCGCACTACCTCGAGACTTGGGGCGACACCCGGGCCTGGGACGGCACGCTCGCCATCGCTCAGCCGCTGATCGCGCCGCTCTTCGGCGGCAAGGCGGCCATCGAGGTCGTCGCGCTCCTCACCGAGGACGTCGCCTGGGGCTCCAAGGATCTGGTGCGCCGCACTCACAAGGAAGCCTACGCGGACGACCGCAAGTGGAACCGCCTGGTGCAAGCGGGCGTGGCCGCGACCGGACGGCTCGAGATGGTGACCCCGAAGCTCCAGCCGCTCGCCCCGGTCAAGCTCGAGGGCGGCGAGGCCGGCGGGCTCGACGCTCAGAACGGCCAGCTCGAGCTCGTGTTGGCGCCTTGCGCCAAGGTCTACGACGGGCGCTGGGCCAACAACGCCTGGCTCCAGGAGCTGCCGGAGTCGTTCACCAAGCTGACCTGGGGCAACGCCGCGCTGATCGCGCCGGCGACGGCCGCGGCGCTCGGCGTCACCGACGGCACGCCGGTCCGGCTCACCCTCGGCGGCCACAGCATCGAGCTGCCGGCCATGATCGCCCCGGGCCAAGCCACCGGTTCGGTCAAGGTCGCGCTCGGCTACGGCCGCACCTCGGCGGGCATCGTCGGCGGTCACTCCGGCGACGTAGCGCCCACGACCCCGGTGGGCGCCAACGCCTTCAAGCTCAAGAGCGCGAAGCTCCAGTTCTTCGGCTCGGGCCTCTCGGTGCAGGGCATCGGCTCGCCGGACAAGCTCGCCACCACTCAGGACGTGCACGCCATCGACGACGTGGGCCGCAAGGGCACCGACGAGCGCGTCCCCATGCTGGTGCGTGAGGGCAGCCTCGCCGAGTACAAGAAGCAGCCCGACTTCGCCAAGCACGTCGTGCACCACCCGCCGCTGCTCCAGCTCTGGGAGGAGCCGGTCAAATACGACGGCAACAAGTGGGGCATGGCCATCGACCTCGGCAAGTGCATCGGCTGCAGCGCCTGCGTCACCGCTTGCCAGGCCGAGAACAACATCGCCGTGGTGGGCGAGGAGAACGTGAAAAAGGGCCGCGAGCTGCTCTGGCTGCGCGTCGATCGCTACTACAGCGGCAAGGCGGAGGAGGCCGGCGTAGTCTGGCAGCCGCTGCCTTGCCAGCAGTGCGAGAACGCGCCCTGCGAGCAGGTCTGCCCGGTCGGCGCGACCATGCACAGCGCCGAAGGCCTGAACGACATGGTCTACAACCGCTGCATCGGCACGCGCTACTGCGCCAACAACTGCCCGTACAAGGTGCGGCGCTTCAACTACTTCAACTACCACCTGGACAAGGTCGGCCCGACGCCGTGGCACGGCATGGAGAACGACCGCCACCGGGTGAAGGCCATGGTCTTCAACCCGGAGGTCACCGTTCGCGCCCGCGGCGTGATGGAGAAGTGCACGTTCTGCGTGCAGCGCATCCAGAACACCAAGATCAAGGCCAAGAACGCCAAGCGCGCCATCCGGGACAACGAGATCCAGACGGCCTGCCAGCAGACCTGCCCGACCGGCGCCATCGCCTTCGGCAACCTGAACGACAAGCAGAGCAACGTGGCCAAGCTCTCGGAGCTCGGCCGCGCGTACCACCTGCTCGCGGAGCTGAACAACCGCCCGCGCGTCGCCTACCTGGCGCGCATCAAGAACCCCAACCCGGAGCTCGGCTGAGCCATGGCCCAAGCCACCGCCGTGAACCCGTTCGACGCAGCCCCGAAGGGCGAGAACGCATTCGCCCGAATCACCGACAACGTCGCGCGTGTCGCCGAGCTCCCGAAGCCGCCCCGCGGCTGGTACATCGCCTTCGGCATCGCGCTGACGCTGCTCTCCATCTTCGGCATCAGCGTCGGCTGGTTGATGTGGACCGGTATCGGCATCTTCGGGAACATGAACCCGGTCTTCTGGGCGATGCCGATCGTGAACTTCGTGTTCTGGGTCGGCATCGGCCACGCCGGCACGCTGATCAGCGCCATCCTCTACCTGCTCCGCCAGAACTGGCGCACGGCCATCAACCGCTTCGCCGAGGCGATGACCATCTTTGCGGTCATCTGCGCCGGCGTCTTCCCGGGCTTGCACGTCGGCCGTCCCTGGCTGCCGTACTGGATGTTCCCGCTGCCGAACCAGATGAGCATGTGGCCGCAGTTCCGGAGCCCGCTGGAGTGGGACGTGTTCGCGGTCGGCACCTACTTCACGGTGTCCACGCTGTTCTGGTACATGGGCATGATCCCGGATTTCGCGACCTTCCGCGATCGCTCCACCACCAAGGTCCGCCGCCTGGCCTACGGCATCGCAGCCATGGGCTGGCGCGGCTCGAGCCGGCAGTGGCACCGCTACGAGCGCGCGTACTTGATCCTGGCGGCCCTCGCCACGCCGCTGGTGCTCAGCGTGCACTCGGTCGTGTCCTTCGACTTCGCCACGGCGCAGCTGCCGGGCTGGCACGCCACCATCTTCCCGCCCTACTTCGTGGCCGGCGCCATCTTCGGCGGCTTCGCCATGGTGGTGACGCTGGCGGTGCCGGCGCGGCAGTTCTTCGGGCTCAAACGCATCATCACCATCGGGCACCTGGAGCTGATGGCCAAGATCATCCTCGCGACGGGCATGATGGTTGGCTACGCCTACTCGATGGAGTTCTTCGTCGCTTGGTACAGCGGCAGCGACTACGAGATCTTCGCGTTCTTGAACCGCGCCATGGGGCCCTACGCTTGGTCCTACTGGTGCATGATCTTCTGCAACGTCGTCAGCCCCCAGGTCTTCTGGTGGAAGAAGATGCGCACCAACCCCTGGGTCATCCTGGTGGTGGGCGTCATCGTCAACATCGGCATGTGGTTCGAGCGCTTCGTGATCGTGATCACCAGCCTGTCCCGCGACTTCTTGCCCTCGGCCTGGGGCTACTACACGCCGACGGTCTGGGACTTCTCCCTCCTGGCAGGCAGCTTCGGCCTGTTCTTCACCCTGTTCCTGCTGTTCTGCCGTTACCTGCCCATGGTCGCCATGGCCGAGGTGAAGGCGTTCCACCCCTCCGCGCACTCGCACGGGGACGACCACTGACGGAGCGGCCATGAGCGACGAACACAAGGAAGAGAAGCGTTCCTCCGACGCCCCGACCAGCGCCGACGGCCCGCTGCACGGCTTGCTTGCCGAGTACGAGACGCCGAGCGCGCTGGTGCACGCATCCAGGAAGGTGCGCGACGCGGGTTACCAGAAGTGGGACACGTTCACCCCGTTCCCCATCCACGGCATCGAGAAGGCCATGGGCATCCGCATGACCAGCCTGCCCTGGATCGTGCTGGTGGCGGCGCTGACCGGCCTGCTGACGGCCATCACCTTGCAGTGGTGGACCAACGCCTTCGACTACAAGTTCATCTCCAGCGGCAAGCCGATGTGGAGCATCCCGGCGAACGTGCCGATCTACTTCGAGCTCACGGTGCTGTTCAGCGCCTTCGCGGCCCTGGGCGGCATGCTGGCGCTGAACAACCTGCCGCACCCCTCGCACCCGCTCGACCACAAGAAGCACTTCGCCAAGGTCACCGACGATCGCTTCTTCCTCTACATCGAGAAGGACGACGAGCGCTTCGACCCGGCGGAGACCCGGGAGATGCTGGAGAAGACCCACCCGGTGTCGCTCGAGGACGTCCACGAGGACCACTCGACCCCGGCCCAGATGCCCAAGAAGATCCTGCTCGCCGCCGCGGTCGTCGCGGTCATCGCGCTCGTGCCCTTCGGCGTCTTCGCCAAGATGCGCGAGACCCGGAACACCCAGCCACGCATCCACGCCATGGGCGACATGGACTGGCAGAACAAGTTCCAGGCGCAGCAGCCGAACCCGCTGTTCTCGGACAACATGGCGATGCGGGCGCCGGAGCCGGGCACCGTGGCGGTCGAGGACCACGTGGACGACGACCACCTGACCACCGGCAAGGTCGATGGCCAGTTCGCGCGCACCTTCCCGCAGAGCTTCAAGCTCGACGAGACCTCGATGGCCCGCGGCAAGGAGCGCTTCGACATCTTCTGCGCGCCTTGCCACGGCGTGAGCGGGAACGGCGACGGTATGGTCAACCAGCGTGCGTCGGCGCTCGCCGAGGGCACCTGGGTGCCGCCGACCAACCTGGGCCTCGACTACCTGCGTTTGATGCCGGTGGGCCAGCTCTACGACGCCATCACCCACGGCGTCCGCAACATGCCGCCCTACGCCTCGCAGATCTCCGTTGAAGATCGCTGGGCCGTCGTCCTCTACCTGCGCGCCCTGCAGAAGAGCAAGGCCGCACCCGTGGGCGAGCTGACCGACGCCGAGCGCGCCGCCTTGAAGTGAGTGGAGAGCCCTCAGATGGCCAAAGCAAAAGAGCAAGCCAAAGAAGAGAGCTTCGGCGACAACATCCGCATGGATGCGCTCGGGCAGAAGCTGATGCAGACCGCCGGCGGTGTCGGCGCGGTGGCGCTCGTCGTGAGCCTGGGCCTCGGGTTCACCGGCGACAACAAGAGCCAGTTCATGCACTCGTATCTCACGGCGTACGCCTGGATCTTGAGCATCGGACTGGGCGCCTTGTGGTGGGTCACCCTCCAGCACCTGGTCAACGCCAAGTGGAGCACGGCGCTCCGCCGCATCGCCGAGATCCTGGCAGCGACCATGCCGCTGCTCGCGCTCCTGTCGCTACCCATCGTGATCCCGACGCTGATGGGGGACACGACGCTCTACATCTGGGCCGACTCGCACAAGATGCACGCCGACCACTTGCTGCACAAGAAGGCCGCCTACCTGAACATCGGCTTCTTCGTAGTGCGGCTGGTGATCTACTTCGGCTTCTGGAGCGTGCTCTCGCGCTTCATGTTCAAGAAGAGCCTGGAGCAGGACAAGACCGGAGCCCCCGAGATCCGCTCGAAGCTCCAGGGGGTGTCCGCGCCGAGCATGATCCTCCTGGCGCTGACCCTGACCTTCGCGGCGATCGACTTCCTGATGACGCTCGAGCCCAAGTGGTACTCGACCATCTTCGGCGTCTACTTCTTCGCCGGCGCCGTGGTCAGCTTCAACTCCTTCTTCGCGCTCACGCTGATGTGGCTGCAGAAGAACGGCCGCCTGCAGAAGAGCGTCACGACCGAGCACTTCCACGACATCGGCAAGATGATGTTCGCGTTCACGGCTTTCTGGGCCTACATCGCGTTCAGCCAGTTCATGCTGATCTGGTACGCGAACATCCCGGAAGAGACCGAGTGGTACCACATCCGCGCTCACGGGCCGTGGGGCACCGTTTCGTTCGTGATGGTCGCGGTGAACTTCGTGATCCCCTTCTTCGGGCTCATGTCGCGCAGCGTGAAGCGCAACCGGAAGACGCTGGCCTTCTGGGCCATCTGGATCCTGGTCGTGCACTGGCTGGACATGTTCTGGCTCGTGAAGCCGCACATGCACACCGAGCACCTCCCGTTCAGCATCCTGGACGTCACCTGCACGGTGGCGATGCTCGGCCTGTTCATCGCCGCAGCGGCGTTCAACGCCCAAAAGGTGAACCTGATCGCGATCAAAGACCCGCGGCTGGAGAAGTCGCTGGCCTTCGAGAACTTCTGATCGGCTGCTCTGGAGCAAGAGAGACATGGCAACCGAGAAACACACCGAGAAATCCAGCCCCGTTCCCGCCATCCTGGTGCTCTTGGGCGTCGTGGGCGTGGGCGGCTTCATCGCCGTGACCAACTTCACCGCGAGCGCCGAGCAGGCGAAGCTCGAGAATCAAGCCATCGACATCGAGCGCGGCGCGAAGGATCTCAGGCTCCAACAACAAGGCGAGCTCGTGGCGCCGGTGTCCTGGGCCGACAAAGGCAAGGGCACCGCGGCCATCCCGGTCGAGCGCGCAATGAGCATCGTGGTCAAGACGCTCCAGGCGAACCCCGCAGCCGCGACGCCCGCCCCGCCGCCTCCGCCCGAGCCCGCAGCCGACGCGGGCGACGACGCCAGCGCGGCGGACGGCGAAGCCGGAGACGCGGGCGAAACCGCGGCCGACGCGGGCGCCGCCTCGACCGACGCCGGTGCACCCGCTGCAGACGCCGCGGCACCGGTCGCACCCAAGCCGGCACCCGTCGCGCCCAAGCCCCCGCCCGTTGCTCCGCAGGAACCCGCTCCTCCGACGACACCGTGACCCGAGCCCCCTCGGGCACCCACATTTCGTCCACCTACACGCATGACGCGTGTTCGTACGGAAAGGGCACATCCGGCTGTCCCGAACGTCCCGGAGTCCGCGCCGAAGTGTGCCGCTTCGGGTGAATTTCGTATTGAAGACCGAGCGGCTTGCTGTAGGTTCGGGCCGAGCAAGATGCGGATTGGACAGATGACGACACCACGTCGCCGGTCTGCGCAGACGTTGCGCGCTTGGGCCCTGATCGCCGTCACACTGGTTCTCGCCCCGGCGCTGTCCGGCTGCGACCAGGCACCCGCCGGCGGCACGGCGTCCGGCGCGGAGATCTACCAGCTGTGCACGCAGTGCCACGGGCCGAACGGCCTGGGCAACCACCAGGCGAACACGCCGGCCATCGCGGGGCTGCCCGCTTGGTACATCGAGGCGCAACTCTTGAAGTTCCGCGCCGGCCAACGCGGCGCGCACCCGGATGACCTGACCGGCATGCAGATGCGCCCCATCGCGCGGACGCTGACCAACGACGTGGACGTGAAGACCATCTCCGACTTCGTCTCGAAGATGCCGCGCTTCCGCCCGGAGCCGCAGATCAAGGATGCCGACCCCGCGCGGGGCTCGGCGCTCTACAAGACCTGTGCGGCTTGCCACGGCGCGAACGGCGAAGGCAACGAGGGCACCAAGGCCCCGCCGCTCCAGGCGCAGAGCGACTGGTACATCGCGACGCAGCTGATGAGCTTCCGCAAGGGCGCCCGCGGCTCGCATCCGGAGGACGCGATGGGCGGGCTGATGCGTTCGCAGGCCGCGATGTTGCCGGACGACCAGGCGACTCGAGACATCGCCGCGTTCGTCGCCCAGGCCAAGTGAGGAGATCGCCATGGCAAAAGACATCAACGTCGACGATCTCGCCAAGTGGACCTTCTGGATCACCTTCGCCGGCTGCGTCGCCTACGTGTTGGTCGTAGCCCTGTTCATCCTGAGCGGTGAGCCCAGCCAGACTCCCCAGACGACTACGGAGAGCGGTCACAAATGATTGAGCTGCTGGTTCCCCAAGCCTCTTCCTACGCCGCCGACGTCGACAACCTGATCACGCTGATCACGGTCCTCGTCGGCTTCTGGTTCCTGCTGGCCGAGGGCATCTTTTTCTACTTCATCTTCAAGTTCAAGGCGAAGGAAGGCCAGAAGGCCCAGTACATCACCGGCGAGAAGAAGGAAGAGAAGAAGTGGATCACCCGGCCGCACAACGCCGTGTTGGTCTGCGACGTGATCCTGATCGCGATGGCCATCAAGGTCTGGGTCGAGATCAAGCAGACCATGCCCGAGCCGGACGCCAAGGTGAACGTCATCTCGCAGCAGTGGGCCTGGAGCTTCGAGCACCCCGGCCCCGACGGGAAGCTCGGCAACGAGGACGACATCCGCACCGCCGACGAGCTGCACGTCGAGGTCGGCAAGACCTACCACTACAACCTGGTCTCGCGTGACGTGCTGCACAGCTTCAGCGTGCCCGTCTTCCGCCTCAAGCAGGACGCCATCCCCGGCCGCGTCATCCAGGGTTGGTTCAAGCCGACCAAGACCGGCAGCTTCGACATCCAGTGCGCCGAGATCTGCGGCGTCGGGCACGGGCTGATGCCCGCCCGGATCGTCATCGAGTCACCCGCGGCGCACGCCGCTTGGATCGCCGAGCAGTCGCAGAAACGGCTCGCCAGCGCGAAGGCCCCCTGAGCCATGAGTCACGACGCGCATCACGAAGAAGGTTGGTTCAAGAAGTACTGCTGGTCGACGGATCACAAGATCATCGGCTTCCAGTACCTGTTCACCGGAATGGCGCTGGCCGTGCTGGGCGGCTTCTTCGCCTACGCCTTCCGCATGCAGCTCGGCTTCCCCGGCAAGGCGGTGCCGGGCTTCGGCGTCGTGTCGCCGAACGAGTACAACGCGCTGGTCACGAACCACGGCACGATCATGATCTTCTGGGTGGCGATGCCCGTCTTGATCGCCGCCTTCGGGAACTTCCTGATCCCGCTGATGATCGGCTGCGACGACATGGTGTTCCCGCGGCTGAACCGGCTCAGCTACCAGATCTTCCTGCTCAGCGCGCTGGTGCTCTTGGCCTCGATGGTGGTGCCAGGCGGCGGCTTCGGCGGCGCCTGGACGGCCTACCCACCGCTCTCCGCCAAGCACCAGTACAGCCTCACACCCGCCGGTTCGTCGCTCTGGCTCCTGGCGGTAGCCCTCGAGTTCGTCGCCTTCCTGATGGGCGGCATCAACTTCGTGACCACGGTGATGAACTCGCGCGCGCCGGGCATGAAGTGGTCGGACATCCCGGTCGTGATCTGGATGATCGTGCTCGCCAGCATCATCTTCATGGCCTCGGTGGGACCGCTGGTCGCCGGCGCGGTCATGCTGTTCTTCGATCAGCAGCTGGGCACGGGCTTCTACGACCCCGTCCGGGGCGGCGACCCCATCCTGTGGCAGCACCTGTTCTGGTTCTTCGGGCACCCGGAGGTGTACGTGGTGCTCTTGCCGGCCGTGGGCATCACCATCGACGTGATCGCCACCTTCGCCCGCAAGAAGGTGTTCGCCTACAAGACGGTGCTCTACACGGCCTTCGCCACCGGCATCCTGAGCTTCTTCGTCTGGGCGCACCACCAGTTCATTGCCGGCATCGACCCGCGCATGGCCAACGTGTTCACGGTGACCACCGTGCTCATCTCGGTGCCCATCGCCGAGATGATGTTCGTGACCATCGCCACGCTCTACGGCGGTTCCATTCGGCTGACGACGCCCATGCTCTGGGCGCTGTCCTTCGTGGCGGAGTTCCTGATCGGCGGCGTGACCGGCATCTACCTGGGCTCGAGCGGCTCCGACATCTACTTCCACGACACGTATTTCGTGCTCGCCCACTTCCACTACACCTTCGTGCCCATCGCCATCATCGGCACCTTCGCGGGGGTCACCTACTGGTTCCCGAAGATGTTCGGCAAGATGATGGACGAGAAGCTCGGCAAGCTTCACTTCTGGACGACCATCATCCCTTTCAACTTCATCTTCATCCCGCTGTTCATCACGGGCGCCGGCGGCGATCACCGCCGCATCTTCGACTACCGCGCGTTCCCCGACCTGAACCGCCCGGAGATGCAGAACCTGCGCATGATCGCCACGATCGCAACGGTGGCGATGCTCGCGGCGCAGGTGATCTTCTTCTACAACTTCATCAAGAGCATCCGCTCCGGCAAGAAGGCGGACAAGAACCCCTGGCTGGCCAACACGCTGGAGTGGACGGTGCCGTCTCCGCCGCCGCACGGTAACTTCGCGGTCTTCCCCAACGTCTACCGCGGGCCCTACGAGTACTCGGTGCCCGGTCGCAAGCTCGACTACTGGCCTCAGGACGAGCCGCCGGACGACGAGGCCGCACCAGCGAAGGAGGCGGCGGAATGAGCAAGCCCATCGCGACCACGCGTAGCGTGACAGGCATCCCCACGGGGCGGCTCGCCGTCTGGTGGGTCATCGCCTCGGAAATCGTGATCTTCGGCGGCCTCTTGGCGTCGTACATCATGCACCGGCTCGGGCACCCGGAGTTCGGCGACTACGCCGCGCACACCAACACCTGGATCGGAGCCTTCAACACCCTGGTGCTGCTCTCGTCCAGCCTGTCGGCAGTGCTCGCCCACCAGGCGGCAGAGCGCAAGGACGGCGTCCGCGCCGCCAAGCTCCTGCTCTTCACCATGCTCGGCGGCCTGGTCTTCGCGGGCGTGAAGAGCGTGGAGTGGACCATCGAGATCTCCAGCGGCTTCACCCTGACCACGAACGCCTTCTGGTCCTTCTACTACACGGCCGCCGGGCTCCACGCCCTGCACGTCATCGCCGGTGTGGTGATCATGGGCATCGTTGCGGCCGACGCGGCGAAGGGCAAGGAGCTCCAGCGAGTGGAGCTGATCGGCAACTACTGGCACTTCGTCGACATCGTCTGGATCTTCCTGTTCCCGCTGCTCTACATCGCGAAGTGAGGCGAGAAATGTCCGCCAAAGACGAAGACAAGAAGGACGACAAGCCGGCCGGCGAGGCCGAAGAACGCGACGAGAGCGGCGCCGAGGAAAAGGAGCGCGACAGCTCCGGCGGCGACGACGACTCGGGCGACGACGACTCGGGCGACGACGACTCGGGCGACGACGACTCGGGCGACGACGACTCGGGCGACGACGACTCGGGCGACGACGACTCCGACGGGGACGACGACTCCGACGGGGACGACGACTCCGACGGGGACGAGGACGAGGAGTCAGAGGCGGAGGCCAAGCCGGAAGCCAAGAAGGCTCGGGCGAGCGAGCCGCCCCCGTCCGCCCCGAAGGCGAAGGCCCGCAGCGTGCCGCCGCCTGCCAAGCACGAGCCCAAGCACGAGCACGCGCCCGGCCACCACGCCGAGCACCACGGGGACATGTTCTACGTGCAGATCTGGGCGATCCTGGTGGTCCTCTTGGTCGTGAGCGTGGTCGGCCCGATGCTCGGTCACCCGATCCTGACCCTGATCACCGCGTTCGGCATCGCGCTGGTGAAGGCCTACATGGTGGCCAAGAATTTCATGCACCTGGCCATCGAGCGCCGCTACGTGGTCTACATGCTGGTGACCATGGTGGCCTTCATGGTGCTGCTCTTCGCCGGCGTCGCCCCGGACGTGATGAAGCACAAGGGCCACAACTGGAAGAACGAGGCCGCCGAGCAAGAGGTCAAGCGCGCCCTCGATGCCGTCAAGCACGACCCGCACAAGGCTCACTGATGGCCCACGAGCTCGAGCAATCGGTCCAGGCGAGCCGCACATGACCTCGGCCGCCATGACCATCGAACGGACCTCCGGCGTCAGCCCACGACGCACCCCGGTGGCTTCCAACGCCGTCATCGGCATGGTCATCTTCATCGCCGCGGAGGTCATGTTCTTCGCGGCGCTGATCAGCGCCTTCACCATCACGCGCATCAGCACGCCCGGTCCGTGGCCGCCGCCGGGTCAGCCGCGCTTCCCCATCGAAGCGACGGCGGTGAACACCGGAGCCCTCTTGGCCAGCGGCGTCGCGCTGTTCTTCGCGCAGCGCGAGCACGCCCGAGCGCGCAGCGCGGCGAAGCTGCTCGGCGCAGCGACGCTGCTCGGCGCGGCGTTCGTGGGCTTGCAGGGTTACGAGTGGGTGGGCCTGATCCGCGAGGGCTTGACCTTGCGCTCGGGCCCGAGTGCCAGCTTCTTCTACCTCCTGGTCGGCGCCCACGCGCTGCACGCCGTCGCGGGCATCGTGGTGCTCGGGATCGCCTGGGCGAAGGCCAAGAAGGACGAGCTCAGCGCGGGCTACTTCGTGGCGATGCGCCTCTACTGGTACTTCGTGGTGGGTCTCTGGCCCATCCTGTACTGGAGGGTCTACCTGTGAGGCGGCGGCTCGCGGCGCTCGTCGCGGCCTGCCTGGTGCTCCTCGTGCCGGCGCTCGCCTTCGCCTGCCCGGTGTGCGGCGTGGGCAGCGAGGCCAACCGCCGCGCCTTCGTCGGCTCGACCATCTTCCTGAGCCTGCTCCCGCTGGCGATGATCGGCGGCCTGGTCGGCTATGCGGTGTGGCGCGTGCGCAAGCAGGAGCGCCTGCGCGACGCGGAAGCCGCCGCGCAAGGCCCGGCACGCACGACGACCTGAAGAGTTGCGCCACGACGCCACGGACGCCACGGCGCCACGATTTCTTTCTGTCCCCCGCTTTGGACGGCGCGCGATCCTGTCCACGCGAGCGTGGAGCGCACGCCGTTCGGCCCGAAGAGTTGCGCCACGACGCCACGGACGCCACGATTTCTTTCTGTCCCCCGCTTTGGACGGCGCGCGATCCTGTCCACGCGAGCGTGGAGCGCGCGCCGTTCGGTCCGCTCTGAATTCGAGATTCTCTTCGTGGCGTTCGTGGCGTTCGTGGCGTCGTGGCGCAATTCTCTTTCCTACCTGGAGCCTTCGGTCCGGGAGAGGGGCTCAGTACACGAAGCGCCGGATGTCGTAGAGCGCGATCGGCACGCTCACGCCCGCGGCCCGGAGCTTCTCGCGCAGCTCACCGGCCTGCTCCCTGATCTGGCCTGAAGAGAGCGCACCCTGGAGCGTGAGGCTCCTCTCGAACGCCGAGCCGTGCTCGAGGTGGAGCGGCGACAGGTAGACGCGATCGCCCCTGCCCAGCCGCATCCGAGCGATGACGTCCACGGTTGCCTCGACGTGACGCTCGGCCAAGCGCTGGCCGCCGGCGCCCACGAGCACGATCACGCCCAGGCCGACCCCCGCCGCGTGCAGGCTCGCCGCCAGCTCCACGGCGGCGGCGGACTCCGCGGGCTTGCCCAACGTGGCGAGCACCTCGTCGCTGCCGCTCTCGAGCCCCAAGGACACGCCGGTGAGCCCTCGGGCACGGAGCTCGGCGAGCTCCGCCACGCTCTTCGGCTTGGAGAACGCATCGATGAATGCCGACAGCGACGCGAGCGACGCGGGGGCACCCGCGCTCGCGAGCTCGGCTTGCACGACGTCCAGGAGGGGCAGGAGCTTGTCCTGGGCCACCACCAGCGCGTTGGCCTGGCCGAGGAACACCCCGCGGCGGAGCGGCAGGGCGCGACCCACGAGCCCGAGCACGCCCCGAACGTGCGCCCGGAGCGCGTCCGGCGTCTTCAGCGAGAAGCTCACGTCGCGGTACAGGTGGCAGAACGTGCAGCGATTCCAGGAGCAGCCCGACGTGAGCTGGAGCACGAGCGCGCGGTTCTGATCCGGCGGCAGAATGGGGATGGGCTGGTAGACCGCGCGATAGCGCTCCGCCTCGGCCGCCCGAGCGGCGGCGCCGAGCTGCTCGACCGCTCGACGGAGCGGCTCCGCGATGCCTTCATCCACGCTGGCGCGGAGCGCGCCCGCGGCGCGATGCACCAGCTCGCCGACGCGCTCGAGCACCCGGCCCGCGTCCGCATCCGGCAACAGCTGGATGGCGAGCGAGCGCTCGGTCCCGTGGCGCGCAATCGAGACCTGCCTCACTCGACCGTCCAGCCCGCGCTGAAAGGAGCTGCCGCCCAGCCAGGCGCGGTGCAGGCGGCCCTCCAGATCCAGGTGCACCAGGTCCTCCTCCCCAGCGAACAGCGAGAGCAGGTGGTCCTTTCTTCCGAGCGCGAGCTCGGCATCGACCAGCACGAGGAGCTCGCGATACGCGCTGCCGATTTCGTGGCGAGTCGAGAGGCCCTTGGACACTTCGCCTACGCTGACCCGGCGGTGGGCGAGGCGCAACGCCGCCTCACTTACCCAGCGCCGCGCGCTCCACCACCCGGTCGAAGGCGCGCCGCTGCTCGTCGGCCTTGCCGGCGATGCCGTTGACGACGAACGCGAAGGCGAGCCGCGGCTTGCCGTCGTCGCCGAGCACGAAGCCGGAGAGCGAGTTTGCGCGGGCCAGCGTGCCGGTCTTGCCCCTGACCTTGTTGGAGAGCCTCTTGGTACGGAAGCGGTTGCGAAGCGTGCCGTCCACGGCGCCCACCGCCAGCTGATCGACGAAGACCGTCCCGGTCTTTGGGTCGCGGCCGGCGGCGATCAGGGCGGAGACGAGCGACGCCGCGCTGAGGCGGTTCGCGTCGAAGAGGCCCGAGCCGTTCGAGATGCGCGTCCCAGCGTCCGCCGCGCCCGCCGACTTCAGCCAATCGTGGACCTGCGCCGCACCGTCGGCGCTCGCGCCCGGTCGCTGGCTGGTCTCGGCGCCCAGGGCCTTCAGCAGCATCTCCGCGTAGAAGTTGTCGCTGTTCTTGCCCACCTCGCGGAGCAGCGCGGACAAGGGCTCGCTCTTCTTCTCGTGGAGCGCGGCCGTCTCGCCCTTGCCGCCTTCGCCGACGCTGCCTTCCACGACGACGCCGCGCCGCTTGAGCAGCGCGCGCAGCACGTGACCGGCGTAGAGTCGGGGATCGTCCACGCGCTTGGCGAACGCCGTGGGCTTCGCGTCCACGGCGATGTGCCCGGACAGACGGATGGCGAGGGTCGTGCCGTTCGGCCGCATCTCGACGGAGAGCCTCCGGCCTTTGCCCTTCTTCTCGGTGACGATCTTGCCTTCGACCTCGACGAAGCCGGCGGGCTCGACGCTCACCTTGGCCGCCTCGCCCAGCTCGCCGGGCGCGACGCGCACGACGAATGCGTTCCGATCGAGCGGCACGGCGCTGACCGGAGCCCGGAATGACGCCCACTCCGCGGGTTGCTGCTCGAAGGCAGGGGGCACGAAGCGCGCGTCGAACGCGCTCTGATCGACCAAGATTTCCCCGACCCTCTTCACACCGGCATCGGCGAGCTCCTTGACCCAGCGCGCGAGGTCGCGGCTCGACAGGCTGGGATCGCCGTTCGAGCGCAGGACCAGCCGCTCCACGCCGGCATCCTTCTTGACGCCGTAGAGCCCGCTCTGGAAACGGTAATCGGGTCCGAGCCGCGCGAGCAGCGCCGCGGCCGTCGCCACCTTGGCGTTCGACGCCGGGTTGAGCGACAAGGCCGGGTTCTTCTCGGCCACGACCCGGCGCGTCTCGACGTCGACCACGAGGGCGGACAGCTCGCCCTTCTGCTTTTCGACCCAAGCCGCGAAGCGATCGAGCTCCTTCTGCGCTGGGCTCGGGGCCCGCGCAGCGGGGCCGGCTGCCGCCAGCTCGGCGAGCGCGGGCCCCGGGTGACCGAAGGCAGCCGCCGCCGCCACGAGCAGAGCCAAGACCGTCCGGCGCATCGGCACTCCGGAGATAGCGTCGATCCGAACGCCGGTCGAGTTCCCGGGAATTCCGGGGTGAGCGAAACTCGCGCAGGCCCACGCCATGGTCTAGAACCGTGCAGTGCGGCGCGCGCTCGCCTTCGGCCTGCTCGGGGCCCTCTCCGCCTGCGGCGGAGCGCGCTCGGACCGGGGTCGTCCGCTCGAGATCGTCCTGCCGCAGGAGATCGCCACGCTGGATCCGCGCTTTTCGACGCGAGGCCACGACGTGAAGACGACCCGGCTCGTCCACGCCGGCCTGGTCGGGCTCGACCCCGACACCCTGGCGCCGGTGCCGCTCGTCGCCAAGAGCTGGCGCTTCGTGGACGAGCGTAGCTTGGAGGTCGAGCTGCGGCCCGGCCTGCGCTTCCACAGCGGCAAGCCCCTCGCCGCCTCGGATGTGTGCGCGACGCTCCGCGCCATCGCCGACACGAAGCTCGGCAGCCCCCACCGTGCGGTGGTCAGAGCCATCGGCGCCTGCACCCCTCGAGGCAACGATCGCGTGCGCATCGAGCTCGAGAGTGCGCGCGCCACGCTGCTCACCGACCTGGAAGTGCCAATCCTGCGCGAGGACCAGGCGCGCTCGGCGCCGCAGCCTCTCGGCGGGCTGGACGGCCTCGGACCGTACCGCGTCGCCCGCGCCTCACCGTCGGTGGTGGAGCTCGAGCCGGCGGACACCGGCGTCGTGCCGCGTCCGGCGCACGCCGTGGTGGTGCGCAGCATCCGCGACGAGAACGCGCGTGCGCTGCGCTTGCTCGCGGGACGCGCGGACATCGCGCCCAACGCGCTCTCCCCCACGCTCTTACCGACCCTGGAGGGGCGCGCCGGCCTCCGCGTTCGTGCTCGGAGCGGGGCCAACGTCAGCTACCTCCTGTTCCAGAACGACCGGCCGCCCTTCGACCGCCCCGAGGTGCGTCGCGCCGTGTCGCGAGCGATCGACCGCGAGCTGATCGTGCGGACGCTGTTCGCGGGGCGTGCGCAGACGGCGAGCGGGCTCCTGCCCGCGGGGCACTGGGCCGCGCCGGACGTGGGGGCGAGCGCACCCCCGGCGGCGGACCGCGCGCTCCTCGGGACGCTGCCGCCGGTGACGCTGGTCACCAGCACCGACCGCCTGCGGGTGACCGTCGCCCGCGCCATCGCCCAAATGCTCGGCGACGCCGGGCTCAGCGTCCGGGTGGTGTCCCTCGACTTCGGCGTGCTGCTCGCGCGGCTCGACGCGGGCGACTTCGAGATGGCGACCTTGCAGATGCCGGAGCTCACCGAGCCGAACGTGCTCGCGTGGTTCTTCCACCCGCGGGGCGTGCCCGGCGAGGGCGGCGAGGGCAAGAACCGCGCGCGCTACCGCGACGCCGACGTCGGCCGCTGGCTCGACGCGGCCGGCGCAACTCGGGACACGGCTCGGCGCAGGCAGCTCTACTCCCAGGTCGCCGAGCGCATGCGGCGCGATCTCCCCGTGCTGCCCCTCTGGCACGAGGACCAGGTCGCGGTGGTCTCGGAGCGCGCAGCCGAGCTCACGCTCTCGGCCGAGGGCCGCTGGCTGGGAATCGCGGCCCTGCGCTGACCTCCCTTGCATTCCGCCGCCACCCCGGCCAAAAGGCCTTCCCGTGCGCACGCCCCGCGTCCTTCTGGCTCTCTGCCTCGTCTGCGCGAGCGCGCTCTCGGTGCGCCCGACCCTCGCCGACGAGCCGGAGCGCCCGACCCGCGTGGACACCGGCGTCTACCCGCCCTCGGGCACGCAGCTGAACCTCGCGCTCGTCGGGCTCGGCGCGACCGCGGTCTGGTACGGCGCCGCCCTCGGCTTCTCCTACGCCTGGCCCGACGCGCCCGGAGCAGAGGATCTGCGCATCCCCGTGGCCGGCCCCTGGATGGCGCTCGGCGAGACGGGCTGCGCCGACGACGATCCGGGCTGCTCCACCTTCACGGTGGTGCTGCGCGCCATCCTCACGACCATGGACGCCGTGGGACAGACCGGCGGCGTGCTCGTCGCCGCCGAGGCCATCTTCCTCCCGACCCAGGACGTTGCTGCGGCGCCCAAGCGACGGCCTCTGCCGCGGCTCGAGCGCGAGCAGGGTCTGATGCTCCGACCCGTACCGTACACGGCGGGTCGAGACGGGCTCGGTCTCGGGCTCGTGGGTCGGTTCTGAGCTGTCGGCGTCTCGCAGCTCGCGCACGCGCGGCTCCGCTCCCCGCTCCGTGAAACCTCGGCGCCTTCGTTTCACGAAACTTTCGCGCGCCTTTACTGCCAACGTTTCCGCGAGGATCCTGCGCCTCCGAAATCGAGGGTGCCAATCCTCGTCAGGCGTGTTAATCCGCCACGCTTGGAGGTCGCACGGTGAGTCGACGGACCAAGTTCGTGTTCATCACCGGCGGAGTCGTCTCCTCCATCGGCAAGGGACTGGCGAGCGCCTCCATCGGCGCGCTGATGGAAGCGCGTGGCCTCCGGGTCACGCACATGAAGCTCGACCCGTACATCAACGTGGATCCGGGCACGATGTCGCCCTACCAGCACGGCGAGGTCTACGTCACGGACGACGGCGCCGAGACGGATCTGGACCTCGGTCACTACGAGCGCTTCACGTCCTGCCGCCTGACCCGCCAGGCCAACATCACCACCGGGCGCATCTACGAGGCGGTGATCAGCAAGGAGCGCCGCGGCGAGTACCTGGGCGCCACGGTGCAGGTGATTCCTCACATCACCGACGAGATCAAGGCGAGGGTGAAGCAGGCGACCTCGGGCGCCGACATCGCCATCGTCGAGATCGGCGGCACCGTCGGCGACATCGAGTCCCTGCCCTTCCTGGAGGCCATCCGCCAGCTGAAGCTCGAGGCGGGCCACGAGAACGCGGTCAGCGTGCACGTGACGCTGGTGCCGTTCATCCCCACGGCCGGCGAGCTGAAGACCAAGCCGACCCAGCACTCCGTGCGCGAAATGCGCGAGATCGGCATCCAGCCGGACATCCTGATTTGCCGCTGCGATCGCCCGATTGCCCGGGGCCTGAAGGAGAAGATCGCGCTGTTCTCCAACGTGCCCGTGGGCAGCGTGATCAGCGCCGTGGACGTCGGGTGCATCTACGAGCTGCCCCTGGTGCTGCACGCCGAGGGCCTGGACACCGTGCTCACCGAGCGGCTGAACATCTGGTCCCGGGACCCCGAGCTCAGCCACTGGAAGCGCACCGTCGAGAAGTTCAAGAAGCCGGCCAACGGCAGCGTGAAGATCGGCGTGGTCGGCAAGTACGTCCACCTGAAGGACAGCTACAAGTCGCTGCACGAGGCGCTGGTCCACGGCGGGCTGTCCCAGGACTGCGCGGTGGAGCTCGAGTACATCGACTCCGAGCAGATCGAGCGCGGGAGCGCAGCTGCGATGCTGAGCGGCCTCGACGCCATCCTGGTGCCGGGCGGGTTCGGTGATCGCGGCGTGGAAGGCAAGATCTCGGCGATCCGCTTCGCCCGCGAGAACAAGGTGCCGTTCTTCGGCATCTGTCTGGGCATGCAGCTGGCGGTGATCGAGTACGCGCGCCACGTCTGCAACCTGAAGGGCGCCAGCTCCACGGAGTTCCAGAAGGACGCCGCGCACGCCGTCATCGACCTGATGCCGGACCAGCAAGGTGTGAAGGACAAGGGCGGCACGATGCGCCTGGGCGCCTATCCGTGCACGCTGCTCTCCGGCAGCCGCGCCGCGCAGATCTACGGTGCGGGAGAGATCAGCGAGCGGCACCGGCACCGCTTCGAGTTCAACAACGAATACCGCGAGCCCCTGACCAAGGCCGGGCTCGTGCTCTCCGGGACCAGCCCCGACGGGCGGCTGGTCGAGATCGTGGAGCTGCCGGATCACCCGCACTTCGTCGGGTGCCAGTTCCACCCCGAGTTCAAGAGCCGTCCGATGGCGGCGCACCCGCTGTTCAGCCACTTCGTGGCCGCTGCGCTCCGCCGCCGCGACGAGCTCGCCGCCTCCGCTCGCGGCGAAGCCGGCCAGAAGGACGCCAGCAGCAGCGTGAACTGAATCAGACCAGCACGCGGATCCTCGGCCCCGCGCTCACCCGCAGCTCTTCTGCGCGAAAGAGATCGCCGTCCAGCACGTAGGGACCTGGTCCGTCCGGAAAGCGCAGCGAGAGCTCTCCCACCAGGTCGTCGAAACAGCCCGCGCCGCGCAGGCGCCGCCCGAGCAAGACGCGCGGCGCCTGCGGGCCGAGCCGGCGCGCGGACAGCGGCGCTGCGACCAGGTGCGGGCGCTCCGGATCCTCGCCGGCTCGGTGCGTCACCAGCATGTGCAGGCCCAGATCCCGCACCACCGAGCTCACCACCAAGCTGTAGGCCCGCGGCGCGAGCTCGCGTCCGTCCACCCAGAGCCTACAGGGCAGCGGATCGAGGACGCTGCGCGAGTAGGCGTCGGAGACGAAGGAGCCGACGAACACCCGCGCCACGATGCGCGCCGCCGCCGCGTAGCCACCCGCGCCGCTCGCGTAGTAGCGCTGGAAGAAGCGCGCGACGAGGCCCGTCCCGAAGATGAAGCCGACGCGGGTGACTCCGCCCGTCTCGGCGACCGCGAGCGTCGGATGCTCAACGCGAACCAGGCCCGTCGATCCATCGCACGCGGCGCGCACCACCTCGAGCAGCTGGCGCCGTTGGCCCAGGTTCCTCGCGACCGTGGCCACGGTACCGCCCGGCGCGAAAACGAGCTCCGGCAGCGGGTCGAAGCCGGCGTCGGCGAGCGCGGTGATCCCGCCCATGAAGGTGCCGTCCCCGCCGCACAGGACCACACGCTCGGCGCCGGAGCGCTGCATCTCGGTGGCTGCGCTCCGGAGCTCGCCCTGCGTGCGCGTCACGACCACCCGTGCGGCGCCCCGTGCCGCCGCCCGAACCCGGGCCGAAAGCGCGGGATCTGCGGCAAAAGCCGCGGCGTTCGCGTTGACGACGACCTCGGTCCTCGGTGTGCTATCACCGCCTCTCGAATGGCTCGCTCTGCCCACTGTCTCTTCGTTCTCGCCCTGCTCGTCGCCGGCTGCGGCACCGCCGGGGTCGTGGAGACCGCCCTACACGGGGATCTGGCGTCGCTCAAGCGGGACGTGAAGCAGAGCCGCGAAGCCGGGCGCCTCGACAGGTCCACGGTGGAGGAGCTGGCTCAGGCCGTGGCCGGACGCGAGGTGCGCTCAGCGACGGGCAACGCCGCCGTGGACCGCATCAAGGACGTGCGCGCCTGCGCCAAGCCGCTGCTCCGCGTGCTCGAGGCGCGGGCCGAGCAGGCCGACGACGCCGCCGCCGAGGCCACGCTGACCTTGCTCGAGCTCGGGCGCCGCGATCGCCGCGAGTTGGTGCGGCGCCATCGGGACTCTTCCAGCGGCGCCTGGCGCGCGGTGGCAGCACGCGCGGCGTCTGCCAAGGAGCACGGACCGCTGCGCCGCAAGCTGTTCGCGGACCCCGACGAGCGCGTGCGCCGATCCGCGCTCGGCGCGGCGATTGAAGCCCGCTCAGCCGACGACTTGGAGGCCGCGCTGGAGGCGGCCCGTCTGGATCCCGATCTGGTGAGCAAGGCCCACGCGACGCGCACAGTGGGCGCGATTGGCGGCGAGCGTGCCGTGCTCGCGCTGCGCGACCACTGGGCCCGCGCGGACGAGACCACGCGCATCACCATCATCGACGCCTGGGCCATGCCCGCGTCCTACGCCGCAGGCGGCGAGCACGAGCTGGTGACGATCGCGGAGAACCACCAAGGCACGCTCGCCATCAGCGCGGCGGATGCGCTGGTCCGGGCCCGCGGGCGTTTCGCGACCAGCGGCGTCGCGGTGCTGATCCGCGCCGTGGGTCAGGGCACCGAGAGCGAGCGGCGCCTGGCCATCCAGCTCGTTCCGCTCTCGGACAAGGACGCCGTCGCCGCCATCGAGAAGGCGACCAAGGACGCCGACAAGGAGGTGAAGGTGATCGCCCTGGCCCGCCTCGCGGGCGAGAGCGCCCACAAGGCGAGGGCCGTGGAGGGCCTGCGAGAGCTCGCCAAGAAGGACGATGACCTGGGCCTCCAGGCCCGCGCGGCCCTGGCCGCGGCCGGGGATGCCGGGGTGAAGAAGCAGCTCACCGACCTCCTGACCGCGCCCAAGGCCCGGACCCGCACGGTGGCCGCCCGGGGCCTGCTTTCCCTGGGCGACTACGGAAACGCCGCCACCGCCCTGGCCGACGACGACCCCGGAGTCCGGACGAGCGTCGCCTGCGCGGTGCTGGCGGCTCGGGATTGATTGAAATCCTGATGAAAGACGGCTATCCCCGCGCGTCATGAAGCTTCTCCGGGGAATGGGTGTGCTGTGTCTCGCAGGGCTCGGGCTCACGAGCACCGGCTGCCTCAAGGCGATGCTCCTGAAGGGGCAGATCAAGGGCACGCGGGACGGCTCGGCGGCGGTCAACACGCTGCACGACTGGGAGATCGCCCGCGGCGTCGCCACGGCCGGCATCGGTCAGCTCGAGGGCTTCCACAAGCTCGCTCCCGACAACACCGACGCGCTGTTCATGCTGACGCGAGGCTGGGCCGGCCTCTCCTTCGGCTTCACCGAGGACGACTACGAGGAAGCCTACGAGAAGGGCGACGACGTGATGGCGGAGTACCACCTGCTCCGCGCCCGCGCCGGCTACGCACGGGCGAAGCACTACGGTGTCGAGCTGCTCGGCCACCACGCCGAGGGCTTCGACGCCGCCAGGCGCAACCAGGACACCATCTCGAAGTGGCTCAAGGAGAACTTCACCGACAAGGAGCAGGCCGAGGACTTGCTCTGGATCGGCTACGCCTGGATCGGGCACGTCTCGGCCTCCAAGGACGTCCCGGAGATCGTCGGCGAGCTCTACGTCGGCGTCGAGATGGTCAAGCGCTCGGCGGAGCTCGACGACACCCTCGTGTACGGCACGGCCTACACCATCCTGGGCGCCTACCACGCGCGCACGGCGATGGCCGAGCTCGACGAGTCGAAGGCCTACTTCGAGAAGGCCCTGGCCCTGAACGGGGGGAAGTACCTGGCCACCAAGCTGAACTACGCCCAGCGCTACTATTGCGCGAAGGGCGACAAGGTCGCCTACGAGAAGACCCTGAACGAAGTCTTGGCCGCGGGGGACGAGCTGCCCGAGGCGCGGCTGCCCAACGTCATCGCCAAGCGGCGAGCCCGCCGGTACCTCGGCAACAAGGTCTGGCAGGAAGAGTGCGGCTTCAAGCTTTGACGCGGCGCGGCTGAACAGAGGGTCAGGGCCTTCTGGCGCCTGGCCCCGAGCAAGAATTTCGCATATGCCTTGATGGGTTTTGCGGGCCGCCTCGTCTCACCTGAGCCGGCGGCCCTTCGGCTGACCAGCCAAGACTTCAGGAATCGAGGAGGTAGTTCGAGATGGTCCGAAAGGTTCTCGCGGCAGTTCTGGCCGCCGCGTTCGTCGTCATGGGTACGGCGGGCGTCGCACAGGCGAAGTCGACACTGAAGATGGCGACGCTGGCTCCGAAGCGAAGCCCGTGGGGCAAGGTCTTCACGACTTGGTCGAAGGCCGTCGATCAGAAGACGAACGGCGAGGTCACCCTCGACTGGCTCTGGAACGGAACCGGCGGACCGGAGGGCGCGGTCGTCGGCAAGATCAAGAGCGGTCAGCTGGGCGGCGCGGCCATCACGGCGGTGGGCCTGGGCGCCATCGACAAACGCTTCATGGCGCTTCAGATGCCCGGCGCGTTCAACAGCTGGGCCGAGCTCGACAAGGCCCGCAACGCCTACTCCTCGGAGCTGATCGCCTCGGCAGCCAAGGACGGCTTCCACATCGGCGGCTTCGGCGACGTGGGCATCGGCCGCGTGATGTCCAAGGGCTTCGCGGTGAAGGTGCCCGGTGATCTGAAGGGCAAGCACCCCGGAATGATCAACGAGGACGTCATCGCCCCGAAGGTCTACGAGGCCATCGGCGGTGTCACCGGTGTGCCCTCTCCGGTCACCGGGTTCTTGCCGAAGCTCAACAGCGGCGCCATCGACGTCATGAACACGCCGTCGCTCGCGGCCGAGCAGCTGCAATGGGCGTCCCGCCTCGACCACATCAACACGGCAGAGACCTACTACGGCATCGGCGCCGTGGTGATCAGCCAGAAGCAGATCGACGGCCTCACCGCCGACCAGCGGGAGATCGTCAAGAGCACGGGCACCAAGGCCGCCGAGATGCTCACCAAGCGCATCCGCAGCGCGGACGCAGCTGCGTTCGAGCGGCTCAAGAAGAAGATGACCGTGCACGAGCCGACCGCCGCCGAGAAGGCCGAGTGGAAGGCGGTCTTCAAGAAGGCCTGCCAGAATCTGAAGTCGGCGATCCCCGGCGACGCGCTGGGCAAAGTCGGCGCCTGCTGAGGCGCAGGCCTCACGGCAAACGAGCGGGCCGGCCCCCCCAGGGCGCGGCCCGTTCGTCTTTCGGGGAGGGGAGGGGGCCCCGCGGTTGTCGCCCCCGAGTCCGGGTTCCTGGTAACGTCCGCGGTCAGGGATGACCGACCAGGACGACCGCGACGAGCGGGACGAGGCCGAGGCGCAGAAGCAAGACGCGGCCGGCGCCAAGTCCGACGAAGCCGCGCCTCAGAAGAACGCCAACTCCGACGCGGCCGCTGCTCCGACGGACGCCAAGTCCGACGAAGCTGCGCCTCAGAGGGACGCCAAGTCCGACGAAGCTGCGCCTCAGAAGGACGCCAAGTCCGACGAAGCTGCGGCGAAGGAGGACGCCAAGTCCGACGAAGCTGCGGCGAAGGAGGACGCCAAGTCCGACGAAGCTGCGCCTCAGAAGGACGCCAAGTCCGACGAGGCCGAGGCTCAGAAGGACGCCGGGGCCAGCGACGCCGATGCGCCGAAGGCCGACGAGACCGACGAGGACGCCGAGCCGGCAGCGGCGGCGTCCGAGGTGGGCGCCAAGCCGGCGGACGCGGGGCAAAGGCCAGCGATGCCGAAGGTCGAGGTGGACCCGGAGACCAGCTCGAGGAAGCCCGCGGCCTGGGGCCTGCCGTTGGTGCGCCTCGACGCGGGGTGGACCAAGTGGGAGATCTTCCTCTGCACCGTCGTCCTCGTGCTCGAGGTCCTGGTGCTCTCGCTCTGGGTCGGCCTCAAGGGTCTGTCCACCTCGGCGGACGGCGCCAGCAAGGCTGGCGTGGTGTTCCGCATGCTCACCGGGGCGGTGGTGTTGGGAGGCGTCGGCTTCCTCGCGATGCGCAAGCAGAAGAAGTCGCTGCAGCGCGTGGCGGCCATCAGCGGCGTCGTCCTCGGCATCGCGACCGGAAAGCTCTGGGGCAACGTCGGCGTGGAGTGGGCATCCAACATGCTCAACTGGTTCCAGCAGGCTTCGACGCTCACGTTGTTCGGCGGCCTGCGCGGCCTGGGGACGCGCCTCACGCTGCTCCTGGCGCTGCTCGGCGGCTCCCTGGCCACCGCCTCCGGCAAGCACATCAACATCGACCTGCTCACGCGCTTCGTGCGGCCCAAGGCTCGCCTGTACGTGATGGTCGTCGGTTGGCTCTCCACGGCCTTCATCTGCGGCGTGGCCGGCTGGGGCTTCTTCGACCACATCGCCATCGACGACTTCAACGCCAAGGCCGAGGCTCGGCCGGCGGAGAAGGTCTCCACGGTGACCAAGGGCATGGGCGAGCACGCCTTCATGCTCAGAAAGCAGATCGCGCTCGATCTGAAGTCGCTGCCCCACGTCGTCGCCGGTGAGCGCTACGCGGAGTGGCTGGGCAGCGAGGAGTGGAACGGCTGGATCCGCGACGCGGGCTTCGCGGAGCGTTACGGCGCGGACAAGGCCAAGCTGCTCGAGATCACCGCCGACATGAAGCGCTCGCCCATCGTGGTCATCCCGGAGAAGGGTGAGCCCCGCGGGGATCTGATCAAGTCGGCGAACCTGGTCTTCCCCTTCGGTCTGTTCGTGCTGGTCTTCCGCTTCGTGCTGCTCTCGCTCCTGGCGCTGAGCGGGCACTTCAGCGTCAACTTCGAGTCGGCCGCCGACGAGATCAAGCGGCGACACGACGAGGACGTCGACGACCAAGGCGACAAACCCGAGGAGCAGGGCACATGATCATCCTGCTCTTCGTCATCGTGTTCGCGCTCCTGGGCGCGCCCGTGTTCGCGGTCATGGCCGGAGCGACGCAGCTCGCCTGGCTGAGCCACCCGGAGGAGGGCCAGCGTTTCATGCGCTTCTTGGCCCCGGACGTGCTCGACGAGCGCTTCGTCGGCTCGCCCATCATGGTTACCGTCCCGCTCTTCACCTTCATCGGCTACACGATGGCCGAGTCGCGGACGCCGGAGCGCATCGTGCGCGCGTCGAACGCCTTCTTCGGCTGGATGCCCGGTGGGTTGGCCATCGTCTGCATCGTCGCCAGCGCCTTCTTCACGACCCTGACGGGCGGCAGCGCGGTGACCATCGTGGCCATCGGCGCCCTCCTGTATCCGGCGCTGCTCAAGCGCGGCTACCCCAAGGACTACGCGCTCGGCGTGGTCATGACCGGCGGCTCGCTGGGCCTGCTCTTGCCGCCTTCGTTGCCCATCCTGGTCTACTCCCTGGTCGCCGGCATCGACTTCACCAAGGCCTTCAAGGCGGCGGTTATCCCCGGCCTGTTGGTCGTCGCGCTGCTCGGCGTGCATGCCGCCTACGTGGGCGTGAAGGCCAAAATCCCCCGCACCAAGCCCAACCTCTCGGAAATGGGCTCGAGCCTCTGGTACGTCAAATGGGAGCTCGGGATCCCGTTCTTGATCCTGGGCGGACTGTTCACGGGGCTCACGGACATCGACGAGGTCGCGGCGCTGGCAGCGCTCTACGTCGTGACCATCGAGATCTTCGTCTACAAGGACCTGACGCTGCGGGACATCCCGCGCATCGCTCGGAGCTCCATCGCCCTGGCCGGCGCCATCATCCTGATCATGGCGATGGCGATGGCGCTGACCAACTACATCATCAACGAGAAGATCCCGCAGCAGATCTTCGACTGGGTCACGGGCATGGGCGTGACCAAGCCCTGGCACTTCCTGATCGCGCTCAACGTGTTCCTGTACATCCAGGGCATGGTGATGGACGGCTTCAGCGCCATCCTCGTCGCAGTCCCGCTGCTGATCCCCTTCGCCGCGCAGTTCGGCCTCTCGCCGTTCCACCTGGCGATGATGTTCCTCCTCAACCTCGAGATCGCCTACCTGAGCCCGCCGCTCGGCCAGAACTTGTTCGTGACCAGCTTCAGGTTCAACAAGCCGATGGTGCACCTGTACCGGATCGCGGTGCCTTTCATCGCCATCCTGGTCGTCGGTCTGATCATCCTCATGACCACGCCCAAGCTCTCGACGTTCGCGATCGAAGGCGACATCAAGGCCGCGAAGGCCAAGGCCGCCGAGCACGGCGAGCCCCCGCGAGACGCCTGGATGATGGAGTGCGTGCAGGAGGACCGGAACAACCCCCTGCCTTGCAGCAAGGAGGACAAGGAGAAGTGGGGCGCGGGCAAGGAGATCAAGGCGCCCGAGGAGCCGACTCCCGATCAGCCCACGCCGGACGAGCCCACCCCCGACCCGAGCGCCGCCCCGACGGGCGACGACGACGACCAGGACATGCTCGACGAGATGATGGGCGGCGACAAGAAGGACGCCGCGAAGGACGCCGAGGCCCCGAAGAAGGGCGAGGACGACGACGAAGACCAGATGCTCGACGAGATGCTGAAGTAGCCTTCAGCGCTTCGGCGGCTTCTTCTTCCGATCGAAGTGGCGCGGCGGCGGGCCGCGCCGGGGCGCGGTCGGGCGCTGACTCTCGGCGCCGGTCATGGGCCGGATCTGGATGTGCGGCTCCCGCGGATCGGGCCGGCAGGCGTGGGTGGCGAAGTCACCGGCGGCCGCGGCCGTGACATCGACGATGGAATGCCGCCGGAGCACGCGGATGCTGCCGACGTCGCTGCCACGGATTTGCCCGCGCCGGCACGACAGCGCCAGGAGGCGGCGCGGATCGGCGCCGCGTTCCTCTCCCCAGGAAACGTGGAAGCTCACCCACTCAGTCGCCTGGCGCTGGGCCCGCGGGGGCTTGCCGCCGGCGCTGCCGTAGCGGCGCCGGAGCGACTCCGGATCGGGCTGGGCGAGCTCGCGGGGCTCGGTCGGCCCCATCTGGCCTGCCCGCACCAGGAGCCGGGCGATCACCCGGACCACGCTCGGATGGGCCGCCAAGCTCTTGGCCAAGGCCCAGGTCGCGGCCTCGAAGGGCACCACGATCCCGTCGGGATCGTCGGCGGTGAGGTCGTCGTACCAGCGCGCCCCACCGAGCGCGCGGATCTCCTCCGGACCCGGGATGGGCTCGAAGCGCGGCTCCAGGCCCAGCCGCGTGAGCAGCGAGAGCGCGCGCGAGAGCCCGGCGGGCGCGACCAGAATCGAGCTCACCCCTTTGCGCCCGGCGCGCCCGGTGCGGCCGCTCCGGTGCGTGTAGCTGTCGCGGTCGTTCGGCGGCTCGAAGTGGATCACGCGGGCGATGCCGGCCACGTCGATGCCGCGAGCTGCGACGTCCGTGGCGATCAGGGCGCGGTAGCGGCCGGTCTTGAAGGCAGCGAGCGCCCGATTGCGCTCCGCCTGCTCCATCTCGCCCGACAGGGAGCTGACCATGAAGCCGGCCTGCATCAGCTCGGAGGTCACGTGCGCGACGTCGGCGCGGGTGCGGGCGAAGACCAACATCTGCTCGTCCGGGTGGGCCAGGAGCAAGTTGACCAGCGCGTCGAAGCGATCCCGCGCGTCGATCACGTGGACCACGTGCTCGATGTCGAGGTTGGCGGCGCCACGCGGAGAGCCGAAGACCTCGCGCGGCTCGTGTTGCACGCTGTCCGCCAGCGCCTTGACCTCTCGGGGAAAGGTCGCGCTCACCAGGTGGGTACGACGCCCTTCCGGGGCCTGGGCGAAGATGGCCTCGATGTCGTCGCGGAAGCCCATGTCGAGCATGCGATCCGCCTCGTCGAGCACGACGGCGTGGAGACCTGCGAGCGAGAGCGCGCCGCGGCCCAGGTGGTCGAGCAGGCGTCCCGGTGTCCCCACCACCACGGCGGGCGAGCCGCTGAGCGCCCGGCGTTCGTCCCGGTAGGAAGCACCGCCGGTCACGGAGGTGACCGCCACGCCGTAGGGCGAAAACAGCCAGCCGAGCTCTTCCTCGACCTGCTTGGCCAGCTCGCGCGTCGGAGTGACCACCAGCGCCACCGGCGGCGCGAGGCGCACCGTGCGCGAGGCGTGGGCCTCCACTGCTTCGCGCAGGAGCAGGCCGATGGCCACCGTCTTGCCCGACCCGGTCTGCGACGAGAGCCGCACGTCGTGGCCCGCGAGCTCCGGCCCGAGCACCGCCTCCTGCACTGGCGTGAGCTCCGCGTAGCCCTTCTTCAGAAGGGCGCTCGCCATGGCGGTGCCGACCCGGTCTGCGAGCGAGGCGCTCATATCTTGATGGCCTTCCAGTCGCCGCTCTTGAACTTCCAGACCATCACCACCGTGAGCAGCACCACGTAGGTCACCGCCGCGCTCCAGATGCCGATCAGGCCGAAGCCCAGGGTGATGCCGAGCACCCAGGCCAGCGGCACCAGACACATGAAGTGGAGGATCAGCTCCACGATCATCACGAAGCGCGTGTTGCCCGCGCCGAACAGCGCCTGGGTCAGGATCATGCCCACCGCGATGGCCGGCGTGCAGATGCCCATGACGCGCATGGGCAAGAGCGCAGCCTCGATGACCGGCGGGCTTTGGCTCACGACCGAGAGGATCTGGGTCGGGAAGATCACCCCCTCGAGCAGGCCGACCACGCCGAAGATCACGAGGCCCAAGCGCACGCTGACCCAGCCGAAGCGCGCGGCCTTCTCCGGGTTACCTGCGCCCAGGGACTGGCTCACCAGCGTCGCGGTCGAGGTCCCGAAGGCGAGACAGGCGGTGAAGGTCAGCTTGAGCACGCCCACGATCACCGTGGTCGCGGCGCTGTTCACCGCTTCGGCCTGCCCGCCGGGACACGCCGGGTTCACCAACGCCGTCGTCCCCGCGATGGCGTCGAGCTTGCTCACGATCATGGCGAACAACGCGAAGCCGCTCATCACGGCGACCGTGGCGACCGCGCTCGGGATGGAGAGCTTCAAGATGTCCCAGGTCAGCGACTTCTGTAGCTTGCCCAGGGCGAACGGTCCGAACGGCTGACGGTACTTCGTGAACGCGGCCCAGCCGATCATGATGAGCAGTCCGAACCAGGTCGAGACGAAGCCGGCGAGGCCGGCGCCGGCGATGCCCATGCGCGGGGCGCCGAAGCGGCCGAAGATGAAGATCAGGCAGAGCACGATGTTCAGCGCGTTCATCACGATCGCGCTCACCATGTGTACGTGAGTCTTTCCGATGCCGTCGAAGAAGGACTTGAAGCTGAAGGTCATCGCCATGCTGACGATGCCGAGCAGCCGCCAGTGCAGGTACGCCGTCGCCGCTTCCCGCACCTCCGGCACCTTGATCAAGGCTCCCAGGACGTAGGGCAAGCTGAGGTAGCCGCCGACCGTGAAGACGATGCCGGCGGTCAGCGAGAAGAACCAGGAGTTGACCAGCACGGCCCCCGCGTCGGCGTTCTTCTGCTGCGCGAAGCGCCGGGCCGCCAGCGCCTGGGTGCCCACCGAGATGGCCGAGAGCGAGCCGCCGAAGAGCCAGAGCAGGATCAGCGAAGGCAGGAGCGCGGCCTGCGCGTTCGACGACTCCGGGCAGGGCAGCCAAGAGAAGAAGACGATGTCCACTTCGTTGACGACGCTCTGGGTGAGCATCGCCAGGACGGTGGGCGTCGCGAGCTTGAGCACCACCTTGTAGGGAGAGCCGGTGGTGTCGAGCTGGACGGCTGATTGTACCGGAGCGGCCATCGTGACCCAGGCGAGCCCGGGCTCTTAAGGCCAACGGGCCGGGCTGTCCAGCGCGCATTCCGAATGGAGAAAACCCGGCGCCCCTCGACGCCGGGTTTTCGCACCCACGAACTTTCGCGCCGCAAAAAACCCGCTGCGCGAGCGTCTCGTCGAGGTTAGCCCGGAAGCGTGACCTGCGAGAGAGTCGCGACCCATCCCGCGGGACGAGGAAGCATCCGCCGGCCTCGCCGGCAGTTTCCGTGGGTCTTCGCCGCTCCTGATGGTCGTGATCTGATCATGGCAAGACTGCGCAAGTCGAGGCTGGAGCGCGCGCTACTTCTGCGCGACGCGAGCCTCTGGGGAGAGACCCTTGAGCATGCTGCGCGCTTCCTGACAGCCCGGGCGCTCTTGGAGGAGCGCGTTCAGCGTCTTGATCGCGTCCTCGCGCTTGCCCACCTTCCGCTGCATGCTGGCCAGGAAGATGCGCGCCTCGATGCTCTTGTCCACGTCTGCCCAGCGCTTCGCGACGCGCAGCGCCTCGCCATAGCCCTTCATCTGCGCGGCGGCCTCGCTCCATGCCTTGAGCGCCCTCGGATCCTTGCGGTGCTTCTTGCCGATCTTCCGGTACTCGTTCAGGGCCTTGATCTTCTTGCCGCTCTGCACGAGCTCCTGGGCCGCGGCGAGCAGTCCCTCGACCTTGTCGCCGCTCTCGCCCTGGACGGGCTGGGCGCTGAACATCTCGTCGTCGGAAGCGGCGCTCTTCTCTTCCTTCTTCTCCGGCTCCGGCTCGGCCTTCGCGACCTCCGCTTCGGGCTTCGCGGTCTCCTCCTCGGCGGCTTCAGCTGGAGCGGGCTCGGCCTTCGCCTCCTCGGCCGTCGGCTCGCTCGCTTCGTCGCTGGCCTCCTCGACAGGCACCGCCGCTGGCTCTTCGCCGGTGGGCGCCGGCTCCTCCGCCACCTCCGCCTCCTCGGCGGGCGCCGCAGCAGCGACCTCCGTCGGCGCGCCTTTGAGACGATCGATCATCGGCTTGGCCGCCGCCCATGCGCGACCGCGCACGTCCGGCTTGGCGGCTGCGACGCCGCCGAAAATTCCGGCGCACAGGACCAAAGCCCCGACCACACCGATTCCGATGCGGCGGCGCCGGCGGCGCTTCTCCTCCGGCTCTCGGAGCGCCGCCTCGAGCGCCTGGCGCATTTCCTCTGCGCTCTGGAACCGGTCGTCGGAGCTCGGCTCCATGGCCTTGGAGATGGTCTTGTCCAGCATCGTCGGTATTCCTCTCTGTGGGGCTCGGAGGCGCGGCGCCTCGGGCTTCGTCTTCGTTTTTTCGTCCAAGAGCGCGACCGTGCTCGGCGCCTCGAAGGGCAGTCGTCCGGTGACCAGCTCGTAGAGCACGGCACCGAGGGCGTAGAGATCGCTGCGGTCGTCTGACTCGCCACCGCGGGCCTGCTCGGGCGCCATGTACTCGGGCGTTCCGATCACCACGAGCGCCTCGCCGTCCAGCGACTCGGTCTCGATGCCACGCGCGAGCTTCGCGACGCCGAAGTCCAGGAGCTTCAGCGTGCCGGCGCAGGTCAAGAACAGGTTGGCGGGCTTGATGTCGCGGTGGACCACACCGGCCGCGTGGGCGGCCTCGAGGGCCGCGCAGGCCTGCACGCCGAGGCGAGCGACCTCGCGCCAGCCGAGCTCCTCGCCGCGGGCGATGCGCCGGTCGAGGGTCTCGCCTTCGAGGAACTCCATCGCATAGAAGGCCCGGCCGTCGCTCGAGATGCCGAAGTCCACCAGCCGAACCAGGTTCTCGTGCTCGACGCGGGCGATGGCTCGGGCTTCAGCGCGCAGGCGGTCGGAGGCGGCGCTCGAAGACTGCTCCGGCGACAGGACCTTGACCGCTAGGCGCCGCCCGAGATCCACGTGATAGGCCTCGTGTACGACCCCCATGGCGCCCGCGCCGATTTCGCCCAGCAGGCGGTAGCGGGTTCCCGGCAAGAGCGAGGGGTCCTGGTCGGCGGGCGGCGGCGTCGGTGACGGCGGCGGCAGCACGAGTCGGGGCTTTTCGATCTTGCGAGCCTGGGCCACCAAGCGCACGAACTCGCCCCGGCTGCGGGCGGGCTCCGCAGGGTAGAGCCGCTGCATCAGCTGCCCGATGCGCGCGCGGACGCCGCGCTCGCCGTTCGGCAGGCTCGGAGCTCGTTTCATCAGCTCCACCAGATCCGTGAGCGCTTCGCGCGCCGACGGATAGCGATCCTCGATCTGGGTCGCGGTCAGCCGAGCGATGATCGAGTCGAGCTCGGGGGGAGCGTCGCAGAGCTGCGCCACCGCCGTGGGGTTCTTCTTGCCGGCACCGACCGCCGCCATGTGCTCCGACGCCTCGCCGCTGAGGAAGCGGCGTCCCACCACCAGCTCCCAGAGCATGATGCCGAAGGCGTAGAGGTCCGCAGGAACGCCACCGGGGGTATTGTTGGCGACCTCGGGGGCGACGTAGCCCGGCTTGGCGAAGACGATGCCCGCGACGGTGTGGCAGCGGCGGTTCTCACCACGCGCCGTGCCGAAGTCGATCAGCTTCAGATCGCCGCCGTAGCCCAGCATCACGTTCTGCGGGCTGAGGTCGCGATGCACGATCTCGAGGGGGCGTCCCGAGGCGTCGGTTCGCTCGTGCACGTGCGCGAGCGCTTCGGCCATGATCACGCCGATGGCCAGCGCCTCCGGCCAGCTGATCCGCGCGCCGAGCTGCTGAGCCCGGTTGCGCACCTCGCCGAGGTTCCGCCCCTCGACGTGCTCGACCACGACGAAGGGCTGCCCGCTGCCGTCGGTGGAGGCCTCCAGGATCTGCGCGACTCCCGGGTGCTGGAGCTGCGCCTGGATCCGCGCCTCGTCCAGGAAGCGCGCCAGGAAGGAGCGGTCTCCGGCGTGCTCGCGCCGGATGATCTTGACCACGCAGGGTCGCTCGGCGCCTTCGATGGCGCCGGTCGCGGCCAGGTACACCTCGCCCATCCCGCCCCGGGCCATCAGTCGGAGCAGCGTCAGGCGTCCGAAGCGCCGGGGCAGGACCTCGGCCTCCTCCTCGGCAGGATTCTTGGCCGATTTCGTCGACTTCTGCGCGGAGAGCTCGGCGGACATGGGCGCATGGTGCCAATGTAGGCTTAGGTGGCCAACTAAACGACATGAGTCAGCTCGGGCGGGAAGATCGGACTCGCGAGCCTGGTTCCAGAGCGGGTCGCTCGGAGTAGACTCCGCGGGCTTCGATGGTCGAGAGCAAGTTCACCCACCTCTGCCGGCGCGCCCAGGCGCGCGGCGTCGCGCTGCTGGCAGCGCTGGTGGTGCTGCTCGTGGGTGGCGCGGCCACAGCGGCGCCCGCTCCGATGTGCGACGAGCACGCGCAGAGCATCGCGGCGCCGTTCCCGCTCTTCCCCATCCACGGCGGCGAGGCCCGGGCCGGGCGCCCCTGCTGGAGCAAGGGCAAGTTCGAGCTCGGCCGTGCGCCGAGCCCCGAGCGCGACCAACCCCAGAGCATCTCGGCCGACGGCTTCGACCGCACGCCCCCCGCCAAACCGTTCGCGCTGGTGCGCGATCGCGGCCGGTCGAAGCGCCCCGCCGACACCATCCTTGCGCTGACATGCCCCGGCTTCGCGGACGGAGTCTTCCGACCGCCTCGCCGCTGAGCCTTCGCGCGCCGGTTGTCTCGGACCAGGCTCGACCGCGCTCGAGCCACCTCAACACAACGCACTTTGGTGCCGGCATCGCTCGGCACCCAGTCGTCGAGCACGCGGCTCTCGACGCCGTCTCGGCTTCCGCCGAGCGCAGGCGTCCCCCGCGCGGCTCGGAGACTCGTTTCTCGAGGATTGTCTTCAGGAGATCGAAATGAACAAAGGAACAGCAATCGTAGGGTTCTTCCTCTGCTTTTTGGCAGGGATGGGCCTGATGTGGGGCATCGATCGCAGCAAGGGCGTCGCGATCAGTGCGGAGGGCGCCGAGGCCGGCTCTCTCGACCACAGTGCCTCGCCCATTCCCGTCACGAGCAAGGACCCGAGCTGGGGCAACGCGGACGCGCCGGTCACCATCGTGGAGATCAGCGACTTCCAGTGCCCGTTCTGCAGCCGCGTCGGACCGACGCTCAAGCAGATCAAGGACACCTACGGCCCGCAGAAGGTCCGCATCGTCTGGAAGCACCAGCCGCTGCCCTTCCACAAGGAGGCGCGTCCCGCCCACGAAGCGGCCGCCGCCGTCCACGCCATCGCGGGCAACGACGCCTTCTGGAAGTTCCACGACAGCGCCTTCGCGAACCAGCAGGCGCTCACCCCCGAGAACATCGACAAGTGGGCGCAGGCCGCCGGCGTCGACATGGCGAAGTTCAAGGAGGCCATGTCCTCCAAGAAGTACGCCGCCAAGGTCGATGAAGACATGGCGATGGCGAACAAGGTGGGCGCGACCGGCACCCCGGCGTTCCGCATCAACGGCGTCGCCGTCGTGGGCGCGCAGCCCTTCGAGAAGTTCAAGGAGGTCATCGACGCCCAGCTGGCCGAGGCGCAGAAGCTGGTCGCGGCCGGCACGCCCAAGGAGAAGGTGTACGTCGAGCTGACCAAGAAGAACGCCGCCGCGGGACCCGAGGCCGCGCGCCCCGCCGAGCCGGCGAAGCCGCAGCAGCCGCCGCCCGAGGACACCACCGTCTACAAGGTGAACATCGCCCCGGACGATCCGGTGCTCGGCCCGAAGGACGCGCTGGTCACCATCGTGATGTGGTCCGACTACCAGTGCCCGTTCTGCAAGCGCGTCGAGGACACGATGAAGCAGGTCGTGGACACCTACAAGAACGACGTGCGCGTGGTCTGGAAAGACAACGCGCTGCCGTTCCACCCGCGCGCCATCCCGGCCGCCTACGTCGCCACCGCGGCGTACAAAGCCAAGGGTGACAAGGGCTTCTGGGAGGCGCACCACGCGCTGTTCGAGAGCGCACCGAAGCTCGAGGACGCCGACCTCCAGGCCGTCGCCGAGAAGCTCGGCCTCTCCTGGGACACGATCAAGAAGGACATCGACGCCAAGAAGTACGCGGCCAAGATCGACGCCAGCATGGAGCAGGCGGCCGACCTCGACGCGCGCGGCACGCCGGCGTTCTTCATCAACGGTCGCAAGCTCAGCGGCGCGCAGCCCTTCGAGAGCTTCAAGAAGATCATCGACGCCGAGCTCGCCAAGGCCAAGGCGCTGGTCGACAAGGGCACGCCCAAGTCGAAGGTCTACGAAGAGATCATGAAGGAGGGCAAGGAGCCCCCGCCGCCGGAGAAGAAGGACGTCCCGCCGCCCGAAGCGGACAACGCCTACAAGGGTGGCAAGGACGCCAAGGTCGTGATCCAGCTCTGGAGCGACTACCAGTGCCCGTTCTGCAAGCGCGTCGAGCCGACGGTCACCGAGATCGAGAAGGAGTACGGCAACAAGGTCAAGATCGTCTGGCGTGACCTGCCGCTGCCGTTCCACCAGGAAGCGCCGGGAGCCGCGCAGGCCGCCCGCGAGGCGTACGCCCAGAAGGGCAACGCCGGTTTCTGGAAGTTCCACGAGAAGCTGTTCGAGGCCTCCGGGTCGCCGGACGGTCTGAAGCGCCCGGGCCTCGACAAGATCGCCCAGGAGCTCGGCCTGGACATGGCGAAGTTCAAGGACGCGATGGACAGCGGCAAGCACAAGGCCCGCGTCGAGAAGGACGCCGAGGTCGCCAACAAGGCGGGCGTGAGCGGCACCCCGTCGTTCGTCATCAACGGCTACTACATCAGCGGTGCGCAGCCGCTCACCGCCTTCAAGAAGGTGATCAACCGCGCGCTGAAGGAAGCCAAGTGACGATGAGCCGAGCAGCGCGAGCCTTCACCATCGTCGTGCTGGCGCTGCTCGGCGTCGCCTGCGGGGGGAGCTCCGGCTCTCCTCCGCGGGTGGCATCCAAGTCGACCGAGGTCGATCTAGCGAAAACGACGACTCCCGAGAGCGCCGCGCAGCGGGGTGAGAGCCAGGGCGCGTGGGCGAGGCCCACCACCGGCGGCGCCACCAGCCGCGACGTGCCAGTGGACGCGGGCGATGCCGTGTGGGGCGCGGGAGACGCGCCGGTCACGGTCGTCGTGTTCACGGATTTTCAGTGTCCCTTCTGCTCTCGAGCGCACCCGCGCGTCGAGCAGCTGATGCGCGAGTACGGCCCGCAGAAGCTCCGGGTCGTCTTCAAGCACAACCCGCTACCTTTCCACCAGGACGCGGTTCCGGCGGCTTTGGCGGCACAAGCCGTGTACGAGCTCTCGGGACCGGCAGCCTTCTTCGCCTACGTAGACCTGTTGTTCCGCGGCCAGGCGCAGCTGAGCGACGCCAACCTGCTCGCCTGGGCGGAGGAGGTCGGCGTGGACCGGAGCTCGCTCCTGCGCGTGGCGGCCTCGCGGGAGGTCCGCGCCAAGATCGACGCCGACGTCGCGCTGGCCAAGGCAGCGGGGCTGTCCGGGACGCCAGCGTTCCTGATCAACGGCTCGCGCCTGGTCGGCGCGCAGCCCTACGAGGAGTTCAAGCAGCGCGTGGACGGCGAGCTCGCCGCGGTCGGCGCCATGAAGGGGGTGGCTCGCGGCGAGGTGTACGCGGCTCGCGTGGCGGAGAACTTCAAGAAGCCCGAGCCCGATGAGGCGCCCCGCGCGAAGGCCCCAGCTCCGCCCGACACGACGGTGTGGAAGGTCCCCACCGGCAAGTCGCCGAGCATCGGCCCCGCCGACGCACTGGTCACGATCGTCGAGTTCTCCGACTACCAGTGCCCGTTCTGCAAGCGCGGTCAGGCGACGGTGGACGAGCTCCTGCGCCGCTACGCCGGCAAGGTGCGCGTGGTCTGGAAGCACCAACCGCTTCCGTTCCACCAGCGCGCCATGCCCGCGGCGGTCCTGGCCATGGAGGCCCGCGCGCAGCGGGGCGACAAGGGCTTCTGGGAGGCGACCAAGCTCTTGTTCCGATCGGCACCGAACCTGGAGGACGACGACCTCCTGGCCATCGCCCGGGAGATGAAGCTGAACGAGGCGCGGGTGAAGGCCGCGCTGGCGAAGGAGTCGCACAAGACGGCCATCCAGGCCGACATGGACCTCGCCGACGACGTCACCGCCCGAGGCACGCCCACCTTCTACGTCAACGGGCGCAAGCTCTCCGGCGCTCAGCCGCTCGAGAAGTTCCAGGAGCTGATCGACGAGCAGCTCGGCGTCGCGGAGGCCATGGTACGGGGCGGCACGCCTGCCGCGCGCCTGTACGGCGAGCTGATCAAGGACGGGCGCGCGGGCGAGCCCCTGGAGCTCGCCAAGACGACGCCCAGCGTGGGCAAAGGCAACCCCAGCAAGGGAGCCGCCAAGGCGGCGGTGACCGTCCAGCTCTTCTCGGACTTCCAGTGTCCGTTCTGCTCGCGGGTGCTGCCGACCGTGGCCCAGGTCGAGAAGCAGTACGCGGGCCGAGTCCGCATCGTCTGGCGGAACCTGCCGCTTTCGTTTCACCGCGAGGCCCGCCCCGCCGCCATGGCCGCGATGGAAGCCCACGCCCAGCAGGGCGACGCCGGCTTCTGGAAGATGCACGAGATCCTCTTCGCGAATCAGCGGAGCCTGGACCGCGCGGCTCTGGAGGGCTACGCGAAGAAGGCCGGGCTCGACATGCGAAAGTTCCGCGCGGCCCTCGACCAAGACGCCCACGAGAGCGCGATCAAGGCGGACGAAGCCGCGGCCAAGGCCGCCGGCGTGGACGGCACGCCGGCCTTCGTCATCAATGGCTACCACGTGAGCGGTGCGCAGCCCTTCGGCAAGCTGAAGAAGGTGATCGACCGAGCGCTGGAGGACGCGAAGCTCGGCAGGAAGCCGGGGCCCTGAGCTCGCCGGGTCAGGTCTTGCTGCGGGCTTTGACCGCCTCGACGGCCTCTTCGAGGCGCTTGTCCGAGCGCATGCACTCGTTGCAGTCCTCGTTGCCCTTCTTGCCGCAGCCGCTCTTCTTCTCGTAGCTTCTGAGCAGCGCCAGCGTGCGCTCGTCGCCCTGGTTCTTCGCCCGCAGGAGCAGCGCGTAGCGCTCGCGGCAGGTCTTGGCCTTCTCCAGCGCGACCAGCACGTTGAGCGCCGGCGTCGAGCGCTTCTGGAACGCTTCGCTGCCGAGCCAGCGATCGGCGCGCTGCCGGACCTCGCGGCGCACACCCTCCGTGGTCGCCAGATCGTGCATCATGTCCGCGCCTCGCGACCCCATCGGTCCTTCCAGGAGGGCGAAGGTGGCGTCCGTCGAGTCCTTGGCCTGCGCGGTGGTCCAGAGCACGCTCGCGACCTCGGGATTTTCGTTGATGCTGGGATCGACGCCCAGCGCCTTGCCGATGCTACCCACCGCGTCGGTGTGCTTCTTGTCGGCGACCTCGAGCTTGGCCGCGGCGAGCAGGACCCGCACGTCCTTCGGGTACTTGGCGGCGAGCTCGCTGAGCGCCGCCACACCGGCCTTCTTGGCCGCCGCGAGCTCGTCGTCGCTGGCCATCACGCCCGACTCCGCACCGCTCGCCGATGCCGAAGGCGTCGGGCCCGCGCCGGTTCCCGAAGCGGTCGCGGAGGGCGTAGTCGCGGCCTGCTTGCCCCGCCCGCCGCCGATCAGCGCGCCGAGGATCAGCACGAACACCAGCACGCCGCCGGCGAGCAGCGCCAGGGACGCGCCGAGCAGAGCTGGCGTGGGGACCTTCCCGAGCGGTTCCCGGACGGCCGGCGGCAGGCGCGGGCGTTGTGCGTCGATCCACTCGAAGGTGCCGGCCAGGCCGTGCTTCACCTTGTGGACGATGTCATCGACGGCCGCTCGGAACCGATCGGGCTGGGCGCCCCCGCGAGGCAGACCGGCGATGCTGGGGACGGAGGGCTCCTCGAGGTCCGCCTCCAGAGCATCCGGCGACGACACTCGCTGAAACGACTCCGGCGCCGGGATCAGCGCGATGCCCGGCGAAGACGCCGGGCCGAGCCCCGGAGACGAGGGCATGTGCCGCATCGCGTCCGGCGGAACCAGGACCGGAACCGGCTCGTCCAGGTCTGGGATGGTCTGCACGCGAAGGTTCACCGGCGACGACGGCGGTGAGCCGGCGGTCATGGTGAACAGTCGCGCGCCGCTCTGCGGGGCGGGCCCGAGCAGCGCGTCGATGGCCGCCACGACCTCGCCAGCGGTCTGCACGCGCTCGGAGGCTTCGCGCGCCAGGAGGTGCTGCAAGAGGTGCTCCACGGCGGGCGGCACGAACAAGCCCGGAACCCTGTCGCCGACGCTGGGCGGGTTCTTCGAGAGCTGCTGGCCCAGGATGCCGACGGGGCTCTTGCTGCTGAACGGGCGCACGCCCGCCAGCATTTCGTACAGCATCACGCCGAGCGCATACACGTCCGCGCGACCGTCCACGCTCTGTCCCAGCGCTTGCTCCGGCGCCATGTACTCGGGTGTCCCGAACACCATGCCCACCTTGGTGATGGGCTTGCCGGCTTTGCCGTCTGCGCCCTGCTCGCCGATGGGCACTTTGGCGATGCCGAAGTCGAGGACCTTCACGAAGTCCGGATCGCCGCCTTTTTCGACCAACATCACGTTCTCGGGCTTCAAATCCCGGTGAACGATGTCGAGCGCGTGAGCCGCTGCGAGCCCCGAGGCTATCTGCCGCGCGATGGACAGCGCACGCTCGATACCCATCGGGCCTTGTGCGATCTCGTCGCGCAGATTTCGCCCCTGGACGAACTCGAGCACCAGGAACACCGAGCCGTCGCTGAGCTTGCCGAAGTCGGTCGCCGCGGCGACGTTGGGGTGCTCGATGTTCGCGGCGGCCATCGCCTCGCGCTCGAAACGCGCGACGACCTCCGGGACGGCGGTCAGCTCGCGGTGCAGCACCTTCACCGCGAGCCGCTTGCGCATCATCACGTGCTCGGCCGCGTAGACCTTGCCCATTCCGCCTTCGCCCAACAGCGAGTCGAGGCGGTAGCGGTCCGAGAGGACCGTTCCGACGCGCTCGTCACTCGAGCCGCTCCCGGCGGAGTCCGAGCCTTCGGTGGGCGGAGGCGACATGCGAGACGGTTATTCTAGTCCCGCCGCAGGAATCAGTACGGGTTGTCGCTGGTGTTTGCGGGCGGCGGCGGCTTCGGCGCCACCACCGGCGGCGGCTTCGGCGCAGGCGGCGTCGGAGCGACTACCGGCGGCGGCTTCGGCGCAGGCGGCGTCGGAGCAACCACGGGCGGCGGCTTCGGCGCCACCACCGGCGGCGGCTTCGGGGCGGGCGGCGGCGCGGCGGTCTTCTCCGGCGGCGCCGCGGAAGGCTCGGGCTTGGCGCTCGCCGCGGGCTCTTCGGTGGGAGCGGCCGTCGCGGTCTCGGCCGGCGTGGGCTCCGGCTTCGGCTCCGCGGTCTTCTCCGGCGTCGCAGCGGTCGTCGGCTGCGGAGGAGGGGTCACCGGAGTCTCCGGCGCCTTCTCGCGCGTGAACATGAACACGGCGCCGGCGATCACGGCGACCGCGACCAGGAGCGCGACGGCCTTGCCGGCGCCGCCACCGCTGGCTTGCGCCTCCGGAACGACAGCCGGAGCGGGGCGAACGCTCGCCACGGGCTTGACGCTCTCCTTCTTCTCGACGCGCGATTCGGGCGGAGGCTCGGGCTCCGGCCGGACCGAGGGCTTCTTCTCTTCGGGCGCGGCGGCGGCCGGCGCCTCGCTCTTCGCGGCAGCCGGTGGCTCGCTGGGCGCCTTTGCGGCCGGCTTCTCCGAAGGCTTGGGCTCCGGCGCCGGCGCCTCGCCGACTTCGTCCATGGAACCGCCGGCCTCACGCAGCGCGTCCTTCAAGAGCTCCGCGGCCTGCTTCATGACGGTGCGATCCTCGGGCGGAGGCATGTCCTTCTCCGAGTCGGTCTTCGGGAAGAAGGAGGGCTCGTCCTTGGCGGCAGGCGCCGGCTCCGACGGCTTGGCGGGCGCGGTGGACTGCGACGCTGCGACCGCGCCGAGCCCGATCATGGTGGACTTGCGCTTCGGTCCCTCGGCAGCGGCGGCCTTGGCGGCTGCGACGGGAGCCGCGGAAGGAGCGGCCGCCGCCGGCTTGGCGGCCGGAGCCGCGGAAGGAGCGGCTGACGGCTTGGCTGCCGCGCCGCCTTCGGCCTCACCGGCCTCGAACGCCGCGCCACCTTCTCCGCGCCCCTTGACCAAGGTGTCGATGACCTTGGTGGATTCGTCGTCGATCTTGATGAACTTCACGCCCATCCCCGAGGGGCGCTCGGCGTCGTTGTCGGTGGATTCACGCTTCCAGACCACGCGCCCCACGCCCTGCATCACCTTCTTGTCCTCGGCGATCTTCACCTCGAACTTCAGCAGCGTTCCGGGCGGAAACGGCGAGGGGGTCTTGATGAACATGCCGCCGCGGCTGACGTCGTGGGAGTGGTGCTCGATGAACTCGTCGAGGGTCGCGCTCTTGTAGCGGACCGTCATCGTCAGCACCTTCGCGCGCGGGTCTTTTCGCGTGTCCTGGGACATTGAGCTCTCTTCCGTACTCTGACGCGCCGCTTCTCGGCGCGCTTTGGTTCCGGCCCGAAGCCGGCGTTGGGAACGCTATCCTACCCCCACCCGCGCGGCGACCCCAAGTCCATCACCGGGAGGGGCCGTGGTAGCGTGTGCGGAGAAGATGAGCGGACACGGCCATTTCCGAGGGCTCGCCCGCCAGCCGGTCCGGCTCACCGGGGCGCTCGGGGGCGCCGACGGGCTGTGGCGCCGCCCGGCGCGAATCATCGATCTGTCCCTGGGCGGCGCGCGCCTCGCGACCGACGCGGAGGTGCCGCCCGGGGCCGCCGTGCGCCTTTCGGTCGAGAGCCCGAACCGCTGGGACCCGCTCGAGCTGCCTGCGCGGGTGGCCTGGGCTCATAGCGGCGAAGGCGGGAGCGAGCTCGGCCTCTCCTTCGAGGCTTCCCCCGCCCTGATGCGCGGCCTGCTCGACCTCTTGGCTGCCGACCTCTACGAGTGAGCAGCAGTCACTCGATGGGGCCGCGACCACGCAGCGCCCGGTCGTGGAACAGCAGCATCTCGTAGACGCCCGGTCCGCGGTTGAACACGTAGTCGTGGGGCCCGGGCACGACCCGGAGCTCGTGCGAAATCCCGGCGTCCGTCAGCGCCTTGGAGATGTTCTTGTTCGCGCGCAGGAAGAAGTCACCGTCGCTGGTCAACAGCCGGATGGAGAGCTTCGGGTTCTTCTCCCGGGCCATCTTGGCGCGCCGGGCCAGCTCGGGCGCGTCCGCCGAGTCGAACGCCGCTTGCAGCGCGCCGACCGCGCCGAAGGCCTCCGCGCGCTCCAGGCCGATCAGCACCGAGGCGCGGCCGCCCAAGCTGACGCCGTCGATGCCCGTGGACCCGGCGGTGCCGAGCGCGGGGGTCTCGCGGTAGACGCGCGGCAACAGCTCATCGACCAAGAAGCGCCCGAACGGCAGCGCGGCGCTGAAGGGCTTGTCCCCAGCCAAGATGTCCGGTGTGTACGGACACACCACGACCAGGTCGCCGAACGGCGTCTCGCCGAGCGCGGCGTTCAGGCGCCCGAGACGCTCCGGAGCGGCTAGGTTCTCCAGATCTTTCGGGACCAGTGGCGGCGCGTGCAGGCGCTCGAGCGCCGTGGCCAAGCCGTAGTCGTCCACCCAACCGCGCGCGCCGTGGGCTGGCCCCTTGAACGCCTCGCCCCGGCCGTGCATGGCGATCAACACCGGAAAACGCTGGCCCTCGCGCCGCGGCGGCAGACGGACCACGACCTGCATCGCCCCGACGGGCGTCGAGTCGTAGACCCAGGTCAGCTCCCGCGCCGGGAGCAGCGGGGCGTTGGGAGGCACGCCGCTCTCGGGCCCGTCGCTGGGCGTGCTGCTCGCGCTCGGCGGCGCTGCCGCCGCGCTCGGAGCACGCTCGGCCGGCGCCGGCGGGTTGGCCCTGGCGCCGCAGCCGTCGCAGGCCACGAGCAGGAGCGCGAACCCGAGCGGCGCGCGCCGCGCCGTCACTTGAACGAGTCCTTCGCCGCCCGTATCGCCGCCAGCACCTCGATCGGGCTCGCGGCTCCCGAGAGCCGCTCCGCGACGCTCTTCTGGATCTCCTCGCTCTCGCAGCGCATGAACGGGTTCGTGCGCCGCTCCTCGCCGATGGTCGAAGGCACCGAGGGCTCGCCGCGCTCGCGCAGCACCGCGACACGCTCGGCCTTGGCGCGCACGTCGGCGTTGCTCGGCTCGACGTGCGCGGCGAAGCGCAGGTTCGACGCCGTGTACTCGTGCCCGCAGTACACCCGCGTCTCGTCCGGCAGCGCGCCGAGCTTCTCGTTCAGCGACTCGTACATCTGGGCCGGAGTGCCCTCGAAGAGCCGACCGCAGCCGGCGGCGAACAGTGTGTCCCCGGTGAACACAGCGTCGCCGGTCACGTAGGCCACCGCCCCCGAGGTGTGCCCCGGCACATGCAACGCCCGGAACGCGAGCCCGGCCGCTTCGAAGCTCTCGCCGTGGGTGAGCTTCGAGCTCAGGAGCGGGATGCGGCCGGCGTCCGAGCCGTGCCCGTACACCGGGAGCTCGCCGAAGGCCTGACACAGCTCCTCGTTGCCCCCGGTGTGGTCCCAGTGGTGGTGGGTGTTCAGGATCCCCGCGAGCTCGAGGCCGTGGGCGTCGAGCGCGCCTCTCACCGGCTCCGCCTCGCTCGGGTCGACCACGAGCGCGCGCCGGCTGCCCTCCGCGTGGATCAGGTAGGCGTAGTTGTCCTGGAGGCAGGGCACGATGATGACGCGCATTTCGCGGCCATCTTACCAGCATTGCCCCATCGCGCTGCCTGGGCTAAGCATGGCGCCCTTTTGCGCCCGTAGCTCAGCTGGATAGAGCGACGGCCTCCGGAGCCGTAGGTCAGAGGTTCGAATCCTCTCGGGCGCGCTGATTGCTTTCGCAATCATCGCCCCCTCCGCTGCTCAGCCTCCCTGCTTGCGGCGCTCGTCGAGCGTCGCCTCAATCTGCATCGCCATCAGCCTGTCCTTCGGACGGCCGAGTTTCCGCTTCACTTCGAGCAACCTCTCCAGAGTGAGGACACGCACCTCGACCCCTCCGAGATCGACGCTGGTGGTGTCTGCGATCACGTCGTCGTAGGTCGTCGCCTCTTCGATCGTTCCCAAGACGTCGAGCACGCCGTGCCGGGTCTCGAGCAGAAGGTGGCCAGGTCCTTCCAGGTGCGAGGCGTTCGGTCGGAGGCGTCGCGAATCCCCCCGGAACACCGCATCGAGCTCGGTCAATGCGCTCAGCAATCGCTGGACGTTCTCCGGTGACCGAGACCTGAGCACGTCGATGTCGCGTGTCACCACCGGGACGCCCCCGATCACGGCGGCCATGCCACCGACGACGACCATGTCCACCTGGTGCGCACGCAGCGTGCGGAGGATCTCCAGAAGCCTAGGCTCGGACATCGCGCGCGGCCCGGCCAGCCGCCTCCAACTTCTCGATGTCGGCGAGCAGCAGGTCGTGTGTCCGAACACGCTCGGCGGGGCTCATCGCCAGGACGTACCGCACGAGCGTGCGATCGACGCCATTCGCATCGTAATCCGGCTCCGGCACCAAGGGTCGTCGAGACGAATCGTCCACTAGCCGCAAACATAGCACGCAAGTGCTGACCGGCGACGGCTCGCCGACATGGCCGACTCGGTATGGCCCGGGGCGGGGACTGCGCAGAGTGCCTTCGCAGTCGCCCCCCACGACTCACTCGTCTTCGAACTCGATCACGTGGCGCAGGAACAGCTCGGACAAGATGCCGAGGGCCTCGACCTGAGGCAGACCCGACGCCTCCACGATGGTCGCGAGCGGGGTGAGGCCGTTCACGAGCTGGAGCAGATGAGTGGAGCGCTCGTCCCTCACGCGCTGCGGGAGGTCCTCCGCTTCGACGGAAAGCTGGGGGATCCGTCCCAGATCGCCGACCCGAGACAGGTACAGCTTGCGCAGCTCCACGTTGCACATCTCCAGACACTGCTGGGCGTCGTGGTTCTCCGGCTCGCGCTCCAGGATGCTCTGCGCGACCAGCTGCGCTCCCGCGTAGTCGTCGTGCCTCAGGCGCTCGTACATCACGTGCAGGCGCCCGCCTTCGATGTCGTCCTCCGGCACGAAGCTGATGCGCTCCTCGGGCTCGTCCACCTCGGTCACGACCGGGGGTGGCAGGGGCGGAGGTTGCGAGCGGTGACGCTGTTCCATGCTCAGAACGACCCGCTCACACCCAACCCGCCAGCGCGAGGACCGAGCACCGGCACGACCCGCGTGCGACGCGCGGACTTCTCGGGCGCCGAACCGCCGCTGCTCAGCAGGAGCACCACGCCCGCGCCCACGCCGACGGCGCCGACCGCGAAGCCGACGGTGGAGAAGGTCGCGGCGGTCTTGGCCTCGTCGCGGAGGTCGAGGCCCTTCTGGGTACAGCGGTTCGGATCGCTCTGTCCGATGGCCTCGCCGCAGTGGTCGTCGGACTCCTTCTTCTTCGAGAAGGTCGTGAGCCCGAAGTAGCTGCCGACGCCGACGCCCACCACGCCGACCCCGAGCGCGATCCAGCCGAGCGTGCTCCCGCCGCCGCCGGAGCTGGCCTTGGGCGCGGGTTTGTCCGCCGGTCCTTTCTCCGGTGCCGGCGCCTTGTCCGGCGCCGCGGCGGGCGCGACCTCCTCGGTCTCGAGCTCCGGAACCTCGAGCGTGGTCGTGCCCGCCGCGTCCTCGATCTGGAGCTGCTTCGTCCAGGTCTTCTTCCCGGGGGCCGACACCTTGATCTCCCGTGTGCCGGGGTCGATGGGCAGCGCCGTACCGAGCGCGCTCGCGCCGATCGCCGTGCCGTCGATCTCGAGCGTCGCGCCTTCGAGCCCCTTGGGCAGCTTGAAGCTCACCCGGGCCAGGCGCTTCGCCAGCTTCTCGGCTCGGGTGCGGGCGAGCTTCTCGCGCTCTCTGCTCTTTTCGCGCTTGGCGATGGCCGCGGCCTCGTTGAACTCCGCCCAGGCGCTGGCGGTCTTGCCTTGCTCGGCGTGGCACGTGGCGAGGTTCAACAGCGTGCCCAGGCGCTCGGAGAGCTTCAGGCTCTCGGCCAGCTTCGGGCAGGCTTCGTCCCACTTCTTCTCTTCCATCAGCTTCTTGGCGTCGTCGAACAGGGCGTCAGCGGCGGCCTTGTCCGCCGCCGACTCCGCGAGCGCGGCGGACGACAGCGAGAGAGAGAGGGCGGCGGCGCAGAGCTGGGCGGTGATCAGTCGGGACATGGGTCAGTAGCTGTCGCTCAGCAGATCTTCGGCGCGCTTGCCGGGACGGCCGGGCTTGACCGGTTTCTTCACGGGCTGAAGCGCCGGGGAGGCGCTCGCGCTCGGCGCGACAGGAGCACTGGCGACTGGCTCGGCGCTCGGTGCAGTCGCGACGGCGGTGGCGCTCGGGGAAGGCTCGACCGCTGGCGCGGCGCTCGGAGGCGGAGCGGGAACGGGGGGCGTGGCAGCAAGCGCTGAGACCGGCGCAGGCGAGCTCGGGTTCGAGCCAGCCAGGGCGAGCGCCAGCACGGCGCCCGCGCCCAAGAGCGCCAGCGCGCCCACTGCGACGAGCAACCCGCGGCGCTTTGGCCGAAACTCGGCGGCGGCGGCCTGCGTCACCGGCCCGACGGTGCCGACGGTCAGGTCGTCGGTCGCAGCTCGACGCTGCATCGGGCGCGTCAGCTCCTCCGCCGGCGGCGGTGGGCGCGGGAGCGGCGACGCGGGAGTGGGCGCGAGGGCGGCGGCGGGAACGCCGAGCTGGCCGCCCACGAGCAGCGCGGTGATGCGCTGCACGCTGGGCTGCGACGCCGGCGTACCGAACGGCGCAAGCGCCAAGGCGAGCTCGGCCACGTTGCGGTAGCGGCGCTCGCGATCGCGCTCCAGGCAGCGGTCGATCACCTGGCCAATTCCGTCGGGCACGTCGCTACGCGTCTCGCGGATGGGCGGCGGCACGTGCAAGAGGACCTTGCCGATGGTCTCGCCCATCGTGGTGCCGGCAAACGGGCTCCTGCCGTCGAGGAGCTGGTAGAGGATCACGCCGAGCGACCAGATGTCCGTGCGCGCGTCCACGTTCTTGGCGTTCTGCACCTGCTCCGGCGACATGTAGCGCGGGGAGCCCAGCATGGTGGCGGTCGCAGTCAGATCTTCCTCGGTGCTCTCGTCCGTTGCCATCAGCTTGCTGATGCCGAAGTCGAGCACCTTGACCTCGCGGGCGCGTCCCGGCTTCTGGCACAAGAAGAGGTTGCTCGGCTTGAGGTCGCGATGGACGATGCCGACGGCGTGCGCCTCGGCGATGCCCTCCAAGGCCTGGAGCAAGAGGTCCACGGTCTCCCCCACCGGCAGTCGGCCGCGGGTCTTGAGCTCGTGGCCCAGGTCGTGGCCGACCAGGTGCTCCATCACCATGTAGGGCGAGCCGTCGGGCAAGGTGCCGCAGTCGAAGACGCGACACACCCGCGTGGACTCGATGCACGCCGCAGCGCGTGCCTCGCGCAGGAAGCGCTCGACGCTCTGCGCGTGCTGCGCGTCCGAGAGCAGAAACTTGACGGCGTAGCGCTGGCCGAGCTGTACGTGCTCGGCGGCCACCACGACGCCCATGCCCCCGGCCGCCAGGATCTCGACCACGCGGTACTTGTCCGCGATGAGCTCGCCGACCTTCACCGGGGAGCGCTCCGCCGCGCTCTTCTTGGGCTTGCCGCCGGAGCCGGAGCCGTATCCCGAGGACATGGAGCCTTCAGGATAGCGGGCTCCGTCCCCTCCGCAAAGCGCCCGATTTCGCGGTATGCTCGGCGGTCAACGTGTCCATCCGCGCCCTTCTGTCTCTCGTCTCCGTCGCCTGGGCATCGCTCGGGTGCGCTCAAATCGCGGGGCTCGAGGATGGCGAGCTCGCCAGCGGAGCCAGCGGCAACGGCGGCGGTGGTGCGACAGCCAACGACAAGTACGGCAAAGAGGTGCTCGCTGACGGGCCCATCGCCTACTTCCGCTTGGACGAGCCCGCGGGTTCGTCCAGCGTCGCGGACTCCTCCGGCAACGGCAACACGGGCACGCCGACCAGCAAGGTCGTGCTCGGCGCGCCGGGCGCCATCGCCGGGAGCACGGCGGCCTCGTTCGACGGCGTGAGCAGCATCGACCTGGGCGACAAGTTCGGTTTCGCGGGGCAGGTCCCGATGAGCGTCGAAGCCTGGATCTGGCCGCTGGCCGACGACGGCGGCTTTCTGGGGAAGGGCTACTACGCCGACGGCACCGGCTACGACGGTTGGTTCCTCGCCGAGGGCGCCGACGATTTGCAGTGCGTCCGCGGCGGCGCGGGCGTGATCCTGCCGAAGCTCGGCAAGACCGAGTACACCCACGTGGTGATGACCTTCGACGGGCTGAACCTGACCACGTACTTGAACGGCAAGACGGCCAAGAGCACGCCTTCGACCACCTCCGTCATCGATCACGCGAACCCGACCCAGCTCGGCGCCGTCAACGAGTGGCAGTCGATGGTCGGGAGCCTGGACGAGGTCGCGTTCTACGACAAGGCGCTCTCTCCGGAGCGCATCGCCGCCCACTACGCAGCGAAGTGAGCATGAGCGGCGTCTTACCCGTGACGACCGAGCTCTCGGTCCTGTGGGGCGACATGGACGCCCTCGGCCACGTCAACAACGCCGTCTACGCGCGCTGGCTGGAGCAGGCGCGCATCGCCTATTTCGAGCGCGTGGGCTTGATCGGCGGCGGCACGGTCGGGCCGATCTTGGCCCGGCAGGCCATCGACTTCGTCGAGCCCGTCACCTACCCGGATCGGGTCGCCGTGTCGGTGGGAGTGTCGCGCATCGGGACGACCTCGCTCACGCTCGACTACGTCGCGACCAGCCAAGCTAAGCACGGCGCGGTGGTGATGAAGGCCCAGAGCGTGATCGTGGTCTTCGACTACGCGGCCGGGACCAAGACCCCCGTGAGCACCGAGCTCAGAGCGCGCATCGAGGGCCTCGCATGTACGACGCCGACTGCATCGTGATCGGAGCCGGCCTGGCCGGGCTCGCGGCTGCGCGCGAGCTCGCCGGGTGCCGCAAGAGCGTCTTGGTGCTGGAGGCCCGCGACCGCGTGGGCGGCCGCACCTGGAGCGGCGAGCTCGAGGGCGCCGAGGTGGACTGGGGCGGCGAGTGGATCGGAGAAGGGCAACCACGCATCCACGAGCTCGTCGAGTCGCTCGGGCTGGGCACTTTTCCGACCTGGGACACGGGCGAGAAGATCCTGGAGATGCGGGGCCGGGTCTCGACTTACTCCGGCACCATCCCGCGCATGGCCCCGTGGAAGCTCCTGCAGATCCAGCTGGCAATCTGGCTCCTCGATGCCCGGGCCCGGCGCTTGGACTTGGACGGGCCCTGGGAGCACCCACAGGCGGCCGACTGGGACTCGACCACGCTGGACGCGCTGCGCAGGAAGGTGATGTGGAGCGCCGACGCCCGCGCGGCGATGGACGCCGCGATGCGCACCATCTTCGGCGCCGAAGCGGGTGAGCTCTCGCTCCTGCACACGCTGGCCTACGTGCGCTCGGCGGGTGGGCTGGAGAAGCTCATCTCCACCGAAGGTGGCTTCCAGCATGAACGCATCCGCGGCGGCGCGCAGGCCATAGCGCTCGCGCTGGCGGCGGAGCTCGGTCCCGAGCGCCTGAGGCTCGGCACGCCGGTCGCCCGAGTGGCTCGCGACGACGGTGGCGTCACGATCGAGAGCCAGGGCGGGGAGCGCTTCCGCGCCCAGCGCGCCGTCGTGGCCGTGCCACTGCCGCTGTGTGCCCGCATCGACTTCGTGCCCCGACTCCCCGCGCTGCGCGAGCAGCTCGTCCAGCGCTCGCCCATGGGCGCTGCGGTCAAGTGCTTCGTGCGCTACGAGCGCGCGTTCTGGCGCGAGCGCGGGCTGTCGGGGGAGGCCGCCAGCGGCGACGGTCCCATCTCCGTCACCTTCGACCAGTCGAGCGAGGACGGGAGTCAGCCGTGCCTCCTGGCCTTCGTGGGCGGGCGGCCCGCACGCAGCTGGCACCGAGAGGGCGAGGCCGAGCGCAAACGCGTGGTCTTGGACAAGCTGGCGCGATACTTCGGAGACGAGGCCCGAAAGCCCGTCGCCTACGCCGAGGCCGACTGGACCCAGGAACGCTGGAGCGGCGGCGGACCCATCGCGCTGTTTCCGCCCGGGACCCTGCTGTGCCACGGGGCGGCGCTGCGCGAGCCGATCGATCGCTTGCATTGGGCCGGCACCGAGACGGCGCGCCACTGCATGGGCTTCATGGAGGGCGCAGTGGAGTCCGGGCAGCGAGCTGCGGCCGAGGTCGTTGCCGCGTTGTGATAGCCTGGCGGACATGGGGCTCGACGACATCGCAGCGACACTCGCCGACACGCAGCGCATCGGTCTGAACGAAGAGCTGGTGAAGAAGCTGGGCATCGTCAGCGTGGAAGCCACGCGGGGGCGGCTGATGGCGCAGATGGAGGGCGACGGCTCGCACCTGGGCGTGTACCTGCTCTCGACCTACGTGGTGGACGACACCGACTTCTGGGGCGACGGCGAGATCTACTGGTGGACGATCCCGGTCCTGACCCGCACGGGTGGCAGCGTGCGCCGCGAGCCGCTGGCCGGCATCCCCACCGGCGCGCCACCCCACAAGGTCGGCTCGCTCGAGTGGATGACCAACATCTCGCTCGCGAACCCCACGCTCCTGGCGGTGATCCCGCCGGAGGACGACGTCGAGTCGTGCGTGCTCCGCGTGGCATTCTACGACGACGACGGCGCCGCCGCGGATCTGCCCAAGGCCATCACCGCAGGCCTCGAGGCCTACGCCGAGATCTCCTCGGCGAGCCTGACCGGCGCCGAGCAGATCATCCGCCCGGTGCGCGACGCCATCTACAAGAGCCTCCGCGCCGAACAAGACGACATCTTGGTGGACCAGGACGTGACCTTGCGACGCGGCGAGGTCGTGCGCTTCGGCCGCGGCATGATCGGCTCGGTGATCAACGCCATGGCGCGCGTGTACTACTTCGTGAAAGACGAGGCGAAGACCGAGCAGTTCGGGCCGATCGCGCTGCACAAGGGGCAGATCGAGACGGTGAAGTTCAAGCAGAAGCTCGCCGGCGGCGGGCGCCTGGCGTTGTTCGCGCGCGGCGCCGACGTGTCGTGCCAGGCCTTCGGCGACCTGACCACCGACCTGCCCTTCCAGAACCGCGTCATCGACACCCGCCAGGAAGCGAGCCTGGAGCAGGGCTTCAGCGTGGCGGGCACGGGCGCCGCCAAGCTGATCGCCTTTTACACGCCGCCCTGACCAGGCTTGCGTCCCCCGGCGCGCTTGGGCAAGACCGACGCATGAAATACGGCGCGCGCAACACCATCTCCGGTAAGGTCATCGGCATCAAGAAAGGCGCGCTGATGTGCCAGGTGGACGTCGCCATCGGCGGCGGCAACCGCATGAGCTCGGTCATGACCATCGACTCGATGAAGGAGCTCGGCCTGAAGAAGGGCTCGACCGTCACGGTGGTGGTCAAGGCCGTGAACGTGCTCCTGGCCCGCGAGAGCTGAGCGTGCGCGCTCGCTGGGCTGGCGCGCTCTGGGAGCTCCCGCAGTCGGCGCTCGGTGCGCTGAACCTGGGCGCTCAACGCCTCCTCGGCAACGTCGAGTCTGCGGAGTCGCGCCACGGGCGCCTGTTCGTGAAGCTCCGGGGCGCCGGCGCCGTGTCGCTCGGCTACTTCGTGTTCTGGAGCACCAGAGACACCGCGTTCGTACGCGTCAACCCGGACAACGACCGACACGAGTGGGGACACGCGCGGCAGTCGCGCCTGCTCGGTCCGCTCTACCTGCTCGTGGTCGGCGTGCCGTCGTCGCTTCGGGCGCTCTACGCGGTGGCGCAGTGGCCGGTCACCCGCCGGCCGTGGGAGGGCTACTACGACGGCTTCCCGGAGAGTTGGGCGGACCGCCTGGGTGGCGTGAAGCGGCGCTAGCCATCCCGCAGACTCCCGCGGACATCCCGTGCGTCGCAGCCCCTTGCGATGCTCGAAACGTCCATCCCGCGGACATCCCGTGCGTCGCAGCCCCCTGCGACGCTCGAAACGTCCATCCCGCGGACATCCCGTGCGTCGCAGCCCCTTGCGATGCTCGAAACGTCCATCCCGCGGACATCCCGTGCGTCGCAGCGCCCTGCGACGCTCGAAACGTCCATCCCGCGGACATCCCGTGCGTCGCAGCGCCCTGCGATGCTCGAGGCGTCCAAACGCGCATCGCAGCGCATTCAACCCGCGCTGCCGCGTGGCGCTTCACGCTTCAGCGTTCGCGCCGGCGCAGCCGCGCGACCGCCAGGCCGAGCGCACCCGCGAGCGCCCACCACGGCGTCGGCTGGGGCCGCGTCGCGACGGAGCAGCCGGAGTCGTCGCCGGAGCCGTTGCCCAGGCTGCCGTTGCCCGCGGACATCCCGTGCGTCGCAGCGCCCTGCGATGCTCGAAACGTCCATCCCGCGGACATCCCGTGCGTCGCAGCCCCTTGCGATGCTCGAAACGTCCATCCCGCGGACATCCCGTGCGTCGCAGCCCCTCGCGATGCTCGAAACGTCCATCCCGCGGACATCCCGTGCGTCGCAGCCCCTTGCGATGCTCGAAACGTCCATCCCGCGGACATCCCGTGCGTCGCAGCGCCCTGCGACGCTCGAAACGTCCATCCCGCGGACATCCCGTGCGTCGCAGCGCCCTGCGCTGCGCGAGGCGTCCAAACGCGCATCGCAGCGCATTCAACCCGCGCTGCCGCGTGGCGCTTCACGCTTCAGCGTTCGCGCCGGCGCAGCCGCGCGACCGCCAGGCCGAGCGCACCCGCGAGCGCCCACCACGGCGTCGGCTGGGGCCGCGTCGCGACGGAGCAGCCGGAGTCGTCGCCGGAGCCGTTGCCCAGGCTGCCGTTGCCCCCGCTCGGGGCGCCGCCGCTCCCGGGCGCGCCGCCCACGTTCGGCGTGCCGCCCGCGCTGCCGCCGGCCCCGCGCCCGCGCTGCCGGAGAAGCCGGCGCCGCCGGCCGCGCCGCTCGCGCCGCCCTGGCCCGCGTCCGCCGGATCGCCGCCGGCGTCGGGCTTCGGCGCCACGCCGGAGTCCGGCGCACCGCCGCCGCACTTGCCGGAGGGCATGCAGTACTTCTCCCCGCCGCCGATGTCCGCGCAGCAGCCGCCCGGGAACTGCCCGCAGTCGCCGGCGCTCGCGCAGGGCTTGCTGCAGAAGCTCGAGGTCGAGGTGTAGAGGCAGGTATCCACGCCCAGGTTCGGGTTGCAGAACGGCAGGCTCTTGTTGCCCGGGTAGGAGCAGGCGTCACCCGCGCCGCCCTCGAACTGGTACTGCTTGGGGCCCGCGCCGCAGGCCTGGCCGCTCGACGGCGCGAAATTCACCGTGAGCGTGAACGCGCCGCTGAGCGAGGTGCCGGACTTCGCGAAGGTGTCCGCGACCACGTAGTAGGTGCCGCAGTCCAGGTTCTTGGTGAAGCTGGAGTCGTGCCGTGCGACGCAGTCGTTGGTGTTCATCGAGGTGTACAGGTGCACGTCGATGTCCACGCCCACGTCGTCCTGCACGGTCACGCTGAGCGTGCCGGGCTTGGTCAGCGTGAGCTCGTAGATGTACTCGGGACCGGACTCGGGGACGCTGGGGTCGGCGCCGCAGCCGTCGAGCACGTCGGAGGGTGACTGCGCCGTGTTGCGCGAATCCACGAAGGGGAAGCTCGAGATGACGATGGGTTTCTCGGTCGTCCCGGAGGGATCGTCTGCCGTGGTGCCGGTGATCTTCGTGTAGCGGCGCGGGATGTAGCCGTCCAGCCACGACCAGCCCGGGAGGCTGTAGTGCACGTTGTAGAAGACCGACTCGTACAGCGCCGGCTCGCCGCTGCCGAGCAGGTGGCTGTACATGGCCATGTGGTTGCCGGCGTCGTTGAAGATGTCGCCGGGCAAGAGCTGCGCCTTGCTGATGGCCGTGGAGATCTGATCCACGCTCGAGGTGGTGTAGTGCCCGGAGCTCCAGGCTTGGCTGACGAAACCCGAGCAGTCCACGCCCGAGGTGCAGCTCAGGATGCCGTCCGCCGGGTACGAGCCGGCGCCGTAGCCCTGGGCGATCTGCTGGTCGAACGTGAAGAGCGACATGTGCCCGCCCCAGTCGTAGGGCAGCCCCATGTAGTCGCCGGGGGCGTACACGCTGGTGTACGCGCCGTTGCACGAGGCCTTGGTGTTGGCGCTGGTTGCGGTCCAGGGGTGGAAGGCGAACGCCTTGGCCTTGATCAAGACCTCCGTGCGCGTGATGGCGGAGGCGCTGGACGAGACGGCGAGGCCGAGACCGAGCGCGGCGAGCAGCAGGCCGGTCCGCTTCATGGAGACACCTCCTTCCCCAGCACCGCGACGCTGGTGACGGTGAGCCCCTTCTCCGTCGGGTGGATGAACGCCAGCCGACCGGCGCCGAAGGCGACCTCCGTGCGCGGGACGTACAGGCCCGGTGCGGGCAGCGCCTCGTCGAAGACCACCGTGCCGGTAGCGACGTCCACGCAACTCGCGCGGCGGCTCACCGAGAGCGCCGGCGCCGAGCTGACGCTCTCGCTCTTCAGACACACGACGTTGCCCTGGCCACCGACGACGCGCGCCGCCGTCGGCGCGCCGGGCAGCGGGATCTCCTTCTCGATCTCGCTGCGTGCGGCCTCGTCCGCGGGCTGGGAGACGAGCACCAGCGACGCCCCCGCGTCGGTGGCCCGCACCGCGACGCCGCGGCCGTCGGCGAGCTGGTACGCGCCTTCGCGCTTGGTGCGCAGGGCCACCGGCAGCGGCAGCGGCGCCGACGGGCTGCCGAGCTCGATCACTTCCTGGTAGCCGGTGCGCAGGCGTACGCGGCGTGAGATCCCGATGTCGAAGCCGACGCCGTCGCGGAGCTCGCGCGGCACGAGGAGCTCACCCAGGCTCTTGCCGTCGGCGTCGAACACGGAGGCCCTCGCGCGGAGCGGGCTGAACGCCAGCCAGGTGCCGTCCGTGCCGGCCGCGAGGTCCTCGGAGTCCACGCTCACGGTCGCCACGCCGCGGAGCGGCGACACGGCGTCCAGCGACACCACGCGCCCAGCCAGGCGGTCGAGCACCAGCGGGCGACCGTCGCTCGTCACCGCGACGGCGTTCGGACCTTGGACGACGCTCTCCGGGACGCTGGGCGTGCGTCGAAACTGATCCTGGCCCTGCCCCCAGGCGAAGCTGCGCTCGAAGCGCTGCCCCAGCACCGGCGCGCTCTCGATGCGGCCCTCGGAGGCGCGCAGCGTCTCGGACTCTCGCGAGCCCGCGCACGCCGCCGCCAGCGCCACAGTGCCCACCGCGATCCACCAGCATCGATCGATTCTCATCGCGTCCAGCCCTTCGCTCGCCACTCGGAGCGTGCGCGCTCTAGCACGAGCGGAGCGCCCAGAAAACCGCGGAGAATGGGCGCATGTGAGCCCGGCGCGAGCGCACGTGCGTCTCGCTTGATACTCTGCGCCCACTCGAGAGGTGAGTGATGAAGGTTCTCGCAACGCTGGGCCTGGCGGTCGGAGCAGTGGCGCTGGTCGCCATCGCGTGCGGCGGAGACGACGGAGGCAGCGGAGCAGGCACGGGAGGTCAGAGCTCCGGCGGCACCGGCGCCGGGGGCTCGGGCGGTGGCAACACCGGCGGCAGCGGCGCGCTCGACTCCTGCGGCAACGCCAACGGTCAGCTCTTCCCGCCGGGCTCCATCTGGAACACGCCCGTGGACACCGCCCCGCTCGACTCCGAGTCGGCCGCGGTCATCGACTACCTCCAGCAGAACCACACCGCCGCCGCGAAGTTCCAGATCGACTTCTCGATCAAGGTGCTGATGGCGGACGCCTCGACGCCGCACAAGCCCTTCACGCAGACCGGCGACTTCTACAGCCCCGACTGCGATCCCGCGCCGCCGCCCGTGCCGGCAGTCGGCTCGCTGGAAGGCGAGAGCGGCTACGAGTGCGCCAGCGACGGCGACTGCCACCTGATCGTGATCGACAAGGACGAGTGTCGGCTGTTCGAGATGTGGCGCGCCAACATCACCTCGAGCGCCTTCGAGGGCGGCTGCCAGGCCATCTGGGATCTGAAGACCGTGTACCCGCCGAGCATGCGCGGCGACTACTGCACCAGCGCCGACGCCGCGGGCTTGCCCATCGCGGCGCACCTGTTCTCGGCGGACGAGGTCCAGGCCGGCGCCATCGAGCACGCGATCCGCTTCATCCTGCCGAACTCCCTCATGCGCGCGGACATCTACGTGCACCCCGCCACCCACTCCACCGGCGCCACCAGCGGCCCCGCGTCCGCCCCGCCCTACGGCGCCCGCATGCGCCTGAAGGCCTCCGCCGACATCAGCGGGCTCAACCCCGCCGCGCAGGTCGTGGCGAAGGCGCTGAAGAAGTACGGCATGATCCTGTCGGACGGCGGCAATCTGACGTTCACCGGCATGGCGGACGACTACACCAGCGCGAAGTGGAGCCAGGTGGGGCTGACCGCGCAGGATCTGAAGTCGCTGCAATGGAGCGACTTCGAGATGGTGGACGGTGGCCAGCGCATCAACTGGCAAGACGGTGACTGCGCCCACGTGCCGATCACCCAGTAGCTGGCACGCGCGTTGCTGAACGAGCCTCGGTGGTGATGAAATCGTCGTCGCCGCCGGATCCACCTGTCAGCCAATGGCACAGCCTGTGCCGACCCCAGGAGCCCTCCGTGTCACCTGCCCGCCGCTACCGCGCACCCTTCGTGGTGACCCTCTCCGTCGCCTCCACCCTCGCCGCTTGCGGCGGATCGACCAGCAGCGACTCGAGCGGTACGGGCGGCTCCGGCGGCTCCGGCAACGTCAGCGGCTCCGGCGGCTCCGGCAACGTCGGCGGCTCCGGAGGCAACCCGGCGAAGTGCCCGGCCTCGTTTCCGCAGAACGAGACGAGCTGCGATCTGCCGAGCGGCACGAGCTGCAACTACGACCAGGGCGACTGCTGCCCGCCGTGGGAGGCGCAGTGTCTGAACGGCAAGTGGCAGGGCTTCGCCAGCTCGTGCAACCCGCCTCCGCCCATGCCTTGCCCCGAGTCGCCGCCGCCGGCAGGTGCGCCCTGTGGGTCGCGCGAGCCGTGCAGCAATCCGTACCAGTATTGCACCTACGGCAAGTGCATGGACGGCAGCCCGCACACCATCGCTCAATGCAGCGGCGGTGTGTGGGACGTGCAGTACTCGAACTGCACGCTTCCCCCGTGCGAGGGACTGAGCGCGTGTGATTGCTTCGATCGCGCCGACTGCCAGGCGGTGAGCGACAGTTGCATCTGCCCCTGCGACTACAACTGCCCGGGCAAGCCGCCCTGCGTGTGCGCCTGCGGCGGCGGCAACTACCTCGGCTGCAAGGCAAACTGAACTTTGCCAAAAGGGCTTCGATGGCGTAGAACCAGCGCCCTTGGAGAGGAGCGCTCGCCGCTCCTTGACCCGGAATGATTCGACGTCGCGTGGCGCAGGCTGCGTCACTATTTCCACTCGGCAAGAGCTTGCGCCTGGGCACCGCGCTGCGCGAGCGGCTGCGCCGGGGCTACACGAAGGCCGACCTCCGAGCGGACGTGCTCGCGGGGCTGGTGGTCGGCATCGTCGCGCTCCCGCTCAGCATGGCCCTGGCGGTGGCCAGCGGAGCGCCGCCGCAACACGGCCTCTACACGGCCATCGTCGCGGGCGCCGTCATCGCGCTCCTGGGCGGCTCTCCGGTGCAGGTCTCGGGTCCCACCGCGGCCTTCGTGGTGCTGCTGACGCCCATCGCCAGCCGCTACGGCCTGGGTGGCCTGATGATGGCCACGGTGCTGGCGGGCAGCCTGCTGGTGGTCATGGGCATCGCGCGCTTCGGCCGCTTGATGCAGTTCGTCCCCTACCCCGTGGTCAGCGGCTTCACCGCGGGCATCGCCGTGGTCATCGCCTTGCTCCAGCTCAAGGACTTCCTGGGCTTGACCGTGGCGAAGATGCCCGAGCACACCCCGGAGCGCGTCGTCGCGCTCGGCCGAGCGCTCCCGAGCGCACGCTGGCAGGAGGTGCTGATCGGCGCGCTCACCCTGGCCGTGTTGGTGCTCTGGCCGAAGCTCACGCAGAAGATCCCGTCGCCGCTCGTCGCGCTGACGTTCGGCGGCCTGGTGGCCTTCGGGCTCGGGCACGCGTTGCCCGGGTTCCACGTCGACACCATCGCGGACCGCTTCAGCTACGTCGTGGGAGGCGTCACCCACGCCGGGATCCCGCGCTCCGCCCCGCTCCCGCTCTTGCCCTGGGAGATGGCGGGACCGGACGGCAGAGCGCTCGGGCTCTCGCTCGCGCTGTTGCGCGAGCTGTCCGGGCCAGCCTTCGCCATCGCGATGCTGGGGGCCATCGAGTCGCTGCTCTCCGCGGTCGTCGCCGACGGCATGACCGGCACCCGTCACGACCCCGACGTCGAGCTCGTCGCGCAGGGCATCGGCAACATCGTGGTGCCGTTCTTCGGAGGATTCGCCGCCACCGGCGCCATCGCGCGCACCGCGACCAACATCCGCTACGGCGCCCGCTCGCCGATCGCCGCCCTGGTCCACTCGCTCTTCGTGCTGGCCGCGGTGGTCGCCCTGGCGCCGCTGCTCGGTCACTTGCCGATGGCCTCGCTGGCGGCGCTGCTGCTGGTGATCGCCTGGAACATGAGCGAGCTCCGCCACGTGGTTCACATGGCGCGGATCGCCCCGAAGAGCGACGTCGCCGTGCTGGCCTCGTGCTTCGTGTTGACCGTGGCCTTCGACATGGTCGTGTCGGTGACCGTCGGCGTGATGCTGGCAGCGGTGCTGTTCATGCGGCGCATGGCCGAGGTCTCCAATGCGCAGCTCGTGGGCGCCGGTGGCCAATACGCGGGGCTCGAGATGCCCGCGGGGGTCACGCTCTACCGCATCGAGGGCCCGCTGTTCTTCGGCGCGGCGCAGAAGGCGATGCACACCTTCTCGGAGATCGGCAAGGAGACCAAGGTCGTGATCTTCGACGTGTCGCAGGTGCCCGCCATGGACGCGACCGGGATCGTGAACCTGGAGAGCGCGCTCGAGCGACTCAAGGGCCGAAGCGCACTCGCGATCCTGGTCGGGGCCCAGACCCAGCCCAGGACCCTGATCGAGCGCGCGGAGCTCACCGGCACGACCGGCGTCGTCTTGTGCGAGCGCCTGGCGGAGGCGCTGGAAAAGGCCGACGACTACATGGAAACCCGCGTTCCTTCCGTGGCGGCGCCGCCAGTGTCGGAGCGCCACCCGGCGAGCTGACCCGCCAGAGGCGGGACGAACGGCAGAATCCCGGCTAAACTCCGGGTGTGCTGCGGGTCCTGTCGAGGCTGCTGTTCGGCGCGGGGGTCGCGGTCACGCTGGCCGCGTGCGCCGTGGGCGCCGACGAGGAGGAGCCGCTGGACACGCCGGACGGAGCCGCCGGCAGCGGCGTCGCCGGCCTCGATCCCGGCACGGGAGGCGGCTGGGCCTCGGGCGGCACGAGCGGCGCGGCCGGCGCCGGCAACGGCGGGACGGCGGGTGGCCCATCAGGCGGCGGGAGCTCGAGCGGCGGCGCGGCCACCGGAGGAGGCCCGAGCGGCGGCGGCGGCGGCGGCGGCTCGTGCTCGCCGGGCGCGGTGCAACAGCTCGGCAGCTGCGAGAAGTGCGGCACCGCCGAGCGCAAGTGCAACGCGAGCGGTCAGTGGGACGCGCCGGTCTGCATCAACCAGAAGGACTGCAACCCCGGCGATCCCCAGAGCCAGCCCTGCGGCAGCTGCGGCACCCAGTCGCGCAGCTGCCAGGCCGACTGCACCTGGCCGAGCTGGGGCACCTGCTCGGGTCAAGGCGCGTGTACGCCCGGCCAGAAGCAGAGCTGCGGCAACTGCGGCACGCGCACGTGTAGCGCCAGCTGCACCTGGGGCAACTGCACCGGCGAGGGCGTCTGCGCGCCCGGCGCGACCAAGGCCGGCAGCTGCGACAACTGCTCGCACCTGGTCTGCAACTCGAGCTGCCAGTGGCCGACGAAGTGTACGCTCAAGGCGGGCAATCAGTGCGACTACGAGGCCGGCACGAACTGGCAGTGCTGCGCCGCTGGCAAGTGGCAGTTCTGCAGCTCGAGCTGTCAGTGGTTTCCCTGCCAGACTTGCTCGGGCTGCGGTTGCTGAAGTACCGGTGATGGCATGAGAGTCCTGTGCGCGGTCTTGGTCGTGGCCTCCGGCGCAGGTACCGTGCTGGCCTGCTCCGACGACACGTTCATCGCGACCAACGAGACCCTCGGTGGCGGCGGCGGCGCTACGAGCGGCGGCGCGGCGGGGGCGGCGCGGGCGGCGCGGCAGCCGGCGCCGCGGGCACGGCGGGCGCGGCGGGCGGGGCGGCGCGGCCGGAGGCATGGCCGGCGCGGCGGGAGGCGGCGGCAGCGGCGGCGCGACGACCTGCACCCCCGGCGACAAGCAGGCGCTGGGCACCTGCCAGAAGTGCGGCACGTCCCGGCGCACCTGTCAGGCGAACGGCACCTGGGGCGATCCCGTCTGCGAAGAGCAGAAGGAGTGCAACCCCGGCGACAAGACCACCAGCGGCTGCAGCGATCCTTGCGCGGAGAAGACCTGCGGCGCGAGCTGCACCTTCGGCGCCTGCGGCAAGAAGACGGGCGCCACCTGCTTGTACGAAGGCGGCAGCAACTGGCAGTGCTGCGGGGCGAAGAAGTGGCAGTACTGCTCCAGCGCTTGCGACTGGCACCCCTGCCAGACCTGCTCGTCGGCGTCGAGCTGCTACACGAAGTGTACCTGAGCTAATCCGCGCCTGCGTCGAGAGCCTCCGGCGGCGGAGGCTCCGCCGTGCGCTTCACCGGCAGCCGATCCGTCAGGATGATCTTCTTCTGGAACTCGGGCGTGCCCGGGTTCCCGCCGTGACACGACTTGCAGCGGAGCGGCTTTTCGCCCGCGGCTTGCAGGTCTTCGACCAGGTGCGTCGCCATCCACTCTGCGGCCCAGCGGGCATCGCGAGGCTGCCGGAGGATCTTGGCCGTGCCTTTGCCGTCCACCATGTGGCAGTCGTTGCACCAGAGCTCCCCACCCTTCTTCTTCTCGAGCGCGGGGATCAGCTCGCGGGCCATCCAGTTGGCCACGTGCTTCCTGTGCGTCATCTTCGCGTAGTCGGTCTCGTCGTGGCAGTACGAGCACTCGACGCCGAGGAAGTGCTTGACGCCGCCCATGATGGTGAAGACCTCGCGGTCGCAACGCGCCTTGGCCGCCACCCCGGTGTACTGCTTCTTGAGCGGCGCCGGCGGCGGCTTGCCCGGGACCTCTGCGCAGTCGTAGCCCAGGTTTGCTCGCCGCGGCGCTGGGGTCGCGCTCTCGGGAGCCGGGTCGGCGGGCAGCGGGGCCCCCCCGCAGGCCAGAGCCCAGGAGCCAGCAGAGACTACCCACACCGCAAGCGACGACTCACGCATCGAGGCGCTCACCATACAGGATGGGAGCCAGCTTGCACCCCTTTCATTACCATGGTACTGAAGGGCATGAAGTTGGCGCGCTCCCGGGTCACCGCGCAGGGGCAGATCTCCGTCCCGGCCGAGGTGCGGCGTCGCCTGGCGGTCGGCCCAGGCTCCGTGCTGGAGTGGGACGCGACCGGCGACACGATCGCCATCCGCCGGGTCGGGCGCTTCAGCTCCTCGGACCTCCATGCCGTCCTGTTCCCGCGCCCGCCCGCCGCGCGCACGCTGCGCGAGCTGGACGAGGGGATCCGCCAGCACGTGAGGCAGCGGCATGCGCGCCGTTGACACCAACGTGTTGGTGCGCCTCTTGGCGCGCGACGACCCCAAGCAGGTCGCGGCTGCCGAGGCCTTCGTGTCACCCGGCGCTTGGGTATCCCACCTGGCACTGGTGGAGACGAGCTGGGTGCTGAGCTCGGTCTACGAGGTCCCCCCGGCCCAGATCGCGTCCGCGATCGAGATGCTCTTGGACCACCAAACGCTCGCCGTCCAAGATCCCGACGTCGTGGCCGCCGCGCTGGCTCACTTCCGCAAGCGCCCGAGCCTCGGATTTTCGGACTGTCTGATGCTGGAGGTCGCCAGGCGTGCGGGGCACCTTCCCCTGGGCACCTTCGACCGGGACCTGGCCAAGCTGGACGGAGCGGAGAGAGTATGAACCTCGTCCCGTTCGCCGAAGATCTCTGGACGGTGGCGCGCCCGCAGCGCTTCTGGGGCGTCGAGACCGGCACGCGCACCACGATCATTCGCCTGTCGAGCGGCGGTCTGTTCGTGCACTGCCCCGTGGCGCTCGATCCGGCGCTGCGCCGCGAGCTGGACGCGCTCGGACCGGTGGTCGGCGTGGTCGCGCCCAGCCTGTTCCATCACCTGTACGTCGGTCAGTGGATCGAGGCCTACCCAGAGGCCGAGGTCTGGGCCTGCCCCGGGCTCGAGCGCAAGCGCTCGGATCTCGGCTGGACCGGCGTGCTCGGCGATGCGCCCGTCTCGGTCTGGAAGGCGGACGTCGAGCAGGCGGCCTTCACGGCGCGCTTCGAGAACGAGATCGTGTTCTTCCACCCGAAGAGCCGCACGCTGGTGTGCGCGGACGCGCTCCTGAACCTCTCCCGCCATCCCTCGCGGATGACCCGAGTCGCGGCCTTCCTGATGGCGAACACCGCGCCGGGCAAGGGCTACCTGGAGCGCATCGCGGTGCGCGACTACCGGCTCGGCCGCCGTCAGGTGGACCGCATCGCGCAGTGGGACATCGACAAGATCACGCTGGCGCATGGCGCGCAGGTCGAGCGCGACGGACGGCGCGTGCTCCTGGAGGCATACTCGTGGCTGAGAGGCTCCTGATCGTCGGCCTGATTCTGTTCGGGTGCTCGCGCGAGTCCGCGCCGACCTCGAAGCCGGAGGCAGCGGCGTCGGCGGTCCCCGCCGCGACGAGCCCCGAGTGCGAGAAGCTGTTCGAGCCTCCCGCCGGCGCGGTGCTGCTCTGCGACCAGCACGATCTGGCCACCGACGCCGAGATCCACTGGCGCTCCTTCGCCACCAGCGAGGCGCGCTCGGCGCTCGAGAAGCGCTACCGCGAGCTCGCCGGCCGCTGCGGAGCAGAGGTGACCTCGCGCCCCAACGAGCTCGGCATCGGCAAGGGCCCCTTCCGACTCTCCGTTCACGACGCCGAGCCGAAGGGCTACCCCGGCTGCGAGAAGGCGCCGGCGAGCGATCACCGCACGGTCGTGCTCATCTCGAGCATGTTCCGCCGCTGAGCCGGCTCACTTCCCGAGCGCGGCGCCCAGGCACGCGACCAACACGTTCGAGCCCGGCGCCGGCGTCTCCTCGCCCGCGAAGCGCACGAGCTGGCGGTGGGTCGCGGGACAGCTCGCGACCAGCGCGGGGTTCCCCAGCCCGCGGTCGGGCTCGACGTAGCACCAGCCGGTGCCCTCGGGCTTCACGTCGTTCTGACACGACCCGAGGTCGGTCGCGACGCCGAGCTCGCACAGGCAAAACGCCTCGCAGGAGAGCTGGTCCTTCGAACCAGGGCCGCACTGCCCCGACTCGCGGAGCTCTCGGCGCGCTGCGCTCGCCAGCGTCGCGCTGACGGGGTGCCGGTTCTTCGCTGCGTCGCAGCTGCAAGCGGACGCCGGCAGCGCCTCGACGACCGCGCACTTCACGGCGCCGTCGTCCGCGATCGACAGCGGCCTCGGCAGGCATTGCGTCAAGAGCTTGTCGCGCAGGCGCTCGACGATGGACTCGACCGCGGGGTTGTAGCCGAAGCTGGGGGAAGCGCTGTCGCCGCTCGACAGCTTGGGGCAGATCGACGCGACGATGGCCCCGTCGCCCAGGCCCTTCAAGACCTCGAGCTGGCGCGTGCCCGGATACGCCTTGGCGAAGTGCTGCGTGGTCCCGTACTGTCCGCTGGCGGGGTCCTGGCACAGCGGGTTCTTGCTCGGATCGCTGGAGGTCACGTTCGTGCAGTCGCAGGACCCGGTCGCCATCGTGCAATCTCGGGGCTTTGCGAGCGGGTAGATGCAGGCGTACTGCAGGTCCTCGCCGCCCGTGTTCCACTCGTGGCCGTTCACCGGGTGAGCGCCCGGCCCGTCCGGACCCACCAGCGGCACGCCGGTCGCAGGATGGACCCCGCTGCGCGGCAGGACGGACTCGCGCATGAGCGGATCGCCCGCTGGCGCTCCCGCGGACGGTAGGAGCCACGACCAGCGGTCCTGCTCGGTGAGCTGCCGCGCGGTCAGGTAGCGCATCGTGTCGGGGTCGCTCTGGCTCTCGGCGCTCGCCACGTCGTGCCAGGGCAGGCCCAGGATCCCCGCCAGGAGCACCTGCGAGGGGTCGCGTGCCCTGACGCCCGTCGGCGCGGAATAGAGCGGGTTCGGCACCTCTTCGCCGCGCCGGTTCCGGATCGTCGGCTTCGTGAGCCCGTCCACGTAGCGCGCTGTCGGGTACAGGAAGTCGATGCCGAAGCGCCGCTTCTGCTCCCAGCAGCGCAGGTTGCGGCTGTCCTCCGCGGTGTCGAGGACTGACGACTGGCACGCGGGATCGTCCGCGAGCGCGACGCAGCCGGCAGGCGGGGCGCTCTCGCTCGTGCCGCAGGAGCGACAGCACGGGCTGGCGATGTCGCTCGCGCACGCGCTGGTCGAGCGATACAGGTTCTGTTCCTGCTGCGTGGCGTACCAGGACCAGCCGTCGTCCACGAGGGAGCAATCGTTCTCGTCGCTGAGCATCACCACCAGGAGCAACGAGTCCGGGCGCAGGAACTCCTTGCGCTGCGCCAAGAGGACCTCGTCCACGCCCTCGGCGACGGTGACCCCGTCCTTCTTGGTGACGGTCAGCGGCGGCTCGGGGTCGATCAGGAAGCGGTACCAGGCCTCCAACGACGCCTCGTATCCGCAGCCCTCGTCGCCCGCCGCCTTCACCTGCTGGGCCAGCCCTTGGACGAACGCGCTCGGATCTGCCGTGTCGTCGCCGGGGCTCCAATCGAGGTGTGGGGCCAGGAGGTGGCCGGCCTGATCTTGGGTCGGGTTCCACTTCTGCCACTTGGGAGTGCAGATGTCCGAGCCGTGTCCGCCGAGGCTCGAGCTCAGCACCCCGACGTGGATGTCGGTGACCGGCCGGAACTCCGGCGCGCCGACCGCGCAGGGATGATTCGTCCCGAGGGGCGCTCCGCTCGTCTCGTCCACGCAGCGCGGAGCGACCAGCCGCCGCACCAGCGCAGGAACTGCGTCCGCGAGCAACGCCTGCTTGTCCGCCATCGACTGCGAGTTGTCGATCATGAACAAGAGGTCGATCTTGCTGGGCGCCTCCAGGGCCAACTGCTTGACCACCACGTTGCTGGTCGCGGGCTCCATCGTCGAGAGCGGTCGATCCAGGCAACCCGTGGCCAGGAGCACCGCGAGCCCAGCCCCCAGCATGACCCCGGACCTGCGAGCACACCTCCTCCGTTCAGCCGTCGCTCCCATGCGCGCCTCCACCCTCGTTCGTCGCGCGAGCGCCTGGGCTGGATCGGCGACCTTGCCGCACCACGCGGTCTGGTCTAATCCGACAGCACTTTTTCCCCCGGAGACCCGAAGAAATGGCGAAGCTCGAAGCCCCCAAGACAGGCGAAGCGATCACGATGTCCGGCACGGCGCTCAGCGTGCCCGACCAGCCCATCATCCCGTTCATCGAGGGGGACGGCACGGGACCCGACATCTGGCGCGCGTCGAGCGCGGTGCTCGATGCCGCGGTCGCGAAGGCCTACGGCGGCAAGCGGAAGCTCGCCTGGTACGAGGTCTACGCCGGCGAGAAGAGCAAGAAGCTCTTCGACTCCTGGCTGCCGGACGAGACCGTGGACGCCTACCGCAAGTACCTGGTCGGCATCAAAGGCCCGCTGACCACTCCGGTGGGCAAGGGCATCCGCTCGCTGAACGTGGCGCTGCGCCAACAGCTCGACCTCTACGTGTGCCTCCGCCCGGTGCGCTGGTTCACCAACGTCCCGAGCCCGGTCAAGCGACCCGGCGACGTGAACATGGTGATCTTCCGCGAGAACACCGAGGACATCTACGCCGGCATCGAGTGGGAGAGCGAGAGCGCCGAAGCCAAGAAGGTGATCGCCTTCCTTCAGAACGAGATGGGCGTGAAGAAGATCCGCTTCCCGGAGACCAGCGGCATCGGCGTCAAGCCCGTGAGCCGGCAGGGGACGGAGCGCCTGGTCAAGGCGGCCATCGAGTTCGCGCTGCGCAACAAGAAGAAGAGCGTGAACCTGGTCCACAAGGGCAACATCATGAAGTTCACCGAGGGCGGCTTCCGCGACTGGGGCTACGCCCTCGCCACGCGGGAGTTCCGCGCGCAGGTGGTCACCGAGCGCGAGAGCTGGATCCTCGGCAACCTCGAGCAGAACCCGAAGCTCACGGCCGAGGAGAACGCCAAGCTGATCGAGCCGGGCTACGACATGGCCCCGCCGGAGGCCCAGGCCGAGATCCGCGCCGAGGTCGAGGCGGCGGCGAAGCTCGTCCCGACCCACGGCGGTGGCAAATGGAAGAGCCTGCTCCGCATCAAGGACAGCATCGCCGACATCACGCTGCAGCAGGTGCTGACGCGTCCCAAGGAGTTCGACGTCATCGCCACGCTCAACCTGAACGGCGACTACCTCTCGGACGCCCTGGCGGCTCAGGTCGGGGGCATCGGCATCGCTCCCGGCGGCAACATCAACTACGTCACCGGCCACGCCGTGTTCGAGGCGACCCACGGCACCGCGCCGAAGTACGCGAACCTCGACAAGGTCAACCCCGGCTCGGTGATCCTGTCCGGCGAGATGCTGCTCCGGCACCTGGGCTGGAACGAGGCGGCGGATCTGGTCATCAAGGGCATGGACGGCGCCATCGGCGCCAAGACCGTGACCTACGACTTCGCGCGCTTGATGGAAGGCGCGAAGGAAGTGAAGTGCTCCGAGTTCGGCAAGGCGATCGTCGAGCACATGTGACGCGAGCACACCCGCACACACACCGGCGCCAAGGCTGAAACCCACGCCCTTTTCGCGCACGGCCCCGCATTGTCCTCGGGGCCGAGGGGGGTTAGGGTCCCCGCGCGTGAGTCACGGGGCACTCCCTCCGCCCAGCGTCGTCTGTGTGGGTTGCGGTCAGCGGTTGGACCTGACGAGGGACCACTGCGCCGTCTGCGGGAAGTCCGTGGTGCGCGAGCCCGAGGACTCGGATCCGACCTGGCCCGAGCCGGTGGAGAATCCGGCCATCATCGGCACGCCGCTCGCGGGGGCGAATCGCAAGGAACGCCTCGAGCGCATCGTGCGCGAGCTCGACGTCACCGTGCGGCGCGCCGGACCGACGCTTCAAGTCACGCTGCTGCTCCGGCGCGGGAGTCCGCTGCCGGAGCTCCCCATCGAGCTCGGCGTCTCGCTGCTCGACGCGCAAGGCCACCACAGTGGACCGCCCGACGCCTTCGTGCGACTCGAGGCGTTGCAGGAGCCCGTGTTGTGCTCCATCCCGGCGCGCGGGTCGCGCACCGGCGATCCTGCGACCCTCGCGTTCAATTTGGGCGACGCCCAGACCGAGCTCCCGACGCAGGTGCGCTAGCTACCCGAGCGTCTTCCCGAGCTCGCCCAGCGCCGCCACCACCTTGGCGCGCACCCGCGCCTCCACGGCCAGATCCTGTCGGACCTCCAGTTCGAGCGCGCGCCGTCCGTGCGCCATGGCGTGGCGGCGGGCGCTGTAGATCAGCCCCGCTTGCCCGGAGTACGGCTCGTTCATCCGCACCACCAGGCCGGTCGTCCCGAGCGCAGCGCGGGCGCGCTCGGCGAGCTCCTCCTCTTCGTCGAACAAGACGCCGACCTCCACATCGCGGGCGACGCCGTTCCAAACCGGCGTGAAGGTGTGGATGGCCAACACCACGCGGCACTGGCTGCGCGCGACCTCGCGCTCGACCGCCGCGTGATACGGACGCCACAAGCGGGCCAGGCGTCGCTCGCGCTCTTCCGCGTCGAGGGCGTGATTCAGTCGCACCTCCTCGCCCTCCGCCAGAGCCAGGAAAAGGTCGCGCGCCGACTCTTCGCGGTTGGGGTCGGCGAGCAAGCGGCTGAAGCGCGACAGCACGGCGGTCGCGCCGAGCGCGGCGCAGAGATCGCGCGCAAGATCTTCGGCCCCGATGTCGTACGCCCAGTGCGTGCCCACGAGCCAGCGGTCCTCGGCAGCCCAGCGCCAGGGCTCGGGCAGGCGCTCGGAGGCGTGCTCGCAGGTGATCAAGAAGGGCGAGCCGCCGCTGCCGCCCACGACGACCTCGACCGCGTCTTCGACGAAGGACTCCACGTAAGCTCTTGTCGCACACGTCGTCGATCAGGTGAAGCGCCCCCGTGCCTCGACACCACGCTCGAGGGCGGGCTATCTTCGAGCGTGGATTGCCTCGGCTTCCTCGACTGCTCGGGCTGCTCGCGGCCGGCCTCGTGGTCTGGCTCGTCGGGGCTTGCTCGCTCTTGTCCGACCTGGACGCGCTGAAGCAGGGCTCCGGAGCCGACGCGAGCGCGCCCGACAGCGACGGCGGCAAGAACGACGGCGGAGCCTGCAAGCCCAAGAAGTGCAGCGAGCTCGGCGCTTCGTGCGGGGAAGCGCTGGACGGCTGCGGGGGCAAGCTCAGTTGCGGCGACTGCCCGGGCGGCTTGTTCTGCGGGGGCGCGGGCCCCAACAAGTGCGGGCAGACCCCCTGCATCGCCAAGACCTGCCAGGAGCTGAGCGCCGAGTGCGGGCAGGCCTCGGATGGCTGCGGCAAGGTGCTCGAGTGCGGCGGCTGCACGCTGCCCGAGAAGTGCGGCGGCAGCGGCACCGCGAACGTCTGCGGCTGCACGCCCATCAGCTGCGAGACCGTAAAGGCCACCTGCGGTGAGCTCTCCGACGGCTGCGGCGGCAAGCTCAACTGCGGCACCTGTCAACCGCCAGCTACATGTGGAGGTGCCGGACCGGCGAACCAGTGCGGCTGCAAGCCCAAGACCTGCGTCGATCTGGGCATGAACTGCGGCAAGGTGCCGGACGGCTGCGGGGGCCTCGCGGACTGCGGCAGCTGCGCCAGCGGTCAGATCTGCGGCGGCGCGGGCCCCAACAAGTGCGGCACTGCGCCGTGCCAACCCAAGAGCTGCGCCGATCTGGGCAAGAACTGCGGTCAGGTCTCGGACGGCTGCGGCAATACGATCAGCTGCGGCTCCTGCTCGGGCTCGCAGACCTGTGGCGGCAGCGGGACCCCCAACGTCTGCGGCTGCACGCCCACCAGCTGCGCCGCCGAGGGCAAGAACTGCGGGAGCATCAGCGACAAGTGCGGAGGGACGCTGAGCTGCGGCTCGTGCAACTCCCCGAACAGCTGTGGCGGCGGAGGCGTCCCCAACGTGTGCGGCTGCTCTCCCCAGAGCTGCAGTGCGCAGGGCAAGAACTGCGGCGTCATCTCCAACGGCTGCGGCGGCAGCGTCAACTGCGGCGCCTGCAACGCCCCGCTGAGCTGCGGCGGCGGCGGCACGGCCAACGTGTGCGGCTGCTCTCCCACCAGCTGCTCGGCTCAGGGCTACTCGTGCGGCACCATCAGCGACGGCTGCGGCGGCCAGCTCAACTGCGGCGGTTGCGGAACGAACCAGCAGTGCGTCTCTGGCCAGTGCCAGAGCACCTGTTACACTTGCAGCTCCCTCGGTAAGAACTGCGGCCAGGTCTCCGACGGCTGCGGCGGGGTGCTCAACTGCGGGAGCTGCCAGAGCCCGGAGTGGTGCGGTGGCGGCGGCTCGAGCAACGTCTGCGGCTGCTCGGCCCCGAGCTGCGCCGGCAAGTGCGGCGTCATCCCGAACCCCTGCGGCGGCAGCGTCAACTGCGGCGGTTGCCCGGGTGGGCAGACCTGCTTCAACGGGTCCTGCTGCACGCCGACCAGCTGCGGCGCTCAGGGCAAGAGCTGCGGCAGCATCTCGGACGGCTGCGGCGGAGTGCTCGAATGCGGTACCTGCTACGGCAATCAGGGCTGCTCCCCCAACGGCACCTGCGACTTCGCCGGATTCGCGTCTTGCGACGGCTGCCCCGGCGGCTGGGACACCGCGTTCACCGAGTACTGCGCCTATGGTTGCAGCAGCTATTACGAAGCGCTCTGCGTGCAGCCTGGCTTCGACTACTGGGCCGGCTGCGGCGGCTGCCCGGGCGGCTACCACGAAGCCGCCTCGAGCTACGCCTACTGCGCCTGCGGCAGCTACGCGGTCTTGTGCCTGAAGGACTAGGCGGCGGGCGACCGTGGTCGCCCGACCCCTGGATCACCGGAACGGTCTGGTCATGATCAGATCTCGATCCGCCACTGTGACGAAGTGCGAAGACCGGCCGGACGCGCTTCGCGATACCCGACGGGGTGGACCGGCGCCGCCCGTTTCGACCGAACGGAAGCGTCGCATGGCGGTTGCTGTTGCCAGCGGAGCGCGAATTAGGGACACCCCTAGACCGGAGTGCGAGGACCGGTCGGCGCGCCTCGCGATACCCGAGAATTACCGCTGCACCAGGTGCACGTCCACGACCTGCCCCATGCGCGGCACGCCGTCCCTCTCGAAGACCATCACCGAGCGCTCGATCTCGCAGTTGCCCCGCGCGTCGCACTGGGGCTTCTGCCGGAATCCGAGCTCGATGCGAGTGACCCCCCTGTGCGAGAGCGAGACCAGCTCGCTCGCCTGAGATTCACGGTCGCGATTCTCGTCCGCCCACAAGAGGAGCGACGCGTAGGCGGCGTCGGCCGGCGTGATCGCGCCGTCCTGGTCCGAGTCGAGCTCGGCCAGCGCGAAGAAGCCGTTGTCCGCCCGGGTGCCGTCCCGAAGCGTCGTGCCGGAGCCGAACAGCTCGCCGCCGTCGTCGATGCGACCGTTGCCGTTGCGGTCCAGGGCCAGCCAGGGCGTGCGCGCCGTCGGCCAATCGCTGCTCCGACTCACCCGGCTCTGGTCCAAATCGAAGCTCCCGCTCGCCGGCGCGAGCTCGGCCGGGGCTGCGTCGAAGGCGAGCACCAGCGGCGTGGAGCACTTCCAGGTGCGGCCCTTGGTGTCCGTGCACTGGAAGGTGTTGCCCGTCATCGTGACCTTGCCGTCGCAGTGGTCTTCAACCCACTTCTTGACGGCGTCATCCCACTTCTGGGGGCCGCCGTTCGCCTCGTCCCGCCGGTGACACCAGGCCTGGAACCACTCCCAGGTGCAGCCGTTGGTGTTGTACTCCGCGGTGCACTTGTCACCGTAGCCCAGATCACCGTTGCAGTTGTGGGGCTCGAGATCGCTGCAGTCGAAGGTCTCGCCGCAGTCTTCGTCGGCCGTGCCGTCGCAGTCGTCGTCCTTGCCGTTGCCGCACAGCTCCTCCGGCGGCACGCACTCGGCGGGCTTGCCGTCCTGCCGGCAGGTGGTGTCGCCGTTCGAACCGCAGGCCGTGACGCACGAGACGAGCTGTCCCGGAGTGCAGGGGCCGCCACCGTAGCCGCCGTCGCCACCGTCCCCCGCGGCTCCGCCCTGACCGCCTCCGCCCATCAGGCAGGAGTTGTCCACGACGCCGTCGCAGTCGTTGTCCACGCCGTCGCCGCACTCCTCGTCCGAAGGCATCGCCGGCTGGCAGGCGCCCCACTTGCCTTGGGAGTTGCAGTAGCGTTCGCCCACCGCGCAGTCGACCGCGTCCTGCACGTTGCACGCCGCGCTGGTCCCCGGCGTGCAGCTGTCGTTCAGCGGCGACATGGCGCTGCCCTCGTTGGTGGCGATCTCGTCCCCGACTCCGGCGGCGCAGCCGATCAGGAGCCCGACGGCGGAGAGCGAGAACGAGGGCAGCCAAGTGCGACGGAACGACGAGAAGCGAGCGAACATCCGTTTCCTCCTGAGCGCGCGGGTGGCGAGCCAGAAAGAGCAACCCGCGTGCCAGTCGGAAATGGGGGCGAATTCCTCGGAAATCGCCAGCTCGTACCCGGACGCCGGGGCGGGGCGGCTGCTCCTGTGTCCCGTATTTCCCGGCGCTTTTGCTGTACGAACACTGTCCGTACACTCCGACAGGACCCGATGAGCGAGCGGACCGACACGCACACGGCGCTGGACCTGCCGGAGCTGTCGGCGACCAGGCCGGTGCTCGGCGTGGTGGTGGTGTTCAGCGAGGGCACGCCCGCGGTCTACGCTCTGCCCGTCGAAACGCGCGTGCGCGTCGGACGAGACCCGGAGCTCGAGCTCTCGGTCGACGACGGCAAGGCGTCCCGCTGCCATGCCGAGCTCTCGCCGGCGGCGGGAGGCGTCCTGGTGACCGACCTCGAGAGCCGCAACGGAACCTTCCTGGACGGCGTGCCGGTGAAGGCGCGCGATACCCTGGCCAAGGTGGGCTCGCTCATCCGCGCGGGACGCACTCTCCTGATGGTGACGGCAAATGTGCGCCCGTATCTGCGCGACGCGCAGCCGGACGCGCTGCTCGTCGGCGGTCCTGCGCTCGACGAGACGCGTCAAGTCATCGCCGTGGTCGGTCCGAGCCGCGTGCCGGTGTTGATCGAGGGGGAGACGGGCACCGGCAAGGAGCTCGTGGCTCAGGCCATCCACCGGGCCAGCGGCCGCAAGGGCGAGCTGTGCGCCGTCAACTGCGCGGCGCTCCCCGGCGAGCTGGTCGAGTCCGAGCTGTTCGGCCACGCCCGCGGTGCGTTCTCGTCGTCGGCGGGCGCCCGCAAGGGGCTGTTCCGCGCGGCCGACGGGGGCACGCTGTTCCTCGACGAGATCGGCGATCTGCCGCTCCCCGCCCAGGCCAAGCTGCTCCGGGTGCTGGAGACGGGCGAGGTCCGCTCGGTCGGGGAGGACCACCCGGCGAAGGTGGACGTGCGGGTGATCGCCGCCACGAATCGCGACCTCGACCGGATGATCGTGGACGGGCCCTTCCGCGCCGACCTGTTCCACCGCATCGCCAGCGGGCGCATCGCGCTGCCGCCGCTCCGCGCGCGGCGCGAGGACGTTCCGGCGCTCGCTCGGAGCTTCGTGGGCCCGGAGCTCCGCTTCACCGCCCGAGCCATGGAGCGCCTGATGCTGCACGCCTGGCCCGGCAACGTGCGCGAGCTCAAGAACGTGATCTCGGCCGCGGCCGCCCGGGTCGAGGCCCGGGACTCGGTGCGCATCGACGCCGAGGACGTGGCGCTGGGCGGCCGCCGGGCACCGGCTACGGACGGCCAGCCCACGGAGGAACAACGCCTGCGCGACGCCCTGGCCGAGCACGGTGGCAATGTCTCGCACGTGGCGAAGGCGCTCGGCATGCGCCGGCCCGCGCTCTACGAGGCGTTCAAGCGGCTCGCCATCGACCCGGCGAGCTACCGGCGCTGAGCCGCCGCCTTCACCAGCAAGCGCCCAAGTAGCACTTCTTGCCGCCGCTGCAGTCGCCGTGGTTGCAGCAGCCAGCGCAGTAGCTGCCGCAGTTCTTGGGAAAGAGCCAGTGGCACACGCAGCTGCCGCCGCTGCAGGACTGGTTGGTGCCGCACTTCTTCCCGCACTGGCCGCAGTTGCTGGAGTCGTTGAAGACGTCCACGCACTGGTTGTTGCACTCCGCCACGTTCGGGGGGCAAGTGACGTCGCACGCGCCGTTGACGCAGGTGGAGGTACCTCCGGAGGCAGCCGAGCAGACCTTGCCGCAGACGCCGCAGTTCGCGCTGTCGGCCTTCAGATCGACGCAGGCCGTGCCGCAAGGCGAGAGGCCTTGCGCGCAGGCGATGGTGCAGTTTCCGCCGGCACACGCGGGGCTCCCGTTACCGGCCGTGGGAGGTGGGCATGCCTTGCAGCCGGCGCCGCAGTGTTGCGGATCCACCGTAGTGTCGAAGCAGGTCGTCCCCGCGCCGCACGTGGAGAACCCCGGCGAGCAGCCCACGCCGCAGGCGCCGCCGGCGCAAGTGGGGAAGCCGTTCGGCGTACCCGGGCAGACCGTGGTGCAGGTGCCGCAATGGCTCGGATCGGTGGTGGTGCCGGTCTCGCAGCCGTTCGCCGGATTGCCGTCGCAGTCCGCGTAGCCGGTGCTGCAACCTCCGGTCGCGCACTTGCCCGCGACGCAGGTCGGCGTGCCGTTCGCCGAGGGACAGGCGTTGCCGCAGCTCCCGCAGTTGGACACGTGCGCGTTCAGGTCCGTCTCGCAGCCGTTGTCGATGTTGTTGTCGCAGTTGCCGAAGCCCGGGTTGCAGATCAGATCGCACTTGCCGGCGACGCAGCCAGCCACGCCGTTCGTCGAGTTGCACTTCTTGCCGCAGCCTCCGCAGCTCGACGGGTCCGTGCTGGCGCTGCTCTCACAGCCGTTCGCGGGGTTGCCGTCGCAGTCGGCCCAGCCGTCGTCGCACTTCTGAACCACGCAGCGCGCGATGGGGTATCCGCTGGGGTTGGCTTCGCACGCCGACGACGCATGCGGCAGGTTGCACACGTTGCCGCAGAACGAGCAGTTCTTCGGATCCGCGAGCAGATCGATCTCGCAGCCGTTGGAGGGGTCCTTGTCGCAGTTGCCGTTGGTCGGCGGCGAGCAGGGGTTGTCGGCGCAAGCGCCGTCGATGCACACGGCCCCAGGCGCCTTGGTGACGGCGCAGTCCGTGCCACACGCCCCGCAGTTCATCGGGTCGGCGCCCAGGCTGGTCTCGCAGCCGTCGGTCGGATCGCCGTTGCAGTCGCTCCAGTCGGTGTCGCAGTGGTCGACGATGCAGCCCTTCACGTCTTCGCACTTCGCGCTGGCGTGCGGCAGCACGCAGGGCGCGCAGCTGGTCGAGGCCTTGCAGCCGCTCTGCGGGTCGTTCGAGCTCACGCAGATGAGGCCGCCGGCCTCGTCGGGACAGGCCTTGCTGGGGGGAAAGCAGGAGCTGGTCACGCTCTGCCCCGCGTCGGAGCCGCCACCGCCGTCCTCGCTCGCCGAGAGGCCCCCCGCCTTCTCGACGCTGCACGCCCCAGCCGCGCCGAGCGCCGTGCCTGCGAGCAGGAGGATCGCCGAGAGCCGCCGCATCACGTGCGAGCTTACCACGCGCAAACACTGCGGTCCCGTGCTCGATTGCCCCCACCGCGACGTCGAGCTAAGCCTGGCGCCCCGTGCTCGTCGGGGTGGAGAGCACCCCCACTCGAGACACCAGAAAGGTCACCTACCATGGCAAGGAAGAAGATCGCACTCATCGGCGCAGGCAACATCGGCGGGGAGCTCGCCAACCTGTGCGTGGCGAAGCAGCTCGGCGACGTGGTGCTGTTCGACATCCCCGCCAAGGAGAGCTTCGCCAAGGGCAAGGCCCTGGACCTCGAGCAGAGCTCGGCCATGAACGGCGGCGACGTCAAGGTCACGGGTACGGCCAAGTGGGAGGACTGCGCCGGCGCCGACGTGCTGATCGTCACTGCGGGCATCCCGCGCAAGCCCGGCCAGAGCCGCGACGACCTGGTGGGCGTGAACCTCCCGATCATCCGCGACGTGGCCGACAACGCCAAGAAGCACTGCCCGAACGCCTTCGTGATCGTGATCTCGAACCCCCTCGACGCCATGGTCTACGAGCTGAAGCGCCGCACGGGCTTCGCCTCGGAGAAGGTCGTGGGCATGGCCGGCGTGCTCGACAGCGCGCGCTTCACGCTGTTCCTCGCCCGCGAGCTGAACGCCAGCATCAAGGACATCCGCGCCATGGTGCTCGGCGGCCACGGCGACGACATGGTGCCGATCCTGTCGAACTGCACCATCAGCGGCGTTCCGCTGCCGCAGATGATCGCGAAGGACAAGCTCTCGGCCATCGTCGATCGCACCCGCAAGGGCGGCGGCGAAATCGTCGGATTGATGGGCACCAGCGCGTATTACGCGCCGGCAGCCGCCTCCATCGCCATGGCGGAGGCCTACCTGGGCGATCAGAAGCGTCTCCTGCCCTGCGCCGCGTACCTGACCGGGCAATACGGCTACAAGGACCTGTACATGGGCGTGCCGGTCGTGATCGGCGCCGGCGGCGTCGAGAAGATCGTCGAGGTCCCGCTGAACGACGAGGAGAAGGGCATGCTCGCCAAGAGCGCCGCCAGCGTTCAGAGCGTGGTGGACGTGGTCAAGAAGATGGCCGGCTGAGGCAGGGCACCTTCCTGTCCGGTGGAACAGCGCGTCCGGTGGCGTCGATCGCCAGGCGCGTGTGTCGGCAATCACCCAGATGAGAACGCGGCCGCGCTTCCGGTCAGGAGGCGCGGCCGTCGGCGTTTCCTCCAGTGCTCAGCCGAGCGCACGGCTCGGGGGCGGCGGCACTTCGCCGTCCGAGAGCCGCACGATCCACAAGCGCAGGAAGTCCGCCTCCGTCACGATGCCGACCAGGTGATCGTCACCCTCGACCACCGGCAGGCACCCGAGCTTCGAGTCCCACATCAAGCGCGCCGCCTCGAGCAGCGGCTCGCCGGGACCGACGGTGACCACGTTCTTCTGCATGATCAGCTTGACGGGCTGCTGGTAGATGAGCGCGTCGCGCTGCTCCGCCATCGAGGACAGGAAGCTGGACGAGGCGTGGAGCAGATCGCGGTGCGTCACCAGCCCGGTCAGCTTGTCGCCGTCCACCACGGGCATGTGGCGAAAGCGGAAGCGCTTGAAGCCGTCGTCGAGGGAAGCGATGGTGTCGTTCTCGGTCACGGTGACGACCTTTCGGGTCATCACCTCGCCGACGGTCTTGGGCAAGGTCGGGCTCATTACCTGCCTTGGTAGAGCGCGCCGACGGCACGCGTCAAGACTGAGCCGCGGCCCCGCGGTTTCCCCGCCGGGACTCAGCCCGGCCGGCGCACGCGCTTGGGATTCAAGACCGCTTGGGCGCCGAGCACGTCGGTGTAGGTGAGCTCACCGGCGGCGTCCGGGTCGAGCTCGGCCGCGTTGGCCTCGTCCGTGTCGATGTGCATCTCCAACTTGAACTTCGGGCTCACCCGCACGAGCACGTCGCCGAACACCAGATCCCGGGGCCCACCGGTGATGGCGACCTCCACCTCGTCACCGTCGATCACGTCGAAGCGCTCGGCGTCGGCCGGTGCCATGTGGATGTGGCGCTTGGCGCAGATCAACCCTTCGCTCAACGACACGCTCCCCTTGGGTCCTTCGAGCACGATCGGCGCCGAACCCTCGGTGTTGCCCGAGTCGCGGATCGGCGCGTCCACGCCCAGCTTGAACTCGTCGGTGCGCGAGACTTCGACCTGGTTCTTGGGCCGCAGCGGACCGAGCAGTCGCACGCCGTCGATGCGCCCGCGGGGGCCTACCAGGTTCACTTGCTCCTTGCAGGCGTACTGCCCGGGTTGGGAGATGTCCTTGTGGTGGGTAGGCGTCGCGTCCGGACCGAACAGCGCGGCGAAGGTCTCGCTGGTCAGGTGCAGGTGGCGCGCGCTGATCGCGATGGGGATCGGGCTCGGCGGCACGACGCGCTCGCGCTCGCGCTCGCGCAACACGGCGGCCGTCTGCCTGGCGATCGAGAGCTCCTCGTTGGTCTTGACCACCAGGCCCGCGACCCCGGAGTGCTCCGCGGTCACGAACGCGACCGGCGACTCGTTCGACACCCGGGCGTCCGCGTTCTTGTCCTCGTCGAGCTCGATGCCGATGAAGTCGAAGCGCTGCAAGATGCGCCGGCGCATCGACGCGCTGTTTTCGCCGATGCCTGCGGTGAACACCACGGCGTCGAGCCCGCCCATCGCCGCGGCGTAGGCCCCGATGTACTTGCGCACGCGGTGGGAGAACACCGTGATGGCGAGCCGGCAGCGATCGTCGCCCCCCTCCGCGCGGGCCTCGATGTCGCGGAGGTCGTTGCCGACGCCGGACATCCCGGAGAGCCCGCTCTTGTGGTTCAAGAGCTCGTCCAGAGCCGCGGCGTCGTACCCGGCGCGAGCGAGCATGAGCACCGCGCCGGGATCGAGGTCTCCGGAGCGCGTGCCCATGACCAGCCCTTCGAGCGGCGTCATGCCCATGCTCGTCTCGGTCGAGTGCCCGTGCTCGACGGCACAGGCGCTGGCTCCGTTGCCCAGGTGCAGGGTGACCAGGCGCAGATCGGACAGCGGGCGCCGGAGCGCACGCGCTGCGAGCTCCGCGACGTAGGCGTGGGAGGTGCCGTGAAATCCGTAGCGGCGCAGGCCGTGCTTCAGCGCGACGTCCTGGTCGATGGCGTAGGTGGAAGCGCGGCGCGGTAGACGCGCGTGGAAGGCGGTGTCGAATACCGCCACGTGCGGCACGCCCGGCAGCACCTTGCGAGCGCCGCGGATCCCGGCCAGGTTCGCCGGGTTGTGCAGCGGTGCGAGCGGGATGCAGCGCTCGATGGCGGCTTCGACCACGTCGTCGATGGCCACCGCGCTGGTGAAGTCCGCGCCGCCGTGGACCACGCGGTGCCCCACCGCGCGGATTGACCGGTCCTTGACTTGCTCGAGCACCTCCGCGACGGCGCGCTCGTGGGTCCGCCCCGCCTCGCCGATGCGCTCCACCAGCATCTTCTGCAAGAGCTCGCCCGACTCCGGCTCGAGCAGCTGGGCCTTGAGGGTCGAGGAGCCGGCGTTCAGGACCAGGACGGGCATGTTCCGGCGAATATCACGATTGTTCCGGCGCGGCGTCGGCCGGAAACCTGAGCGTGACGGTGGTGCCGGCAGCCGGGGCCGTGCGGAGCTGGACCTCGCCCCGGTTCCGGGCGGCCACCGCGTAGACGATGGCCAGGCCCAAGCCCCCGCCCGCCTCGCCCTTCGTCGAGAAGAACGGCTCGAATGCCCGCGCCTCGACCTCCGGCGGCATGCCCGGGCCGTCGTCCTCGACGGCGAGCCACGCAAAGCGCTCCTCTCGCCCCGTGCGCACGGTCACCCGGCCCCCGTGCTGCATGGCCTCGATGGCGTTGACCAGAAGGTTCACCACGGCCGAGAGCACCTCGGCTCCCGCCACGCGCACGCTGATCGCGTCGGTCAGGTCGTCCTGCACGAGGACCCCCTGGGCCCGAGGCCGGCACAGCGCGATGCCCTCGCGGGCGATGCTGGACAGGTCCACGTCGTGCGCCGGTGCCTCGCTGCTCTGCCGCCCGAAGTCCCTGAGCAGGTCGATGGTCTCGGTGCCACGCCGGAGCACGGAGGCCATCTGCTCGAGCACCTCGAGCGCCGCCGGATCCGAGCGTAGCTTGCGCTTCAGGACCTCCACCTGGAGCCCGAGCGGGTTCAGGATGTTCTTGAGGTCGTGGGCCACACCCGACGCCATCTGCCCCAGGGCACGCAGCTTGTGGGCTTCGAGGAGCGCGCGCTCCATGCGCTTGCGCTCGGTGATCTCCACGGACAGGACGATGAGTCCCTCGCGGCAGGGCTCGATCCGAAGCTCGAACCAACCCCGCGTGCCGCCTTCGAACTCGAACTCGGTCTCGAGCTCGGCGCGCTCGCGCTGGCGCATGCAGCGCTCGAGCACCGAGAACAGCTCGGTAGCCTCGATGCCCGGGTAACAGTCCATCATGCGGCGCCCGACCAGCTCCGCGCGGGCCTTGCGGCCCTGGCGAGCGGTGGCGTCGTTGACGTAGATGTAGCGCCACTCCGGCGAGATGACCTGAAGCCCTTCGCGCAGCGAGTCGAGGCTGGCGAGGAGCGCGTTGGGCTCGTGCGTCCGATGGGGCGCCATGCAGGTGCGGCCAGTTTTTGCCATCTTCGGGCGGATGTCACGGACAACAGGCTGGTATACTCGCCCGATGCGCAGGGTACGCGTCGGGCTCGGGGTGCTGGGGTTCTGCGCGACGCTCGCGGCCGCACCCGACGCGGAGGCGTTCACGACGCGCTTTCACATCAAGCTCGCGAACGACGTCCGGAAGGCGCTGATCCAGAACGGCGGAACCGCCATCCCCTTGCGTTTCGGCAGCTACGCCGTGACCCTGAAGGCCGAGGACGCCGACGCGATCACGAACTACCCGCTGGAGTTCCGGGCCGGCGCGGTGGGCCCGGACAACATGGCGTTCCCGGGCATGACCGATCCGTCGCACGCCGTCGGTCAGCGTCCCTACGAGCAGTGCGAGCTGCTCTACGCCGAGGCGCTCCTGCCGGCGGAGAGGGCCTACGCCCTGGGCTGCTTCCTGCACGGCTCTACCGACGCCATCGCGCACCACTACGTCAACTACATGACGGGTGAGACCTTCACCCTGGCGCCCGTCAGCAACAATCGCCAGCAATCCTGGAGCAACGTCGTCCGCCACATCATCGCCGAGAACATGGTGCAGTCTGCGGCGTTCGAGCTCTCCCCGGAGTCGTTCTCGAGCGCGGAGCTCGGGCACACCATCCCGAAGAGCTTCGTCGAGCGCGCCTACTTCGACGAGCAGAGCCCGCTCTGGAAGGTGATGGGCGCGACGGCGCTTGCGAAATTCGAGTCCGCCAAGAGCGCGAACCCTGGCTCCTTGCTCACCATCCTGATCCCGAAGGCGAAGCTCGCGACGGCGGAGTCGCTGGTGCTGGCGCCACGTTACCTGCGCTTCTTGGACGACGAGCGCAAGGGCGTACGCACGCTGATCGAAAAGTCCATCGCCGACCTTCAGAACAAGAGCACCGCCGACGGCGCGACGCTGGGCGTGGGCCCTGGTTCGGATGGCAAGCTCGGCACCAGCGACGACACCACGGCCTGCTCCAGCAGCTGCGCCAGCTTGTACGGCAAGTACAAGGTGTACGTGGCGCTCCTGGCGCCCCGCTACGACGCCGCGAACAACCCGCTGCCCCCCGCCTTCGACAAGATCAGCGACAAGCTCCACGACGACCTGTTCGAGTTCATGCCGGCGTACCTCGCCGTGGTCGAGAACCTGTCGAACAAGCTGAACACCCCGCTGACGGCCGGCAGCGACGGCATGACCATCGACAAAGCCGAGGTCGCGACGCTGTTCCAGCCGCTGAACCAGTGGGCGGACGACCTGACCACCATCGACTACCAGACGCTGACCGCGGCGGTGATCCCGCAGTGGCTCCAGGATCTCCAGAACGCCCTGCAAGTCGTGGGCGTGAACATCTCGATCCCCAACCTGATCGCCGCGCTGCTCGATCCGGTCGTGACCCCGATCAAGGACGCCATCAAGCAATACGTCATCGACGAGGCCACCGTGTACGTCGAGGATCTGGTCGGCGAGTACAAGGCGCAGTTCGCCACCGTGAAGTCGGAGTATCAGCAGCGCCTGGCACAAGCCGCTCCGGCCGGTCAGAGCGGGACCTTCCTCGACCAGCTGTTCGACAGCGGCCTCTACGGGCACTCGTTCAACATCGCGGCGACCGCCATCGCCGATCACCGTGTGGTGCTGCCGGCCACGCCGGATCCGCTGCTCGGGCCGGCCAGCTTCGACGCCTCCCACACACCGAGCTGGATGCAGGCCGGAGTGTGCGAGTACCTGCGCCAGGCGATCTTCCCGCTGGGCCTCGAGGTGTCGGGGCTGATGAGCCTGTGGAAGTCCGGGGCCATCATCCCCGCGGTGGTGAACGAGGACAGCCCGCTCGAGTGCCACGACGGCTCGCTCGCCGCCTTCACGCCGAACCCGAGCGCCGGCGTGTGCAAGCTCACGGATCTGGAGTCGTTGATCCAAGACGCGGCGCACCGCGGCACGGTGTCGCGGGCGCACCCACCGCTGCCGGGCACGCCGGAGGTCGCGTGCATCGGCCTGCAGATCCAGGGCCTGCCGGATCCTCCGCCGGGCATCGGCGGCGCCGGCGGCAGCACGGGCAGCGGCGGCAGCGGCGGCTCGGCGGCGGGCAGCGGCGTGCCTTCGACGGGGCCGAGCGGAAGCGGCGACGCCGGCGGCTGCGGCTGCCGCGCGCCAGGCCCCGCGCGGGATCTGCACCCAGAGCTCGCGCTCCTGGCCTTGGCGGCAGCGCTCGGCGCGCGGCGACGCCGCCTGCGCAGAGCGGCCCCACTCACCGCGTTGCTCTTGCTCACCGGCTGCGGCGCCGACGGCGGCGTCGGCGGCGAAGGTGGCAGCGGTGCGGGCGGCGCGGGCGGTGCGGGCGGCTCCTTCGGCGGCAGCGGGGGCACCCCCGGCGGCGCGGGCGGCGCCCTTGGTGGCAGCGCGGGTGTCGGCTCCGGCGGAATTGCGGGCACCGGAGGCGCGGGCGCCACCGGAGGAGGAGGCGGCAGCGGCGGTAGCGCGGGCAACCCGGCGGCTGAGCTGCTCGCGGCGCTCGGCCAGAGCGTGTGGCACGGCAAGCAGACGCGTGCTGGGAAGGAGCGCGCGTACGAGGTCGAGTTCGACGCGCTGAACCTGTTCTGGGCCGAGACGCGCAACCCCTACGGTCCGGCACGGCAGCGCAAGCTGCGCATCATGCAGGTGCAGAGCGACGGCAAGACGGTGAACACCACCATCACCGTCCCCGCCGGCTGGCCGTCGGACACCGACAACGGCAAGAAAGAGAACTTCGGCGTCGAGCTGCTCCCCGGACCGCCCAAGCAGCTGCGCATCACGCAGGGCAGCAGCATCGAGGTCTTCGACGAAGGACCCTGGCCACCGCCGACCACCGGCCTCACCGCCATCGTCCGGGCCTTCTCGTCCACCGGGCCGATGGCCAACGCCTACTGCGAGTCGAGCAGCCTGACCGCGCCGAACCGCGCGGTGATCTGGGAGTTCGCCCGCGGCAAATCCAGCGAAGCGACCCTGGGCGAGGACATCGTGGCGGGAGCGCCGCTCACGAAGTGGACCGATCCGACGGGTCTGAATCAGTTCGCCATCACCAACGTGCCTGGCTTCGACACGCTGGGAGGGACGCTGCTCTCGGACCAGTTCAACTTCATCGTGCTCTACCTCGGCACCGTGAACCACCCGGCCGGTTCGATCGCGCTGCGCGAGAAGGACGACGCCGTGGGCGACGGCCTGTGGGCCTGGCTCGGGCCGAAGGTCGGCAGCGCCAACTCGAACGACGTGTTCCTGGAGGTGCACGGCCACGCCACCCCGGATCTGACCGCCGACGCTCCGAGCGCGATCTTCCCCGCCCAAGATCTGCCCATCGAGGCGATGATCCTGCGCTGCAACGACGCGCTGGTCGATCGCGACCTGGAGGTGTCCCAAGGCGGCGCGGGGTTCCAGGCCATGGGCGCCTCGCTGACCAAGCCGAAGATCGACGCCACGCTGTTCCCGCCGGCGCTGTGACGCGACTCTCGCTGTCTTCGAGCCCCTACTGGCTGCGCGCGATCACGTGAAAGCCGCGCGGCGTCTCCACCACGTGGCTCAGCTCACCGGCGTCCAGCGCAAAGGCGGCGTTCGCGAAGGTCTCGTCGAGCTCGCTCTTCGAGACGCTGCCCAGCTTGCCGCCCGTGGCGTCACCGGCGTCGCTGTACTCCTTCGCGACGGCGTCCCACTCCGCGCCGGCCAGCAGCTTCTCGCGCGCCTCCCGCGCGCGCAGGCATGCTTCGCCGCGGCTGCGCGTGGCGCCTTCGGAGCGCTTGAGATCCTTGTGCCGCACGAGAATGTGCGAGAGCGTGAGCATGTCCGGGGCGCCCGCCTTCGGCGTGCGCGGCGCCGAGGCCTCGGCCAGGCACTCGTCAGCGGGCGTGCTCGGGGCGGCCGGGGCGCTGGGATTGGACGGTGTCGGGGCGGGCGCGCCGCCGCAAGCACAGAGCAGCAACGCGAGGGCGAATCGGTGGGCCATTTGGCGCCCAGCATAGCTCGAATCGATGCTCTATCCTCCTGCCCATGACCCTGTCCCAGCGCGGCCGACGGCTGGTGGAGAGCCCGCCCGCCGCCGAGTACCTGCAGGCGCACTTCGCGCGCTCGGCCGCGCCCTTCGACCCGGAGCTCCGCCCGGACGGCTACGTTCCGCTCTGCGTCGCCGAGAACAAGCTCGTGACCGACCTGCTCGCGCCGAAGCTCGGCGCCGCCCGGGACGTCCCGGCGCGCGTGCTCGGCTACGACGCCATGATCGGCTCGCTCGACTTCCGCGAACGCCTCGCGGCGTTCATGGGCCAGCGCTTCCTCGGGCGAAGCGTCCGCGCCGAGCAGCTCGCCGTGCTCTCGGGAGCCGGCAGCGTGCTCGAGCTGTTGTTTCACGTCATCGCCGATCCGGGCGACGGCGTACTGGTCCCGACCCCGAGCTACGCCGGCTTCTGGCCGGATCTCGAGACCCGCGACGAGCTCCGCGTCGTGCCGGTGCACACGCAGAGCAGCGAGGGATTTCGCCTGACCCCGGAGCGGCTCGACGCCGCCTGCGCCGCGGCGGGGCGACCCGTGCGTGCGCTGCTCTTCACCTCGCCCGACAACCCCATGGGTCGGGTCTACGACGCCTCGGAGCTCGAGGCCGTGCTCGTCTGGGCGGAGCGGGCCGGCGTGCATCTGGTAGTGGACGAGATCTACGCGCTGTCCGTGTTCGGCGCGCGTCCGTTCGTGAGCGCGGCGAGCCTCCGCCCGGCCTTGGGCCAGCGCCTGCACATCGTCTGGGCGTTCTCCAAGGACTTCGCGGCGAGCGGCCTGCGCACCGGCGTGATGGTGAGCGAGAACGCGGAGGTCCTGCGGGCCGTGGACGGGCTCGCCTACTGGGCGTGCTCTTCCGGTCTCACCCAGCTCGCGCTCGGCGAGCTGATCTCCGATCGCGCGTGGCTCGAGACCTACTTGACCACGATGCGCGCGCGCCTGGGCGAGGCCTACCGGCGCGTCGCCGGCGCGCTGGACGAGCAGGGCATCGAGCACCTGCCCTCCGGCGCGGGCTTCTTCCTGCTGGTCGACCTGCGGCGCTTCCTCGCGGCGCCGACCTGGGACGCCGAGGCGGCGCTTTGGCGACGGCTGCTCGACACCGCCAACGTGAACCTGACCCCAGGCGCGGCGTGCCGCGTGGGCGAGCCGGGCTTCATGCGCCTGTGCTTCGCCGGCGTCCCGACCGACGCCGCGGTCCACGCGGTCCAGCGGATCGGGCAGGTCCTCCGGGCTTGATCAGAGTCCGGGCGGGCAAGGGCCGGTGAGCGGCTGCGTCCCGCCGGGCACCATGATCGAGCAAGTACCGTCCGCGTTCTTGGTGACGCCGGGGATCGCCGTCGGAGCTCCGGCCGAGCCCGTCGCGGCCGGGGTGGGCGCAGGCGCGGGCGCGGGCGCGGGCTGCGGCTGTGCCTCCGGGTACGGCTGCTGCTGCGGGTACGGCTGCTGCTGCGGGTACGGCTGCGGTTGCTGCTGGTAATACGGCTGCGGCTGCTCCGGCGGCGGATCGGACTTCTTACTGCACGCCGCCGCGGCGGCACCGAGAGCCATCACCAAGATCAAAAAGTCGCGCTTCATGGGGCGCATTCCAGCACGTCGTGGCGCGGGCTGCCAGCGCTTGCAGCGCGATCGGCGCCACACCAGGTTTACCGCCATGATCGCCTTCTACGGGATGGGACTCCTCGGCTCGAACTTCGTGCGCGCGCTCAGGAAGCGCGGCGAAGAGGTGAACGTCTGGAACCGCACGGCAGCGCGCGCGCGCGCGCTGGAGGAGGTCGGCGCGAAGGCCTTCGACGACCCCGCCGACGCGGTGCGCGGCGCGACGCGCCTGCACCTGACGCTCTCCGACGACGCGGCGGTGGACGACGTGCTCGAGCGCGCCCGCCCCGGCTTCGGCCCCGGGCTCGTCGTGGTCGATCACACCACCACGACCGCCAGCGGTACGGCGGAGCGCGCCCGGCGCTGGGCCGAGCGCGGAGTCGCCTTCCAGCACGCGCCGGTGTTCATGGGTCCGGTCAACGCCCTGGAGAGCACCGGGTTGATGCTGGCCTCCGGAGAGCGCGCGCGCTTCGATGCGCTCGAGCCGGAGCTCGCCAAGATGACCGGCAAGCTGGTCTACCTCGGGCCAGCGCCCGAGCGCGCCGCCGGCATGAAGTTGCTCGGCAACCTGTTCCTGATCGCGATGACTGCGGGCCTGGCCGACGTGTTCGCGCTGGCCAAGGCCTTGGGGATCCCGGCCGCCGAGGCGGGGGCCCTGTTCGACCTGTTCAACCCGGGCAAGCTCCTGCCGGTGCGGGTCGAGCGTTTGCTGGCCGGGGAGTTCTCGAATCCATCCTGGGAGCTCGCCATGGCGCGCAAGGACGCCCGCCTGATGCAGGAAGAAGCCAGCCGCGGCAACGTGCCGCTCGCGGTCATCCCCGCGATCGCCGCCGAGATGGACCGCTGGCTCGCCCGCGGCCACGCCAAGGACGACTGGACGGTGATCGCGAAGGACGCCCTGAGCTGATCAGCAGCCGAAGGCCTTGAACTCGTAGACGATGGGGTTCGTGGCGTAGCCGCAAGAAGCCGCGTACAGGCCCGTGATGCGCACCGCGGTCGTCGAGACCGGCGACGGGAACGTGAACGTCCAGTCGTCGGTCTTCGCAGACACCGTTCCCACGGTGACCCAGCTCGCGCCGCTCAGATACTGGATGGTGCCGCCCGCCACGGTACGCCCCGCGAGCACGCCGCAGCCCGCCACGGCACAGGCCGCCGTGTCGATGGTGATGCGGCCCACGGTCTTCGCCGTCGTCCAGGTGAGCTGCGCGTAGGCGCTGCCCGAGCTGGAAGTGGCGGAGATCCAGTGCCAGCCCTGGGCGCTGCAGTCTGCCTCCCCGTAGCCGTCGTTCATGTTGTCGGGGCCGAGGCTGCCGGAGCCGCCGCCGTTGCTCGTGGCCGTGGCCGTCGTCGCCAGGTTCAGGGTCGGATCGCAGTTGTTCACGCAGACGCTGTTGGTGCAGGTCTGAGCCGTGGTGCACTTGTTGCCGCACGCGCCGCAGTGGTTCTGGTTGGTCTTGGTGTTCACGCACTGGTTCGAGCAGTTGGTGAGGCCGGTCCCGCAGACCAGGGTGCACGCGCCGTTCTGACAGCTCTGCCCGGTCGGGCACACCGTCGTGCAGGTCCCGCAGTGCTGCGGGTCGGTGTTCAGGTTCACGCACTGGTTGCCACAGGCGGTCTGACCCGTCGAGCAGACCAGCTTGCAGGCGCCGTTCACGCAGCTCTGACCCGTGGCGCACTTGTTCGCACAGGCCCCGCAGTTGTTCACGTCGGTCATGAAGTTGACGCACTGATTGGAGCAATTCGTGGTCCCGCCCGAGCAGACCAGCTTGCAGGTCCCGCTGGTGCAGGTGTAGCCGGAGGCGCAGGGCTTGCTGCACCCGCCGCAGTGCGCGAGGCTGGTCGAGGTGTCCACGCACTGGCTGCCGCACTTCGTCAGCCCGCCGGAGCACACGAGCGTGCAGGCGCCGTTCTGGCAGCTCTGCCCGGTCGCACAGACCTTGCCACAGGAGCCGCAGTTGTTCGGGTCCACCGCGGTATCCACGCACTTGCCCGCGCAGGCCGTCGTCCCGCCTCCGCAGGAGAGCGCACACTTGCCCGCCGTGCATACCTCGCCCGCGCCGCAGACCGTGCCGCAGCTCCCGCAGTTCTTCGGGTCCACCCCCGTGTCCACGCACACGCTGTTGCAGTTGGTCGAGCCGCCCAGGCAGGCGATGTCGCACTTCCCGACGGAGCAGACCTCGCCGATGCTGGTCGAGCAGACGGTGCCGCAGCTCCCGCAGTTCTTCGGGTCCACGCTGGTGTCCACGCACTTGCCGCTGCACTCGGTGAGCGCACCGCCGCAGCTCGGACTGCACTTGCCGTCCGAGCAGACCTCGCCGGCGAAGCAGATGTTGCCGCACTGCCCGCAGTGGGCCGGGTCTTGCGTCGTGTCCACGCAGCTGCCGCTGCACTGGGTCGTGCCCGCGGCACACTCCGCAGCGCACTTCGCCTGCACGCAGAGCTGACCGCTCGGGCAAGCGGCGCCGCAGCCTCCGCAGTTCAGCGGATCGTTGTCCGTATCCGTACACTTGCCATCACACGAGAGCTGGTTGCCCCAGCAGCTGCCGCTACAGCTCCCCGCCGCGCAGGACTCGCCGTTCGGGCAGGCCTTGCCGCAAGCCCCGCAGTTCGCCGGATCGACGTCCACGTTGGTGCAGACGCCGCCGCACGCGACGGTGCCCACGCCGCAGGCGGGACCGCCCCCGCCTCCTCCCGCGCCACCCCCGCCGGGAGGATCGCCATCGCCCGACGACGTGGCGCAACCCAGGAGCGCCGCTCCGACCGAGAGGGCGCTCACGCACAGCCACCGCACGACCCGCATCCGATCATTTTCGCACGAGCTGGGCATGGAAGGCACGCGAGTCGGATGTGGGGCGAAGGCACACATGTGGAGTTGGGCGAAGGTCGAGCCAGATCACCGACCCGGCGCACGCCCGAGCAACACGACCGTGCTGCGCGGGGACACCAGGTACTCTTCTTGGGGCACGAGCAACACCTCGTGGCCGTCGTCCACGAAGTCGGAGCCCTCGGGCAGGCTGGTGTCCACCACGCGGTGCCAGGCGTAGCCCTCGACCTTGGGCAGCTTCACGCCGCGCATCTGGTGGTCCGCGTTCAGGATCACGAACAGGAAGTAGTTGCCCGCGCCGAGCTCGGCCTCCGTGCCGTCGAGCTGGTAGGCCACGGTCCGCGCCTCCGGATCGGACCACGCCGGCTCGTCCAGGTTCTGTCCGTACCAGCGGATGTCCGGCTCCTGGTTCATGTTCTGGTCGCGACCCGAGAAGTGGCTGCGCCGCGCGAGCACCGGGTACTTGCGCATGAAGTGGATGGCCCTCTGCACGAAGCGGAAGAAGCCGGCGTTCTCGTCGCGCAGCGACCAGTCGTACCAGGACAGCTCGTTGTCCTGGCAGTAGGCGTTGTTGTTGCCGCGCTGCGTGCGCAGAAACTCGTCCCCGCCGAGCAACATCGGCGTCCCGGCCGAGAACAGCAGGTGGCAGACGTGGTTCTTCGCGATCTGGCGGCGCAAGGCGTTCACGGCCGGGTCGTCGGTCTCGCCCTCGACACCCGAGTTCCAGGAGTGGTTGTCGTTCGAGCCGTCGCGGTTGTCCTCGCCGTTCGCCTCGTTGTGCTTGTGGTCGTACGAGACCAGATCCCAGAGCGTGAAGCCGTCGTGGCAAGTGATGAAGTTGACGCTGTTGTAGGGCGTGCGCCCGTCCTCGCCGTACAGATCCTGCGAGCCGGTCAGGCGGGCGCCGACCTCCTGGAGCTGCCCCGAGTCCCCCTTCGCGAAGCGGCGCAGCGTGTCGCGGAAGCGCCCGTTCCACTCCGACCAGTCAACCGGGAAGTTCCCGACCTGGTAGGTCCCGAGATCCCAGGGCTCGGCGATCAGCTTCACGCGGGAGAGCACCGGATCTTGCGAGATGGCGTCGAAGAACGAGGCGGCGGCGCGGAAGGTGCCCTCTTCACGTCCGAGCACCGACGCCAGGTCGAAGCGGAAGCCGTCCACGTGCATCACCTCCACCCAGTAGCGGAGCGAGTCCATCACCAGGCGGATCACGGCAGGGTCCGCCAGGTTCATGCTGTTGCCGCAGCCGCTCAGGTTCACGTAGTGGCGGCCGGGCGCCGTGGCGTCGCCGGTGAGCAGGTAATACGTGCGGTTGTCGATGCCGCGGAACGAGAGCGTGGGGCCGAGCTCGTTGCCCTCCGCGGAGTGGTTGTAGACCACGTCCAGGATCACCTCGATGCCCGCGCGGTGCAGCTCGCGCACCAGCGTCTTCATCTCGTACACCGCCGCGCCGGGCTGTTTACCCCAAGCGTACGAGCTCTCCGGGGCGAAGAAACCGAGGGTGTTGTAGCCCCAGTAGTTGGTCAGGCCCAGGCGCACCAGGAAGTCGTCCACGTAGTGCTCGTGGACGGGTAGGAGCTCGACGGCGTTCACCCCGAGCTCGACCAAGTGGGGGATCTTGTCGATGAACCCGAGGTAGGTGCCCGCCTGTCGCGCGCCCGACGAGGGGTGGGCCGTGAAGCCCTTCACGTGGACCTCGTAGATGACGAGCTGTTCGAACGGGATGTCGGGCGGCTCGTCGCCGGCCCAGTCGAAGGTGTCGTCCACCACGACGCACTTCGGCAGGACCGAGCCGGAGTCCCGGGTGTCGAGCGACAGATCGCGCGCAGGCGAGTACGGGTCGTAGGCGAGCAGCAGGTTCTCGACGTTCCGGGCCTTGCCGGTGAACGCCCTGGCATAAGGGTCGAGGAGCAGCTTGTGCTCGTTGAAGCGCAAGCCGTGGGCAGGCTCGAAGGGACCGCACACTCGGTACGCGTACAGCTGCCCGGGCCGGACTCCGTGGACGAAGCCGTGGAAGATGAAGCGCGTGCGCCGTGGCAGGCGGATGACGTCGGTCGGTGGCCCGTCCGGGCCGTCGAAGAGCAGGAGGAAGACCTGGCTGGCCTCGCGGCTGTAGAGCGCGAAGTTGACGCCGTCGGCCCCCGGCGTTGCCCCGAGCGGGTGAAAGTGGCCGGCGCTGACCGTCTTGCCGGTTCGGTGCTCGATCGCGGGCGGCGACATGGGCGGAAACACTAAATCAACGGCTACGCATCTGCGACCGGACTCCGTCGAATGCCCCGATCGGCCGAGAGGTCCGTGACCGAGCTGACCGACGGGAGCTTGGCGCGGTATACTGCGCCCATGCGGCACTGGGTGGCTCTGGGCGTAGGCGCGGGTTTGGTGTTGGCGTCCGCCTGCGGCGGTGACGACGACGCCGGGCTCAAGGGTACGGGTGGCTCCTCCACCGGCGGCTCCTCCACTGGCGGCTCCTCGACGGGAGGTTCCTCCACCGGCGGCTCCTCCACCGGCGGCTCCTCCACCGGCGGGAACGCGGGCACCGCGACCGGTGGCAGTGCCGGCACTAGCACGGGTGGCAGCGCGGGCTCCGACGCCAGCGTCGGGGGAACCGGCGGCAGCAGCACCGGTGGCACCAGCTCCGGCGGAACCAGCGCCGGCGGCACGGGTGGCGCCAACACCGGCGGAGCCAGCTCGGGCGGAACCGGGGGCGGCAACACCGGCGGCACCGGCGGCGGTGGCTCGGCGGGCTGCCCGTCCACCGCTCCCACGCCGAACACGAGCTGTAGCGTTCCGGGCGCGGTCTGCTGCTACGGGAACGACCCCGTGAAGCCAGTGCGCTGCGTGCCCACGTCGGTGGACGGCGGCGGCCCCTACCAGTGGGCCACGCTGCAATCGAAAGTCTGCTGTCCGTCGTCGGCGCCGACCATCGGCAACCAGTGCAGTGCCCCGGGCGATCTGAAGTGCTGCTACGGCAACACGGGGTTCTTCTGCAACAACCAGCCGCAGCCCGACGTCTGGGCGACCGCGACCTGCAACTGACCTGCGAGAGGTCCTTCGCGTAGATGCAGCTCGAGGGGGGCCAGTCCCTGATCACGGCGCTGACGATCGTCGAGGCGATCTACGTGGTGCTCCTGTGCGGCTGGATCCTGCTGGAGAAGCGCAGCCCAGCCGCGACCCTGGCCTGGATCTTCGGCCTCATCGCGCTGCCCATCGCCGGCTTCTTCATCTACTTCTTCCTGGGGCCGCGCCGCATCCGGCGCCGGCGGTTGAAGCGCCTGCGGGCGCGGGACGCCGTGGCACACCCTGAGCTCCAGGCCAGAGCGCTGTCGAGCCACGACCCCGGCACGGCGCTGGACGCCTCGCAGCTCGTGCACCTGGTCGAGGCCGTCAACAAGGCGCCGCTCGGCGTCGCGACCAAGAGCGAGCTCCTGGTGGACGGCGCGGCGACCTACGCCGCGATCCTCGAGGCCATCGCCGGCGCTCGTGAGCACGTGCACGTGCTGTATTACATCCTGGAGCCGGACGAGACCGGGCGGGCGCTGCGCGACGCCTTGCTCGAGCGCGCCCGCGCGGGAGTGAAGGTCAGAGTGCTGGTGGACGCGGTGGGCTCCGCGCGCGCGCGGCGGAAGTCGGGCTTCTTCGCGCCGCTACGGCAAGCCGGCGCCGAGGTCGGAGTGTTCAACCCGGTGGGACCTGCCGCGCTCTGGGGGCGCGTGCTGAACTTCCGCAACCACCGCAAGATCGTGGTCGTGGACGGGCGCGTCGGCTTCACCGGCGGAATCAACATCACGAACGAGGAGAACCCGGCGCACAGCGAGCGAGCCTGGCGCGACACGCACCTCCGGCTCGAGGGCCCGTGCGTGGGCCAGCTCCAGCTCGTGTTCCTGGAAGACTGGTGCTACGCGCTGGGAAGCGCGCCGACCGATCCATCGCTCTTCCCTCCGTTACCGGCCGAGGAAGGCGATCTGGTTCAGATCCTGGACTCGGGGCCGGACAAAGAACACGAGACGATCAAGAGCGCGTTCTTCGCCGCCATCGGCGCGGCTGCGGCCCGAGTTTGGCTCAGCACGCCGTATTTCATCCCCGACGAGGCGATGGCGTTCTCGCTCAAGTCGGCCGCGCTGCGCGGCGTGGACGTGCGGGTGCTCTTGCCCAAGCAGAGCGACTCGCGCTTGGTCACGGCAGCCGGGCGCTCGCACTACGACGACCTCCTGCGCTCGGGCGTGCGCATCTTCGAGTACCAACCTCGGATGCTCCACGCGAAGACCCTGCTGGTGGACGACTGGCTCGCCGCCGTCGGCACCGCCAACTTCGACAACCGCAGCTTCCGCCTGAATTTCGAGGTCACCGCGCTGGTCTACGGGAAGAAGCTCGCCGGCGCGCTGGCCGCAACGTTCGAGGAGGATCTGAAGGTCGCCAAGCACATCAGCACGGCGAGCCGGTTGCGCCTGCCGCTCGCGGACCGCCTCTTCGAGGGGGGCGCCCGGGTCTTTTCACCGTTATTGTGAGACAAGGAGACGAAGAACCATGGACGTTCGCGCTGCCGTGGCCCGAGAGGCGGGCAAACCCCTGAGCATCGAGACCGTGCGGCTCGAAGGACCCAAGGACGGCGAGGTGTTGGTGGAGCTCCGCGCCACCGGCGTGTGCCACACCGACGAGTACACGCTGAGCGGCAAGGACTCGGAGGGCATCTTCCCGAGCATCCTGGGTCACGAAGGCGCGGGCGTCGTGCTCGAGGTCGGTCGCGGCGTGACCAGCGTCGTCCCCGGCGATCACGTCATCCCGCTCTACACGCCGGAGTGCCGCCAGTGCGAGTACTGCCTGAACCCGAAGACCAACCTGTGTCAGGCCATTCGCGCCACGCAAGGCAAGGGCCTGATGCCGGACGGCACCAGCCGCTTCTCGGCGGGTGGCGAGCCGATCTTCCACTACATGGGCACCAGCACCTTCGCCAGCCACACCGTGCTGCCCGAGATCGCCGTGGCGAAGATCCGCAAGGACGCGCCATTCGAGAAGGTCTGCTACATCGGCTGCGGAGTCACCACCGGCGTCGGGGCGGTGATCCACACCGCCAAAGTGGAGCCGGGCTCCAAGGTCGTGGTGTTCGGTCTGGGCGGCATCGGGCTCAACGTGGTGCAAGGCGCTCGCCTGGTCGGCGCGGACATGATCGTGGGCGTCGATGTGAACCCGGCGCGCAAGGCCATCGCCGAGAAGTTCGGCATGACGCACTTCGTGAACCCCAAGGAGGTCGGCGGCGATCTGGTGGCCTACCTGGTGAGCCTCACCGGAGGCGGCGCCGACTACAGCTTCGAGTGCGTGGGCGACGTGACGCTGATGCGACAGGCCCTGGAGTGCTGTCACAAGGGCTGGGGCGAGTCGATCATCATCGGCGTGGCGCCGGCCGGCGCGGAGATCTCCACCCGGCCGTTCCAGCTGGTCACGGGGCGCGTCTGGCGCGGCAGCGCGTTCGGCGGCGCGCGCGGTCGCACCGACGTGCCCAAGATCGTGGACTGGTACATGGACGGCAAGCTGGACATCGACAGCCTGATCACCCACACCCTGCCCCTCGAGCGAATCAACGAGGCCTTCGACCTGATGCACGCCGGAAAGTCCATCCGGACCGTGGTGACCTACTAGAGCTAGTTCGCGCTCCGCTGGCGGCAGCAAACGCCACGCGACACTTCCGTTCGGTCGAAACAGCCGGCGCCGGTCTCGGCCGGTTTTCGCACTCTCGCCTCAGTGGCGGATCGAGATCTGATCATGACCAGACCGTTCAGGTGGTTCCAGGGCTCGGCTGACCGCCGAGCGGCGCGTATCGAGCCACTCGGTCGCACACCGAACTAGGGACGCGCTCTAGAGCCCGCCGCTCGACGGCTTGAGGCAAGGCTGCGGCCGCACCGGAGAGAGGCACACCTTGGGTGGCGGCGGCGGCGGCCTGGGCGGCTTGGTCGCTGCATCGCGGCCGGCGTCCGGCGGCGGCTGCGCCACGCTCAGGCACGGCTGCATCGGCGCCGCGTCTGCGTCCGCGCCCGCGTCCGTGACGATCGACACGGACGCGTCGTGCATGTTGGGCGGCACCGACAGGCACGCTACGGGCTCGGCGTCGGCGCGCAGCGCCGGCTCGAGGCACGGGCGGAACGGCGAGTCGCACCTGGTCTGAGTGACGGCGATGCTAGCCATCGCCGAAGCCACGAACAGGCGGCGGCGCGCCAGGATGGCATCGCGATCCGACTTGTCGTTCGGGCTCATGGTCTCACCCGCCGAGCTTGCCCGAGACCAGCGCGCGCACCACGTCCATGGTCGAGACGATACCCGCCAGGTGCCCCTCCGCGTTCACCACGACCAGCCGATGGCTGCCCGTCTCGACCATGCGCTTGGCCGCGTCGAGCACCGGGTCGCCGGCGTTCACTGCGAAGACGAACGGGCTCATCACGTCCTCGGCGGTCGCCCCGTGGAGCTTGTTGGGGCGGGCGGGGTCCGCGAGATCGCTCTTGGTCACGAGCCCCAGGATGTGACCGCCCGCGTCCTGTACGGGAGCGCCGCTCACGCCCTTCTGCGTCAGCCCCCAGGCCAGATCGTCGAGCTTCGTGCCCGGAGCGACCGTCATCACGTTCTTGGTCATGATGTCTTCGACCTTGAGCATCGCGCTTCTCCTTCCCGCCAGCTTTAGCGGGGCGCGAGCGCGGCAGCAACGACCGAGGGCGCTCGGGCAGTCTCGATCGGTTCTCCGCGAGTCGAACTGGGTCGCCACCACCGGCTGGGAAGTGGTGACCCGGGACGGGGCGGTAGAGAGGAGCCTGGGCCGCACAGGAGCAAGCGCAATCGAGCCGCTACGGGGGCAGGAGCCCGAGGGCAATGATAGAGGCGAAGTCTGTCAAAGAGCAGGTCGGCGCGAAGGCCTTGGCAGCGCTCACGCAGGCGCCGGCGGGAGCCGGCGGTCACTCGAGTTTCGAGGGGTCTCTGCGGTGGCCTTGACTGTGCAGAGCCAGATGTCGCGCATCAGGTCGCGCCAGGGCCGCCTACGCTGTTCGTCGCTGCGCAAAGTCACCCCGCGCCAGAGCGCGAGCAGCGTGTATGCGATGCGCCGCAGCACCATCACGACGACCGTGGCTCGCGGGTTCTGTTCGATCCACGGATGATGGTCCTCGGCGAAGGCGCCATCGAGAAGCTGATGGGCAGTCTCGACGCCCCAGTGGCGGCGCACGACGAGCAGCCATTGGACCTCGCTGAGTCGAGAGCGCGGCAAGCTGGAAACGAAGTAGCGGTTGTCGCTCGCGACCCGGACGCCCTTGGAATCGAGCGTCTCGACCTCGACGCGGAGCACGGTCCTGAGATGCTCCCAACCTTCCGGCGCGGCAAGGGCTTCACCGAGGTAGATGCGCCGCACGACGGAGCGACCGTGGTGGAGATCCGTGCTGGAGGCGGCGGCCTGGTCAGGCTCCAGGCCACACAGCCAGCGCACGGCCTCGGTGTGGAGGGAGGGTTGGGTGCTCTTGACGGCGAACAGGTAGTGAAGGCCGAGGTCGCGCACCGCCCGAGCGTTCTCTCTGGAGCACGCGCCGGCGTCGTAGGTGACGAGGCGAAACAGGTCGCTGCGCGCGTAGGTCCGCATCAAGGCGCAGAGACAGCGCTGAAACATGCCCATCTCGTTGGTGCTGGCCGGGATCGGGACGACATCGATGACGGGTCGCTCGGTGGAGCTGGTCAGCGTGGCCGTGACGGTCCTGACCAGGCCGAGCAGGCGCGCCTCGGCCGGCGCCGTCTGACGCTGGGCGAAGAAGTCGTCGGCGGCAGGCACACGGGTCGCCTTGCCGTCGAGCGAGACGACGCCGAAGGGTGAGCCGTTGGGCTCGAGCGCCTTGCGGCGCTGGGCGGCGCGAGTCGCAGCGTGCAGGGCCGGGCGGACGTCGTCGGGCTCGAGCGCCGCGAGCGCGTCGCGCAACGTAGTGTCCGGAACACGACGTGCGATTCCGAGCTTCGCGCGCACCGCGGGCGTGAGCTCCGCGGTCAGCTGCTCGACCTCGCGCAGGCTCCTGCTCCCGGCCACCATCCCGAGCAGCGCGCTGGCGAGCAAACTGCCGAGATCCCAGCGACGCCCGCGTGGGTTGCGCGGGTCGCGGACCTCGTCGAGGCGCGCGTCGCCGAAGCGTTTGACGAGCATGCCGATGACTCTGCGTTGAGTGCGACCTGTTCGAGGCACAGATGAGCTCCTTTCCTTCGTCCGCATGCGTGCCCACGGCGCTGCCGCTGACAATGACCACCAAGGGCAATCCGTGCACACCCCATTCGACGTGGGGTGTGCCCGAACCGTCTCACGGTGTGAGAATGGCGAGCGTCGCGCGAAGCATCGGCTCGAGCAGCGGCTCCACCTCGCAGAGGCGCGCTTGCTCGACGGCTCGCCGCGCGTCCGCTCGCTTGAACCCCATCCGAACCAGCGCTCCGAGCACCTTTTCGGACACGCCGCCCTCGGGCGCGGGCGTCGGCGCTGGTGGCGCCGGTGGCGTGCTCTGTCTTCGCCTCGCTCGCGCCTCCGAGATCTCGTTCTGGATGTGGTCCTCACCGAAGACCTGGCGCGCTCGGTGGGCGTTGTGAGGTCTGCAAAGCAAGCAGCAGTTGTCCACCGTCGTGGGCCCGCCCTTCGCGAACGGGTCGATGTGCTCGATGGTCAAGAAGCGCGTCGCCGAACACCGCCGCCCTTCGGCGTCGGTGAAGGTGCACTGGTCGCCGTCCCGCTCCCTGACCGCTCGCTGGACTTCCACCGGAACGTGCCGCGAGCCCGGCTTCGTCTCGCGGCGCTTGCGGGGCTTGCCCGCGCCGGCGCGGCGCTTCGTCTCCCGCTCGATGAGCAGGTCCAGCGCGCGCTCGAGGATCGTCGCGAGGTCGCCGCTGGGCACCGTGTGGCTGAGCAGCGCCCGGGCCTGCTCGAGCTTGTCGCGGAACGCAGCGTGGGCGCTGAATTCCACGCGAACGCTCTCCGGCGAGAGCGGCTCGACGCGAGGGCGAGGCGCCTGGGCCGGCGGGGCCGGGGTACCTGCCCCGGACCATGTGGACAACTGCCCTTGTACCGGCTCGGGCGTGACCGGGGTGATGGTCGGCGGCACGGCCGGCCGCGGGAACCAGCGGGCGAGCAGCTCCTCGAGCTGTCGCTTGGACTTCCCTCGCGCCTCGGCGAGGAGCTGCTCGGCGTTGTCGTCCGTCAGGTGGCCGGAGAGCAGGAACAGCCCCGTCAGGTGGAGCTCGCCGCTGGCGAGGTCATCGAGCACCTGGGGGAACTGCTGGGCCAGGCGGGCCACACGCACACGCTTGGTCGCGCTGTCCTCGGAATAGCCGAGGCGCTCGGTGCAGTAGGCGAAGAGGGAGGAACACGCATCGAAATAGACAGTCCGGCCGAGCCGGAGGAACTCGCTTCCGGTCTGCCGCAGTCGCGGAATCGCTGTCGGTGGTGTGGCGTGGAACGGGAACAACACAGCCTGCGGCGGTCGAGCTCTGCCAGGTGGAAGATGACGTTGGCGCACGCCGACCGCTCCGAGCTCACGGCGGCCGAAAGTCGCTCGCGGAGCTCGTGGTCGGAGACCGAAGAGAGAGCGTTCATGCTTTCTGGCATATCACGCGATTTTTCGAGCTCGCTGCTGACACGCTGAGCGCGTTTCGGGCATCTGAACGCGTCGCGCGTCGTCGCGCGCACGAACGCGCACGAGCGCGTCACCACGCGCGAGCGAGAGGCCCTCACCCGCGTGGTCGTCGAACGCGAACGCGCGTCGCTCGAGAATGCGTCAAGAGAAATCGACGTCTCGATGCTCTTTCCTTCAGGTCACCGTACGCTGAAACGCTGCTCGCACGCCCGCAAACAAACGGGCGTGCACGGGATGCCCTTGGTGGTCTTTGTCAGCGGCAGCGCCGTGGGTCCGGAAGCTGCGCGTCGAGCTCGAGTCCGATGGCGCTCCCTCCAGGCAGCTGCACGCAGTGCCGCACTCGCGGTCATCGAGCTCTGCGTCGTGCGCTCGACCACTGCGCCGACGCCGCCAGCGCTTCACCAACGCCCGGCGCCACCCGAGAGCCACGCCCCGACCTCCAGCGCCGGCCCGTCCTGACCTCGAGTGCGAATTTGCGCCTGCTCGCGCGCCGTACCCGTGACCGTCCTCAACTCTTCGAGAACGCGTCGCTTCTCAACCTCTGTCCGGCCCGACTACTAGGCGTGCTCCGGGGTCTTGCGACCCTTTGGCGACAATACGGGGTGCTCGCGGGGCTCCGGGTCCAACTACCGAACGGGCTCGAACGCACCATAGTCTCGCCGACCTCGGTGCCGACCGACCGCCAAAGCCTACCCGGCGCGGTCCGGTTTCATCCAACGGAGTCCGCGGCCCGCGGATGAAGAACTACCGAGCGGGACTGGGCGCTCGGGCGGACCGCTCGTGTAGAATCGCCCCGTGTCGAACAAGAGGAAGCTCAGGCGCGCGCAGGCACCGGCCCAAACCGTGACGACCCGAGCCGTTCCGAGCCGGGACGCGCTCCGCAAGCAGACGGCCGCCGAGCGCTTCGCCAAGGCCGGCTCCGAGAAGCTCTGGCTCGCGCTCCTGGGCTGGGAGCCCGAGCGCCAGGCACGGATCTGGCTGGCCCAAGCCATTCACGACGGCGCTCGACAGAGAGCGCCCACGGGCGTCGCCGAGGCGTTGAAGGCGCACTCGCCCGATGCCGCGGCGAAGCTCGAGCCGTCGGCGATCGAGAGCGGCGTGGACGTGTGGCTGGCCTCCGGCGACGCCTACGACCCGAGCGACCCGGCGCCAAAGTGGCACTACCTGACGAACCTCGCGGACAAGCTCGGCCTGGGCGCGACCACTCCCGAGGCATACCAGGACGACTGGGAGGCATGGTGCAGCTTGTTCCTGGCGTCGGGACCGCGCGCCACGCTGATGGCCGCGCTGGCGCAGACGGAGCAAGCCGCGATCGCCCTTCAGAGCACGACGCGCTCGGCCCGTATCGGCGGTCTGGTCAACCTCTCGCGCGCGATGTGGTCCGCGGTGGCGTACGGCGACGACGCGAGCTTCGACCACCTGGAGCGCGCGGGCACCGACTGGCTGGCGAACATCGCGGGGAAGATCCGGCCGAGTTGAGCCTGTGGGCCCGCTTCGAGCGCTGGCTCGGGAGCCCGCGCCTCTCCTGGCGCGCCGCCGCGCTCGGCATCGGGCTCTCCCTGCCGGCCCTCGGCGTGGGCTTCGTCGCGGACGATCACTTCCTGCGCGCGACCAGCCTGGGGTTGAACCCGCCCGAGCTGTCGCTCGCGACGAAGTGGGACCTGTTCCGCTTCTACTCTGGGGACCCGGCGCTGTTCGCGCGCTGGCTCGAGCTCGGCATCGCACCCTGGTGGGCGCCACCGGACTTGAAGGTCGCCTTCTGGCGCCCCGTGGCCTCGGCGCTGCACCAGCTGGACTTCACGCTCTGGCCCGATCGCCCGGCGCTGATGCACGCGCACTCGCTCGCGTGGCTCGGCGCGCTGGTGCTCGCCGCGGGTGCGTTGTTCCGCCGCCTGCACGCCGTACCTTGGGTCGCGGCGTTGGCCACGCTGCTCTTCGCCGTCGACGACGGGCACGGCCTCCCCACTGGCTGGATCGCGAACCGCAACGCGCTCGTCGCCACCTGCTTCGCCGCGCTGACGCTGTGGGCGCACGATCGCTGGCGTCGCGACGGCTGGCGTCCGGGAGCGCTGCTCTCCCTCGGCGCCCTTGGCGCGGGATTGCTCAGCGGCGAGCTCGCGCTCGGCGCGCTCGGCGGCGTGCTCGCGCACGCCTGGGTGTTCGAGAAGGGCACCCGCGCGCGTCTCGGCGCCGCGCTGCCGGCGCTGGTGTTGGTCGCGGCCTGGCGCGTCGCCCACGCGCTCCTCGGCTACGGCGCCCACGGCTCGGGGCTGTACGTCGATCCGCTGCACTCGCCCCTCGCCTTCGCGGTCGCGGTCGTCGAGCGCCTGCCGCTGCTGCTCTTCGCGCAGCTCGGCGGCCTGAGCTCGGATCTCTGGGCGTTCGTCGCGCGCCCGGTCGGCCTCGCGCTCGCGCTGCTCTCTGCGCTCGGCTGCCTCGTGCTCGGGCGCGGACTCTTCCAGCTCGTCCGTCGCGATGAAGTCGCGCGCTTCCACGCGCTCTGGTTGGTCCTCGCCGTGCTCCCGGGCTGCGCCACCTTTCCGAATGACCGCTTGCTGATGGTGGCGAGCCTGGCCGGGGCAGGCCTGGTCGCCCAGGCCCTGGCAGCCTGGCGCGCCGGACGCCCGGTCTCGCGGCGCATGGCGCTGTTCCTCGTGGCGGTGCACCTGATCGTGGCGCCGCTCTCGCTTCCAGCCCGGGCGGGCTCGATGCGCGTCTTCGCCGCCGCCAGCGAGCGCTCGTTCGGCGCGGTGCCGCACGATCTCCCGGGCAAGACGCTGATCGTGGTGAACGCCCCGGACGGGCTGATGTGCGCGCAGATCCTGGCGCACGGCGCCTCACTCGGGATCGCCTTGCCCGCGCGGCTGCGTTGCCTGGGAGTCTCCCGGAGCCCCTTGGTCGTGTCGCGCACCAGCGAGCGCACGCTCGTGCTCGAGGCGCGAGACGGCTTCTTCGACGGAGCCTTGGACACGCTGTTCCGCGCCCCCGAGATCCCCTGGCGGGTCGGCGAGGGCCCGAGGCTCGGCGCGGTCACCGTCACCGTCGGCGAGCTCACGCCCGCCGGGAATCCCAAGGTGCTGCGCGTCGAGCTCGACGCGCCGCTCGAGTCCGAGAGTCACGTGTTCATCACGTGGCGCGGCAGTCGCTACGTGCGGTTCACGCCACCCGGGGTCGGGGAGCGCGTGGACCTCCCCGCGATCTCGATGTCCGACGTGCTGTTCGGCCGGTGATCAACACTTGTAGGTGTTGAAGACCGCGTCGGTGAATTTGTCGCAGGTCAGCGCGTCGATGTCGGACTTCATCAGATCGCAGGCCGAAGCGCAGCTCGTCAGCTGCTGCCCGCTCATCTGCCCGGCCGCGTCGATGTAGCCCTGGTGTACGTCGTGCTGGCAGTGCGCCACGCTGTTGTACTTCGAGGTGACGAAGAAGTTCTGGCAGTCGAAGCCCTTCTGACAGGCCGCGTCGGTAGCGACCTTGCAGCGGGAAAGGAAGTCGCTCTGCGCGGCGGAGCTGCCGCCGCCGTCGTCATCGCTGCCGCAGGCGGCCAAGAGGACCGCCACCCCAACCGTCAACAGGCCCAGCGTCACCCGGCGCGCCGTCATGCGCCGAAGCTACCACGGGCGGTGCAAGCCTTTGCACTCGGCGCAAAGGCCTGCCCAGGGCCGGGTGCACGCGCTTGCACGTTGGGGCCCATCCAGCGTGATTCCTGCGGGTTCGTGGCTGGCACGGGGCGTGCTGAAGGGAGCCACGAACCCGAACAGGAGAACACGAACGAACATGGTCCGCCCCGTCACCTACACCTCCTTGATCCTGATGGCTGCTCTCGTCACCGGCTGCGCCGGCGGCAGCGCCAGCAACGACCCCGTGCCCGGCGCCGTCGATCCGAGCTCGGACCACGACGGCGACGGCGTCATCGCCGCGAAGGATCGCTGCCCGGAGCTCAGCACCTCGAAGTGGGTCGATCAGGCCGGCTGCTCCGAGAGCCAGGACGGCGACGCCGACGGCCTGCCCACGGATCAGGACCTGTGCCCGGGCACGCCCGCGGGCGAGGCGGTGGACGGCAACGGCTGCTCGGACTCGCAGAAATCCGGCGGCGCTGCGCCCGGGGAGGAGGCGAGCTCCGCCGAGTACGGTGCGGCCGCCAAGGACTGGACGGAAGCCAAGGACGGCGCCGTCGCAGACAACGGCTTCGCCACCTTCGTGCTCGACCCCAAAGGCAAGGTGCCCGCGGTGCTGCGCACGTTGGCAAAGAACGTCAAGAAGCTCGAGAACGGTTTCGAGCTCAGTGGTTCGGTGATGATCGAGGTCCCCGGCAACCAGAGCGTCACGCTGGCCGAGGGCAAGCTGATGCTGAAGTACGACTCGACGAAGGGCGAAGGCCTCCAGAGCTTCGAAGGGACCGCCCGCCTGCCGTTCCCCAACCTGGGCTTCATGAGCGGCGTCGAGCTGGGCGACCTGGTCTACTGCTCCGTCGGCTGGGAGCTCGGCAAGGACATCGAGAACGTGGACGCTCCGCTGAAGGACGACCGGAAGTACTTCTACTTCACCTTCTCCGCTGGCCTCGACGCGAAGATCGGCTCGCTGAGCGTCTCGACGGCCGTGAACCAGAGCGCGACCATGACGCTGGATCCCACGGATCCGGCGTTCTTCCTCCGCGCCTCGCTGGGCGGGCTGATGGGCCCGGTGGACGAGGCGAGCGTCGGCTTCTCGATCGGCGGGCACCTGCCCTTCACGCCCGAGAACACCTGGGGCCTCGACGCGCAGAAGGCCAGCTTCGACGGCCACATGTGGCTCGGCGGCAAGCTGAACCTGAACTTCGCCAAGATCCCCCTCGCCATCGGCGGCAACACCGTCGTGGACTTCGATCCGAACGACGACGGAAAGACCATGTTCCAGGGCGCTACCGACGGAGTCAACTACGGCTCGAACTCCCAGGTGGACGTCAGCATCGACGCCAAGCTGCTCGCGTTCGAGATCCCCATCGCGCAGGCCACCACCGTCGCCCACGTGGGGCAGGACGGCGCCTGGGCCATGTACAGCGGCAAGATCACGGCGGGCAACGGCTGGCTCGCCCAGCTCCCGATCAAGAACAGCGCGGAGCTGAAGGTGGCAGGCCTGGCCTCGAGCAAGCTCGAAGAGAGCTACTTCAAGGCGCAGGGCGACATGAGCCTCGACGCCGGCAAGCTCGGCGAGTGGACCGGCCTCGACCTCGACGACCTGGCGATGGCCACCGCCAGCCTCGACATCGACGAGAACGGCGTGCTGATCAAGGGCAAGGCGACCACCAGCATCTCACCGCTAGTCGGCCTCTCCGGCAGCCTCGACGCCGTCGGCTACTTCAACGGAGACCCGAACGGTTGGTACGTCACCCTGGACGGTCGGCTCGCGGTCAAGAGCATCGACCTGGGCGCCGACGCGCACCTGTTGCTCGACAAGAACGGCATGTTCGTGAGCGGAAAGATGACGACCCCGGTCTCGCTCATCGAGATGAGCGGCAGCATCACCAAGAGCGGCGTGGATCTGACCGGCCACGCGGAGGTCGAGATCCCCATCGTGGCCGGCAAGGAGCTCGTGCAGTGGGTGACCGACGCGGCCGTCTGCGGCTACGAGACCGTCACCGACGCGGCCGTCTGCGGCTACCAGACGGTGAAGGACGGCGCGCTCTGCGGCACCAAGGTCGTGACCGACGCGGCGCTGTGCGGCACCAAGACCGTCACCGACGCGGCCGTCTGCGGCAGCCAATACGTCACCAGCGGCGCCATCTGCGGCTACAAGACCGTCACTTCGGCCACCCAGTGCGGCGTGGACTACTTCTCGGACGCGGCGCACTGCGGCTGGGACTGCGTCTCCAGCCTGTTCAAGAGCTGCTCGTGCAGCTTCCCCAAGACCTGCCAGGTGGCGACCAGCTGCTGGACCGCCAAGACCTGCACGGTGGCCGCGAC